>JAEEOQ010000081.1 GCA_016284355.1 Lachnospiraceae bacterium
GATCTTCAGAACATCACCGTAAATATCGGTCCTGTTACCGAGGCTTTTAAGGTGCAGGTAAATGAGGGTCTTAAAGAGCTTGGTCTTGAGATGAGCCGTGACGCTGTAATAAACATGGCACCTCGTATCCGTATGGCAGTTCTTTATGCGGTAGCGCAGAGCCTTAAGGGCGGCGGCCTTGTAGCAAATACATGTAATCTTTCTGAGGATTATGTGGGCTATTCAACAAAGTTTGGTGATGCCGCAGGAGACTTCTCCCTTTTTGCTAACCTTACGGTAGAAGACGTACTTAAGCTTGGAGATGAGTGCTCTGACGTACCGCAGCACCTTGTACATAAGACACCTTCTGACGGTCTTAGCGGCATGAGCGATGAAGAAAAGATCGGCTTTACTTATGCTGAGCTTGATAAATACATAAGAACCGGCGAGGCTCCTGCAGACCTTAAAGAAAAGATAGACAGGATGCATAAGGCCAATCTTCATAAGCTTGAACCGATGCCAAAATTTGAACCTTAATATACTTAGAGCCTTAATAAACTTTGAGCCCCGACAATATTTGCCGGGGCATTTTAAGAAAACGGAGAAATATAATGGTTGTTACAGTCACCATGAATCCTGCCATAGATAAGACTGTTTTTGTGGACTCCTTTGAGTATGGCGGATTAAACAGGATAAAAAGCAGTGAATCAGATGTGGGCGGAAAAGGTATTAATGTCTCTAAGACCATAAAAAGCCTTGGAGGTAAAAGCGTTGCCACAGGCTTTATAGCAGGAGAAGCCGGAAATCGCATTGAAAAATGCCTTAATGAAGCAGGTATAGAAACAGACTTTGTAAAAGTAGAGGGCGAAACAAGGACCAATACCAAGATAGTTGATGGGAAAGGCGAGCTTACAGAGTTAAATGAGCAGGGCCCTTGCATCAGCAGTAAAAAGCTTTCAGAGCTTCTTGAGATCATAAGAAAGTATGCAAAAGAAGATACGTTATTTGTTCTTGCAGGAAGCGTGCCCGGAGGAGTTCCAAAAGATATTTACGCAAAGATCATAAAAGAGGCACATGAAAAGGGCGCCATTGTGCTTATGGAT
The DNA here is from genome assembly GCA_016284355.1 of Lachnospiraceae bacterium. GTDB lineage: Bacteria > Bacillota > Clostridia > Lachnospirales > Lachnospiraceae > JAEEOQ01. The sequence goes on from JAEEOQ010000081.1 coordinate 1,083, forward strand.
GCAGACGGAGACCTGTTTAAAGAAGGCCTTAAGGAAAAACCTGATATAATAAAGCCAAACAGAGCAGAGCTTGAATCGTTCCTTGGAATAGATCACAAAGCAGATGATGAAGTGCTCTATAGCGAAGGAAAGAAACTTTTAGATCAGGGCATCAAAAAAGTTGTCATATCTATGGGAAAAGACGGTGCTATGTTTCTTTCTGAAAATGAAAGTTATATTTGCCCCGGGCTTAAAGTGGAGGCTAACTCAGCCGTAGGAGCGGGAGATGCCATGGTGGCTGCCTTGGCTTATTCTTTTGAAAACGGCTTCAATAAAGAAGACACAGCAAGGCTTTGCATGGCAACATCAGCAGGTGCGGTTATGACAATAGGAACAAAACCGCCTGAAAGAAGCATTGTTTTTGAGCTTATGGAAAAAGTGAATATAAAAAAGCTTTAACAGGATAAGAATCACAAAAGATCACAGATTTTATAAAAAACAGATCTATAGAAGGACCGGGCATATAACCCGGTTCTTTTTTTGGAGATCTTTGTTTTGTAAGATTTTGCCAAGACGACAAGAAAATACAAGAAACAACAAAAAAATACAATGAACCTGCAGGGACTACAGGTTATATTAGAACATAAATGACAAAATATTACAAGAAAGAAGCCAAAAGCTTTTATTTATTTACAGGGATATTGATACTATAATAAAACATGCGAAAATACGCGTATTGGGAAGGGTTAAGGGTTTACATATGAAAACAAAGATCTTAAAGTTTTCTATGCTCATAGTGGCACTTGTTATGGCTTTTACTGCCTATGTAAGCTATGAGACATACAAAAGCATTCAGGATAGCAATTATGAAGGAATGCTTATAACATCTGATGTTAATATCGAATCTTTAAAGCAGACAACAGAACTTATACGCGGCACGGCTTTTGCTCTTTCGGGAAGCAGCGCTATAGAAAGCTGGCGGTCAGACAACAGTTTCTTCCTTGGTGACAATAAAGAAAGCAGTCTAAACCGGGAAAGCTTATCGGGGGAAATGCAGCGTATACTTGTAAATAACAATGTGTGGAATCTTGACCTCTTTGATTATATCGCTATTTATGAAAATGACACACTTCTTGCAAGCTCATATACAAAACCCATAAGTCTTAATCAGATCGGAATATCTTCAAGAAAGATATACAACATTATAAAAGACAGAAGTGAGTATGTTCTTTTTATACCGCCTACGGAAAATGACCCGGTTTTATATACCAGCCTTCGAATAAAGACTGATTTTAAAAATGATGACTGCCTTTATATAATCGGAGCCTCGGGAGAAGACGTACTAAAGAGCAAGCTGTCTTCTTTTGCAGATTACAAGGGGGCTGCCTGCTATATAGCTGATAATGAGGGCACCATATACGCAAAAGCAGGAGAGAGTGACCTTAGCGACCTTACCCTTGGCAAGATCGCAAGACTTAAAAACGGTAAAGGCCACAGAGAGATACGAGTTGATAACACTCCTTACGAGCTTATAAAAAAGCCAATCTTGGCTGACCTTAATTTCGTATACGTTTTGCCAAAGGCAGAAGTTGTAAAGAGCACTCTTTCCGGCATGAAGACCTTTCTTTTAATAACGGCACTGTTTGCTGCAGCGCTTTTTATCATATTCATTTTTATGATAAATGAGGTAAAGGGCCTTCTTAAGACTACATACGAAGCAAAGCTCCTTCATGATGAGATGGAGATAAAGTTTTTACAGCACCAGATGAATCCGCATTTTCTTTTTAATATTTTGCTTACAATACAGATAAAGGCAAAGATGAGCGGAGACGAAACCCTTTACAAGATGATATCTTCGCTTTCTGCGCTGCTTCGTGCAGGGCTTTATAAGGATGAGCGAGGAATGATAAGCATAGCCGAGGAATTAAAATATGTGGAATATTACCTGTGGCTGCAAAAACAGCGCTACGAAGAAAGACTTACTTACAGCATTGATGTAAATGAAGAGGATATAAAGGCCTGCGAGATACCAAGGCTTGTTATTGAGCCCATGGTTGAAAATGCCATAGTACACGGCGCCGAGAACCTGGAAAATGAGGTTAGGGTGGAAGTAAACCTCCTTTCTGCCGGAGACGATCTTATTATCCATGTAAAGGATAACGGAGTCGGTTTTGATCCGGAAAAAATTAAAAAGCCGGGAGAAAACGAGGGAAGAAGAGAAAAAATGGGCCTTTCAAACACGAACCAGAGATTAAAACTCCTTTACGGAGAAAGGTACGGTCTTAACATTACCAGCAAAGAAGGGGAAGGCACCGACATAATGATAACCATACCAAAGAAGAGTTTTTCATAAGATGTATCAGGGATTTTGAAAGGAAAAAGATATGGAAGTAATAATCGTAGATGATGAGAGAAACATAAGAGAAGGAATCGAAAGACTTATAGACTGGGAAAGCCTCGGGTGCCATGTGGCCGCCTCATTTTCAAACGGAGCGTTGGCACTTGACTATCTGCGTAAAAACGACATAGATATTGTGATAACAGACATAAAGATGCCGGTTATGGACGGGCTTGAGATGGCAAGGATCCTTTCTGAAGAAAAAAACATGGCAAAGATCATTATCCTTACCGCTTACTCAGATTTTGAATACGCCAAAATGGCCATAAGATATCATGTTTCTGATTTTATAATAAAAAACGAATTTATAGAAGAACTGCCTGCAGCTGTAAATAAGGTTATGGCCATAATAAACAAAGAAAGAGAGCAAAAGGCGGAAAACGGGGCCGTTTCAGGAAGGTCACCTTTATATGATGTCATATACAAAGGGATATCTACGGGTAAATACGACGTAAACTCAGTAAAAACAGACGGTTACAGGTTTGTTATCTGTGCCTGCGATATAGAAGAGTACGATAATACTCCTGCGGGAAGAAACTATCTGCAGATGCTTAAAAATATATTAAAGATAGGCCTTAAAGACTGCCTGTTTGAGATATACGAAAAGACAGAGAAATATTTTATAATAGCTGTTTATTACAAAACAGATTCACACATATCTCTTGGCAGGGTAATAGAGTATTTTGGAAATATCATTATCATGATAGAAGAATTCATGCGCATAAACATTAAATTCGGTATAGGAAGCGAGACAGAAAACATAGCAGAGCTAAAGACAAGCTACGAACACGCAAAAGCTGCGCTTTCGGGTATTACGGTAAAAGGAAGCGAAGTAAAGGTTTATACCGAAAGCAAAGAAGCCGGAAAAGAATTTGATGTGGATGCAAAGATAGACAGCATAATAGAGCAGATCTTTGATGAAACGGAAAATATAGCTGTAGAAAGCCTTAAGGAAATGTATGATGAGATAGCCAAAATGTATCTTTCTCTTGAATCCTGTCAGCTA
>JAEEOQ010000082.1 GCA_016284355.1 Lachnospiraceae bacterium
AAGGAAAGACCCCCAGGCTGAAAAATGAACTCCTTTTTGCATTGGCGCTCTAAGTAAGTAGGCCATATACATAACAGAAACCTCATCGATCATTACGGAAATATATCTAAACATCAGAAGGATCAGTGTAACCATCATCTTTGGCACATGGATCTTTCTAAGAGCTATACATATCTTATCTATAGAGGTGGTAGAAGCTAGGATAAACGAGGCCATAAGGCACAAAATACCTTTAAGCATAAGAGTCAGCATTGATATAAATCCTGCATTTATGGTAAGCCCAAAGGCGGTAAATACAGGTACTCTGTCATAAAATGGATTAAATATTCCAACAGCCATTACTATAGGGAGTATAAACCGGAGTTTATAAAAACACTTAATGACAGAAATGCCTGATAGCGAAAATATAATCGCCGGGTAAAGGGCCATTATCATAAGGCCGCTTAAGGAATATTTATTAAAAGAAGCAACAATAAAAATATATGCGATTGTTATCAGAAGCTTAGCCGTAGGCGAAAATGCGTGGATGGGCGATTCCTGCATTGCAAGATCGTCCATCTCACGAAATTCTTTCCCGGCCTTATATATATCAGCCATTTATCTTCTTGTTCTTTCTGAAAAAACCACCTGCAAAACTAATAATGAAAACAATTCCCGCAACTATTACGCTGCCAATTATACCGGATACAGATGTACCTGCGGCTGAATCACTGCCTGAAAACGCATAATCCGGAAGAAACGCAGTCTTTTCCTGGATGCCTGCAGCTGTATCACTTATAGTACTTGAATTGCCATAGTTTTCTTCGTCAAGCCCCATGTTTGCAGAATAACCGCTCTCCTCGTTTCCAAAAAGTGCCCACTCAAGACCGTCAGGATTGCTGCTTGCAAAAAGAGAAAAAAATCCGCCGATAAAAAGGGCAACCACAGCAAGTATAATTACGACAGTCTTTACAGAAAGCTTATTATTTGCATTTCCTGTTTCATTAAGACTTTCGATCATCTCAGGTCTTGTCTCATGGACAAAAATAAGTACAGCACTTGTAACAAGGCCTTCAACAAGACCGATAGCCAGATGGATAGGCTGCATAAGTGCAGCAAATGCTCCAAAAGGAAGCTCTGTGATCCCTGAAGCCTTAGTTTCAAGTACAACCGAAAACGCTCCAAGCTGAAGTGTAAGAACGCATCCAAGTATCGAAGCAAGGATTATTTTTATTCTCTCGCTGTTTTTATCGCCGGCTTTTGCAAAAAGTTTGCTTCTCATAAGGGGCATAAAAACAAGATAGTAACCGACAAAACATCCATAAAAGCCCATATTCCAGATATTTGCACCAAGAGCCATAAGCCCTCCGTCTGCAAAAAACAGGCATTGAATAAGCAAGATCACGATCATTGAAAGAAATCCTGCAAAAGGTCCAAGTAGCGCAGAAAGAAGAAATCCTCCGCATATATGTCCTGATGAGCCTGTTCCCGGAATAGTATAGTTTATCATCTGCCCTGCAAAAACAAGGGCAGCCGTAACAGCCATAGTAGGAAGTTTAGATGTATTATCTTCCTTCCTGATCTTATTTACCGATACACCTGCCGCGCTGCCGGATGCAACATACATTGTTGCTGCAACTGCAGGAGCAAGCAAAGCGTCTGCCATATGCATAATAAGTAACCTCTTTTCTGTAGATTTTAGTTTTTGATCTTTTTGATAATGTCTGTAAGAGACAGATCATTATCCTTAGCTATCTTTTTGATCTCATCAAATTCAAGCTTTTCTTTTTCTGTTTCGTATCCGTAAGCTCTTTTAAGTGTAATGTCACCGTAAGGCGAACTTATCTTTTCAAAACTTCTGTCAAGAGTGTACCTTTTAAAAGTATTCTCTCTGATCCCAAGAGTTGAAGTATGCTTAAAAAGGATCTTTACCATCTTATCTTTGTATTCAGGCTTACATATAACAGAAAGCATAACTCCCGGCCTGCTTTTTTTCATGCCTATAGCTGTTGTATAAACATCTAAAGCACCTGCATCAAGCAAGGCCTCACTTGCAAAACCTATTGCCTCTCCTGTCATATCATCAAGATTGCAGGAAAGTTCTATGACATCATCGCCCGTGTTTTCAGTTTCGCCAAGGCTTACTCTTACACAGTTTGCAGCTTCAAAATCCTTTTTGCCCATACCATAGCCTATTGCTCTTACGCTCATAACAGGCATTTTGCCAAATTCAGTGGCAAAGTGCTTTAAAAGAGCTGCGCCTGTAGGAGTACAAAGCTCGCCCATAATATCTCCCTGATAGATTGGGATGTCTTTAAGAATGTAAGCCGTAGCAGGTGCAGGTACCGGCAAAATACCATGTGCGCACTTTACTTTTCCGCTGCCCACATGAACAGGAGAAACAACAACCTTGTCAGCACCTATCTCGTTCATAAGAAGACAGACAGCCGTAACGTCAGCTACCGCGTCAAGGCTTCCAACCTCATGAAAATGGATCTCATTTACAGGAACGCCATGGACATTGCTTTCAGCCTCTGCAATAAGTCTGTATACGGAAAGAATATCTTCTTTAACTTTTTCAGGTACATCAAGATGATCTTTTACGATATGTTCAATATCTGCCATACTGCTGTGGTGGTGATGATGCCCGTCATGATGATGGTCATGTTCATGGTCGTGATCATGCTCGTGATCATGCTCATGTTCATGATGGTGGTCATGGTCGTGATCATTATCGTGGTGATGATCGTGGTCATGATGGTGGTCATGATCATGATTATGTACGTCTTCGCTTTCTTCTTCCACGCCGTTTACAAATATGCTCATATGGGTACCTGTAATACCACATTTAACGGAAAGGTCCGCTTTGTAAACTATCCCCGGAAGGTCAAGTGCATTAAGTTTTTTAAGCATAGTCTCTTTATCAGGCATAAGCTCTAAAAGAGCTGCGGTAAGCATATCTCCTGCAGCTCCCATGCCACAGTCTATGTAAAGTGTTTTCATTTTTTATCCAATGCCTCCATATGATTTATCATGCTTGCAAGATATCCGGCGCCAAACCCGTTATCGATGTTTACAACAGAAACTCCGCTTGCACAGGAATTCAGCATAGAAAGAAGGGCTGAAACTCCGTGAAATGAAGCCCCGTATCCAACGCTTGTTGGTACTGCTATAACAGGACAGTCAGCAAGACCGCCGATAACACTGGCAAGAGCTCCTTCCATACCGGCTATGGCGATGATAACTGAAGCATTCATTATCTCGTCCATGTGGGCAAGAAGTCTGTGAAGGCCGGCAACGCCAACATCATAGAGCCTTACGACCTTATTGCCATGAACCTGTGCCGTAAGCGCTGCTTCTTCTGCTACAGGAATATCGGATGTACCGCCTGTTGCAACAAAGATGGTTCCAATACCTGTAGGCTCAGGGATACTCCCGATTATACCAATTCTGGCATTTTCTCTGTAATCAAGGTCATATTCTTTGCTTATAATGTCAGCAGATTCCTTTGAAAGTCTTGTAATAAGAATAGTCTTCTGACCGTTTCTTAGCATGCTTTCTATTATACCGACACACTGCTCCGGTGTTTTCCCGGCTCCGTATATAACCTCAGCTGCACCCTGTCTTATACCTCTGTGGAGGTCGACTTTGGCAAATCCTATATCTTCAAAAGGCTGTTTTTTAACTGCAAGTATAGCCTCATCTACAGAAATAGAGCCTTCTTTGACACCTTCAAATATCTTTCTGATATCGTTATCCATTATCTTTCCTCCATATCAAGAAGTACAGCGCTGTAGTATTTTTTTAGCTCTGTAGTTATTTCTTCTTTTTTTGCTATAAACATTTCAAACTGTTCTCTTTTAAGCTGAACCTTTGCAGCTCCGTTAAAATATCTTACTCTAAAATCCGTAAATCCAAGAGAAAAAAGAAGATCTTCCGCCCTTTCGGTATTATTTAAGATATCTTCTGAAATAGCCGTACCTGTAGGAATCCTTGTGGCAAGGCATGCGTAGGCAGGCTTATCCCAGGTAAAAAGTCCCGCTTCCCTGCTAAGGTTTCTTATCTGCGATTTTGTAAGTCCGCAGATACGAAGCGGCGAATATACGTTAAGCTCTTTAAGAGCTCTCATACCCGGCCTGTCAGAAGCATCATCTGATGCATTTGTGCCATCAAGCAGATCCGTATATCCGTCTTCTTTTGCTTTTTTTATGATATTGCCAAAGATAACGTTTTTACAATGATAGCACCTTAACGGATCGTTCTTTTTAACATCTTCATTGCAAAGAACATCAAGGCAGATCACATCCAGCTTTGCCCCCAAACCTTCAGCAAGTTTTTTTGCGTCTTCAAATTCAAATTCAGGCTGAAAAGCAGTCTTTACATAATATGCTTTTACGTCGGCGTTGTTTTTAATAGCCGCGTATAAAAGATAGGATGAATCAACACCTCCCGAAAAGGCTACAGCCACTTTTTTATGTTCTTCAAAAAACTGTTTTAAATCCATGATCCTCTCATATCTCCCTAATGTAAAATCATTTTTTGCAAAAAAGGCATATGACCCCCCTAGGTCATATGCCTTCAATAGCATAATTTAAAAATCCGATTAAGTAAAAGCTCTTCATGAACTTAATTTAAGACTGCTTCTGCAATCATAGGTATTTTATCATAACCATAAGATCTCAGTCAATTCTAAAGGAGCTTTGAAAACAGATTGATAAAAACGTTCCTTTTTTGTCCTGTTTTTGGAGATTTTGCTCCCTGACCTGCATTTTCCTTAGAGGAATCTTCAGGCAGAGGTCTCTTATCATTAATACTGATCGGAGCTTCCGGCTGTTTGTGAGGATTAGCCGGTTTCTTGTCCTTTTCCTTTTCTGCCTTTTCTTCCGGCAAAACAGGCTCGTTTTCGTTCTTATCTTTTTTGCCTGCATTGCCGCTAAAGAAAACAGGAGCCACATATTTTCTGTTTGTTAAGGTAACAACCTGTACAAAGTCCGGTTCTCCAGGCGCAAGGCTTTTAATACTTGCCACAAATTCTACATCGGCAGCTTTAACATAACCTTCAGGCTCTTTTACTTCCCTTAAGATATATGTACTGCCACCCTTTATAGCCTCAGCAGAAACTCCGCTTACAAGGTGTCCGCTAATATCATCACTTATCCATGAATCAATTACAAGACCTGATGCTTTATCTATAAGTTCAAGATTGGCACCTGCAAGAAGTGCTCCGCTTTCATCAACCTTATCAAGTCTTAAATAAAGTCTTGGTTCATGCCATAAAAGATTTCCGCTTGCATCCGTTGTAACAGTTGCGCTTCCTGATGCTGTTATATTTGCTCTTGAGATAAATGCGGTTCTCTTAACAGTAACCTCAACAGGGTTCTTTGAAAGCTGATAGCCTGCAGGTGCCTCAAGCTCTCTTATCTCATAGATACCGCCTGCATAAAGTCCTGTAAATTTAACTGCACCGTCCGTAGCAGATACTGTTTCGCCAACCTTTACAAAAGATTCATCTAAAGGATCAAGGGCGGCGCCATCCCCTTCTACCATCCTTACCTTTGACGCATTTTTAAGGAAAAGGCCGTATGTACTGTTACCAACCTTCTTTGAAGAGTCTGTAGCATCAACCTTTATAAACTCAATATTTGTCTGATCAAGAGTACTTACTATGCACTTATCTGTTACTTCGGCTCCGTTTGTGGTATCTATAAGCTTTGAGTTTGACGAAACAATAAGCTTAAATATCTTGTTGTTTAAGTTTATGTTTTCGCTTTGTACCGATGAAAGTTTTATATAATATGTTCCTTCATTAAGCTCGCTCTTAAGAGATACCGTACCGTTGCTTTCACTTACAAGATCTTTAGCAAACCTTGTAAGAGCCATATCTTCATAAACCTTGATCGTTACGTCAGGAAGGGCATCAATGGCACTTTCTGTAGCACCGTTAACTCTGTTACCTGTCTCTACTTTTGTTTCAAAGCCAACATCGGTCTTTTTATCTTTAACTGTAAGCTCATATGTCTTACTGTCATCGGTTCTAAAATCAGACTCGCTAACGGTAAAAGTAAAGGAATCGGTATTATTTACAGCATATCCTACAGGTGCTTTTGTCTCTTTAAATTCATAAGAGCCAATTGAAAGATTATCTACTCTTACTTTACCGTTATCATCTGTAATGTATTTTCCGTAAAGAACGCCGTCTTTATAAAGATCTACGGCAGCGCCTGAAAGCACCTTTGCAGCCTCATCATGATCAACTTTTGTAAGTATCACGCCTGCAAGTACTTTGTGGTTATAAAGAGTTACATTTCCGTCGTTATGATACTGATTTTGTCTATGGTCTGATGTAAAAGGAATAACTGAATCGCCCATAACAACGCTGCCGTTACTTGCAACGCGGAAGGTAATGCTCATGCCTGACGCGCTCTTATAATAAGGATTTACGCCTGTCTGGGTGATAGTGTAATCAGCTTCTGCTCCTATACCGGTTACAGTTGCAACATTTACGGAATTGGTATCAAAGGTTGCAACGGCCACACCGGACGCATTTTTTATTTCAAATGCCGCTCCTGTTACAGGCTCATTTTTTTGGTTTTTAAGTGTAAAAGTTATAACAACAGGATCATCAGTTGTATTTATGGTGTATGTCTCATCTGCTTTATTAAGATCTTTGTTAAAGTTAAATGAGTCAGAACCGTTGATCTTGCCGCTTCTTACCGTATATCCATAAGGCGCGGCACTTTCAAGCACGTAATAATCCGTCTTCCACTCTATATTAAAACGGATTTTTCCGTTTACGTCGGTTACCTTTGACTCTACAAACTCATCGCCTGCTTTTTTGTATAAGCTGTAGGTTGCCCCGGCAACAGGGCTGCCGGTTGCAGAATCTTTCTTTGTAAGATCTATATATGCAGGCTTTCTTTCGTTTGCGATATTACCAAGATCAATGGTGCTCTTTGAAAAACCTAAAATGCTGTTATCTATGGTAATACATCCGCTTGAAATGATAGCTGCATAAGTTGCATTACTTAGTTTATAATGATTTGGTGCAGTTTTCTCGGCTATTTCATAAACACCTTCCGGAATATCCTTAAAGGTGATCTTGCCATCTGTGCCTGATGCTGTTGATGTTTTTATAACCGCACCGTTTTTCTTAAGGTAAAACACAGCGCCCTTAAGAGCAGAACCGTCAATTTCATCAACCTTTTTTAAAGTAATATCAGTTTCAATCTTGATGTTTCTTAAAGTAACGTTATTGCCTGATGCGCTTCCCTTAAAGCTTCCGTCTCCGGTATCTGTTACGCTTACAGAACCATTTGTTGATACTTTTATCTTAACGCAAACTCCGGCATTTGGTGTAATATAACCGCTTGGAGAAGAGGTTTCTGTGATTATATATTCTTCGCCTGCTATAAGTTCGCCCTTTACATTAAATGCAGCAGGTGAAACACCGTTTGTATCAAGAGCTGTATTAAATACGATCTCATCAGCAGTTATTTTTGCAAATTTACCGCCGGCCACAGGAGTAATCTTTAAAACCGCTCCTTCAATGCCTTTACCGTTTTGATCCTGCTTAAAGAAATTAACTGATGTTTGCGTTTCCTTAACAGTAATTGTAGTCTTTGACGCATCAAGAACCGCAGGAGCGTTCTTGCTAAGGGTAACTACACCTGTATTTGCATTGACGCTGAAACTGAAATCAGCGCTTCTGATATATCCGTCAGGAACACTTGTCTGGCTCTCTTCAACGAAATAATCAACACCCGGGGTAAACTTACCTACAAAGATATAGCCTTTAAGCTGATCTCCGTTTAAAACAAAAGGATCTGTAGCTCCGTCTGCAAATTTTTTACCCGTAGCAGGCTTTACCTTATAGCTTACTTTAGAATAATCTGTAAGCTCATTTCCGTTTTCATCGGCTTTAATAAGGGTTACCTTTGTCTGATAGTTATTTATAACTCCGTATTTTTTTGAGCCTACAGTTTCTGTTCCGTCAAATGCGTCATATTTGGCTCCGCCTGTCATCTCAAAATCCACACCGGCACTGCCGCCCTTATCGCTTACTTTAAAGATAACATGCTTACCCTTCATAAGGAAGCCATCAGGAGTTTTTGTTTCTTTAAGGCCGTAAGTTCCCCATGGAAGGTTAGTGATAGATATAAACTGCTTTCCGTCTGCATCGCTTACATTATTTCCTGTAAGGGTTGTTACTTTTTCGCCTGCAATGCTCTTAACTTCGGTCGGGTCGATATATTTATATTCGCCGTCCGCTACCTTAAGCAGAGTAAGCTTTCTTGCAAATGCAAGATCGTATGTAGCCGCTACGCTGTCAGTCTTTGGAAATACATAAAGCTCAAAATTACTTGATTTCCCGTCTACTGCAATACCGTCTGTTTCTCTTACGAAAAGCTTTTCTATATATGCGGTTGCAACAGCTGAAGTAGTAGATTTTCTCTTATCTACAAAGTTTGTACCGATAACTTTACCATTAACAACAGGTTTTACCTTAATTCTTCCTGAAGTGTTATTATAAGGTCCGTAGATCTTATCATCTTTTTCATAATCATTTGCAAGGGAAGAAGAAAGATCCATTTCTTTTATATAATAAGTTTCAGGATTGGCAGGATCATGCTTATTTCCCATAAGCATAACCTTTCCTTCACCATCCGAAAAGGCCTCATCCACTAAGTCCTCCGGTCTGCACTGTGAATTATTATATAAGCCGTACTTAGCTCCGGAAAGAGGGATCATATTGTTTGAATCAGAAAGCGAATCCGCCTTATAAAACCAAAAGAAAGGCCTTTTGCTTCCCGATGCCCAGTCAAAGTTTTTGGCTGTATATGTTCTATTTATTTCGCTGTTTTTACCTGCAGCTTCTAAGATTGCAGCGTTTATAAAGGTAGAAGCGCCCTTTACCATTTCAGTATCGTATGTGATCCTGCCGTACTTGTAGGCAGATGATGCTTTAATGGTAACTTTAAGAGTTGAAGTACCGTTTACATTTTTAGTATAGCTAAAATAAATATCCTGCGTGCTATCGGAAGTGATATCAGTTAAATGATTTCCTTTTTTTACTACTATTCCGCTTCCGCTGACATTTTCGTGAGTAATATCATATAACTTAAGGCTTTTTTTATCTAAAGTAAGACCTTCCGGTATAGTATCAGTTATAACAATCTCTTCATTTCCCTCGGGGAAATTATCAAGATAGGCACTGTTAATATCAAGGCTCCAGCTAAGTACCGAGGCTTCATCGCCTGTAAGCTGGTATCCATCCTTTAATATCTGTTTGGTATGAATAGAATCGTTATTATCTTTACTTTTATAATTAGCACTAAAGGTGGCACTAAGTTCATCTGCTTTTGCAGTTACGGTATTGTCTGCAATTATAGTGTTATCAAAGTTTCCTGAAAGGCCAAGAGCTTTTTTTCCTTCTTCATTTATCTTAACGTAAAGATGGATAATAACAGCATCTGATGAAGATAAAGGGTTAATGTAAATTGCAGTT
>JAEEOQ010000083.1 GCA_016284355.1 Lachnospiraceae bacterium
GTACTTTTTGTTACACTTGGCTTCGGGCTTATAGGTTTTCTTGACGATTACATCAAAGTAGTAAAAAAGAGAAACTTAGGTCTTACCGCACTTCAGAAAATGGCGGGGCTCTTTGTTATTGCTGCTGTTTTTTATGTATATCTTGCGTACCTTTCGGATGTGGGATGCGAGATCATTATCCCTTTCCTTAATGGCAAGAGCATTAACATAGGCTGGCTATTTATCCCCTTTTATCTTTTAGCCATGCTCGGAACAGTTAACGGAGCAAACCTTACAGATGGTCTTGACGGCCTTAACGCAAGTGTTACAAGCGTTATCGCAGCCTTCTTTACTATAGTCTGCGCGGTTAAGGGAGAGACTTTTGGCTTTGTGCCTGCCATTATGCTTGGTGTTCTTCTTGCATACCTTATTTTTAACGCTTACCCTGCAAAGGTATTTATGGGAGACACAGGTTCCCTTGCCCTTGGCGGTTTTGTTGCCGCTATGGCTTTTATGCTCCATATGCCGCTTTTCATCCTTCTTATAGCCATCATTTATTTATGCGAGGTGGTTTCAGTGATGATGCAGGTATCTTATTTTAAGATCACCCATGGCAAGAGGATATTTAAAATGACCCCCATCCATCATCATTTTGAGCTTTGCGGATGGAGTGAAGTTCGTGTAGTTACCGTTTTTACCATCGTTACGATAATCGGTTGTGTTGTAGCATTTGCAGGAGTTTGATTTTGGAAAAAAAGACCAGACATTATTACGATTTTTCCTTGCTTATAATAACCATTGTTCTTGTAAGCTTTGGCCTCGTAATGATATTCTCTTCAAGTTCATATATGGCTCAGACAAAGTTTAACGACGATCTGCATTTCCTTTCAAGACAAGGAAGAGCGGTTATAGTCGGCGTTATTCTTATGTTGATAATAAGCAAACTTGATTATAAGCTCCTTATAGCCAAGTTTAAGTTTCTGCCTGTGAGACTGTGCTCCCTTGCTTATATCGGGGCTTTGGCTCTTCAGATCCTGGTGCTTTTTATCGGTCAGGATTACAACGGAGCAAAAAGATGGATCCTTATTCCCGTTTTTGGTACCTTTCAGCCTTCAGAGCTTTCAAAGATAGCAGTTATCATTTTTACGGCGTTTCTTTGCTATCAGGCTCCAAGAGTGCTTGACAGGCCCGCAGGTTTTATAAGGAACTGTATCTATGTGGGTCCGATAATCGTGCTTATTGCAAAAGAAAACCTTAGCAGTGCCATCATAGTGGCTGCCATTTTCTTTGTTATCTGCTTTGTTACAGGGCGTAAGCACTGGTATTATTATGTTATAGCAGTTCTTGCAATTGCAGGTCTTGCGGCGGCCCTTTATTTTGGGCAGGGTTATCGTACAGAGAGAGTTGATATCTGGCTTAATCTTGAGACGCACCCTAAGGGCTATCAGATACTTCAGGGGCTTTATGCCATCGCTTCAGGCGGCCTTTTTGGTACCGGCCTTGGCAACAGTATGCAAAAGCTTGGCAATATCCCTGAGTCTTATAACGATATGATATTTACCATTATCTGCGAAGAACTGGGTATCCTTGGAGCTATAGCCGTTATTGCACTTTTTCTTATGCTTATCTGGAGAATACTTATTATCTCCGTTAATGCGCCTGATCTTTATGGCTCGCTTATCTGCGTGGGAGTTCTTGTACAGATCGCGGTGCAGGTTGCGCTTAATATTGCGGTTGTTACAAATACCATTCCATCTACAGGTATTTCACTTCCGTTTATTTCCTACGGAGGTACTTCCGTAGTGCTTTTGCTTTGCGAGATCGGTCTCGTACTTAGCGTTTCGGGGCATATAAACTATGAAAACTAAGATTATAGTTACTATAGTGGTTTTGCTTATAATACTTGGTATTCTTTCCTTTGCTGTGTATGGCTGCAGCCTTGATGAACTTAATATATCAGGCTGTACTTACTACACGAAGGAGGAATTTGAGGACCTCATTAAAGATGAGAGACTGCCCGGCAACACCATTTATCAGTATCTTCATATCAGGTCTGAAAAAGAAGAAAACATCCCGTTTATCGAGGAGATGGAAGTAAGCCTTGTTTCACTTCACAAGATAAACGTTACCGTATATGAAAAGAAGATAATAGGCTGCATCCCTTATATGGGAGAATATATCTGTTTTGATAAGGACGGTATAATGGTGGGGAGCGTAGGTGAGCCTCCTGCAGATATACCGCTTGTTACCGGAATAGATTACAGCAGGATGGTTTACAATGAGGAAGTTGAGGCAACCCAAAAAGATGTTTTTGAGTGTCTTTTAAATGTAACACAGCTTCTTGATAAAAACAGCATTAGAGCTGACCGGGTCAATGTAAGCAAAGACAGGGACATAGACGTTTATGTGGGCGATATTATTGTTAAGCTTGGGAAAAAAGATCAGTATGATGAGCCTGTTTCGGCGCTGCCTTCCATACTTAAAGAAACAGAGGGACTTAAAGGTACCCTTGATATGGAAAAATACAGTTCCGAAAATAATAACGTAATATTCGTTAAGAACGAAAAATAAGAAAAAATTTTTTTGTAAACATAATTTCTACTTGATATTTTAGTTAAATACTTTTATTATATATATAGTTGAGTTATAATAGATTAGAGACTATATGTTGTGTTTTTGATTACATAAATCCAAAATAAGGGTATAAGGGCTATCAACAATAAATGATTTAAGGAGGAGTCGCACATGCTTGAGATAAAAACGAGTGATGCTGATTCTAATGCTAAGATAATTGTAGTTGGCGTCGGCGGTGCCGGAAACAACGCCGTTAACAGAATGATAGAAGAAGGAATACAGGGCGTGGAATTTGTCTGCGTCAATACAGATAAGCAGCATCTTAAGACATGTAAAGCTCCTGTATGCCTCCAGATCGGTGAAAAACTCACCAAAGGACTTGGAGCCGGAGCTCAGCCTGAGATCGGTGAAAAGGCTGCAGAAGAGAGCAGAGAGGAACTTACAGATGCTATCCGCGGTGCAGATATGGTATTTGTTACCTGCGGTATGGGAGGCGGAACCGGTACAGGTGCAGCGCCTGTTGTAGCGCAGATCTCAAAAGAGATGGGTATCCTTACGGTAGGTATCGTTACAAAGCCTTTCAAATTCGAGGCTAAGACACGTATGACAAATGCTACCGGCGGTATCGAAAAGCTTAAAGAATTTGTAGATACACTTATTGTTATTCCAAACGACAGACTTCTTGATATAGTAGACAGAAGAACCACTATGCCTGAAGCTTTAAAGAAGGCAGATGAAGTGCTTCAGCAGGGTGTTCAGGGTATTACAGACCTTATCAATGTTCCCGGTCTTATCAACCTTGATTTTGCTGATGTACAGACAGTTATGAAGAATAAAGGCATCGCCCATATCGGTATCGGTACTGCATGCGGCGATGAGAAATGTATAGATGCAGTTAAGCAGGCTGTTACTAGTCCGCTCCTTGAAACCACCATCAATGGTGCTACAGATGTTATCCTTAACATCTCCGGCGATATCGGACTTTATGAGGCTAACGAAGCAGCTACTTATGTACAGGAGCTTGCCAGTGAATCAGCTAACATCATCTTTGGTGCCGTTTATGATGACAGTGCTCAGGATGAGGTTACTATTACAGTTATCGCTACCGGTCTTGATGAAACATCAGGTCCTAAGATCACGCCTACAGGTTTTCTTGGCGGAAAGCAGACTGAGACAAGCAGTACAGGCAGCATTTTCTCCGGAAGACTTTCAGCAGGCAGTGCATCAGCCACAACTTCAAGACCTACACCGCCTCCTGCAGGCAGCCTTGGCGGCGGACCTAAGGAGAGCGCAGGTGCTTCTCATTTTAGTTCTGCTCCAAAGACATCACAGGGTGTCAGTGAAGATACAGGCGGAATTAAAATACCTGAGTTCCTTAAGAAGAGCAAGAAGTGATTCATATGGAACTCCACGCCATATGAAATTTTAAATCCCTTAGAAAAGAGGTTCGTTTTACAGAACCTCTTTTCATTTTACAATTTTTTGCGGTTACAAAATGCAAAAAATGCATTTACAAACTTTCTTTCTTGTGATAAAATATCCGTCGGTAATTGTATCAAAAACAGGCGGGAGGGATTAAAAATGACATATGCAGAGCGTATAAGAATGCAGGCTTCTATATCAAAGTGCTTAAACTGTAAGCATTATAAAGCCGGCTCTAATGGCAACAAAGCTTGTTCAAATCTTGCTTCTTCAAGTTTTGGTCGTCAGCTTGCTCCGGGTGAGAAGTGCTCACTTTTTATTATGGGAAGTAACCTTCGTTAATAAGGTATTTTCTGAATTGTATGAAGTCCATAGTGTTAGAGGCGTCGGAATATTTGCAGTCCGGCGTTTTTTTTATTATATGGGATAATTCTTTTCGCTTAAAAGGTATTTTCCTGCCTTGAAAAGATATTGCAATTGGAACATTCTTATGCCATCATATTATTAATAATATGTGACTTTAGAAAGTGTTTTGACATATGTTTAATACTATGGATGTTGCTGAAACAAGTACATATGAAGAGGTTCCCATAAAGGATCTGAACCTTCTTTCAGATGAAGATCTTTATGAAAGATATATATGTTTATCTGAAAATGAAGCCCTTAAGATACTTCTTATCCGCCACCGGGAGGAGCTATCTTTTTTTATTTACGGTATTGTGGGAAATATGGACGATGCAGAAGAGATAATGCTTGATGCTTATGCACAGGCTGCGGCGAAAAACAGCACTTTTCATAAAAAAAGCAGCTTTAAGACCTGGCTATTTGCCATAGGCAGGAACCTTGCGTTAAAGGCTGTAAGAAAAAGGCGATTTAGCTTTGTTGCTATTAACGAAGAGATATCAGAAGACATAGGCGACGGGCAGTTGCCTGAAAACAACATTTTAACTTCCGAAAAAAACAGGCTTTTATATGAGGCTGTTAATAAACTTCCTTCTGATTACAGACAGGCTATTTACCTTACTTTTTTTGAAAATATGTCAAATGATGAAGTGGCAGCCGTTATGAAGAAAAGCAAAAAGCAGGTCTATAACCTTATAGATAGAGGTAAAAAGGAACTGAAACAAAAACTGCTTCTGACTGGTTATGATTTTTGGGACTCAGTTTAAAAACTTATTTGAGACGGAGAAATGATATGAAAAATGATATCGATGAGCAGCTAAATGAAGTTATAAGGCGTTCTGAAAAGATAAAAAATAAAAAGGCGTATAATATGCAGGCTATTAAGACTTTGTCTGTAGCTGTTTTGGGCCTTGCGGTTATCATACTTGCCGCAGTATTTATGCCCGGCGTTATAACAAATTCTGTTTCAGATGAGACTTCTGATTATGGCAGTCTTATTATTGCGACGCCTTATCTTGGGTATGTGATAATCGGGCTTCTTGCCTTTATTTTCGGAGTGGTTGTAACATTGTTTGCCGTAAAGCTTAAGAAACTTGACGAAAAAAGAAAGGATATCTGAGAATATGGAATATAAGCTGGTTGTGGGGGCAAATATATTACAGATATTTATATTGATCTTTGCGGTGACAGTATCTATTTTAAGACTTAAAAAATATAGAAATTCGGTACTTCTTGTTTTCTTTATTTATGGTCTTGTTTGCTGGCTTCTTTCAGATATATACTGGCTTGCTCTTGATATTATGTTGCCTAATAAGATTATCAGCTTTGGAGTAAATGAGATAGCAGAAGGAGGCCTTTTTCTTCTCTTTGCCTCCATAACCCGTATGACTTCAAAAATGATAATAAAAAAACGGGCACCTTTATATACTTTATTTGGGGTTTGCTATATCCTTTTAAATGTGGCACTTTGGATTATCTGGAACGGAGATATATTAAAAGATGTATTATGCGGTTTGGCGCTTGGGATTTTTATATGCTTTGTTCTTAATCTCCTTTATTTAACGGATGCACTTAAAAAATCCCACATGATATTCCTTTTTTCAGGGTCATTTGGCGCGGTATTTTTGCAGTATTTAATGCTTGTGATGCCGAAAGAATACGCAAAGATCCTTGATCTTATCAGCATCATATTAATGTTTGCGAACTTTTTCCTTATAGGGGTTCTTGGCCTTAAGGCAGCGCTTACAGCCAAAAGAGAAAGGACAAAAAGTGAAAGCCTTAAAGCTTTTTCGTTGTCTTTTTCTTTACATGTTATTTTATCCTGCAATCTGTATATGACTGCAGGCGTGGCTTATTTTATGAACTTTGTTTTGGTAACGATAATAATTCCTTTATTGTTATCAAGTGTTATTTTACTAAGCTGTTTTGAAAAGGACACGATCTCTGCTAAAAATGCTGTTAAGGAGGGAGCTGTATAATGATCTATTCTGAAAATATCCTTATCTGTATAGCACTTCCGCTCCTTATCGCTCTTTTATTTACAAAATCCGATACGAGAAGGTTCATATCATTTTTTGTGACTGGGATGGCAGTATGCCTGCTTTCGGCTTACTTAAGCGGATTTTTTAAGTATTTAATGAAAATAGAAACTGAAGAGATGGCGGTTTTTTATTCGCCCATAGTTGAGGAGATCATGAAGGTTTTGCCTCTGCTTTTTTATGTTTTTGTATTTGAGCCAAAGCCGGGAAAACTCTTTACTGCTGGAATTGGTATGGGGCTTGGCTTTGCTACATTTGAGAATTGCTGCTATATTTTAACCTCAGGAGCTTCAAATATTTCATACATTATGGTAAGAGGTCTTGCTGTTGGAGTTATGCACCTTGTATGCGGACTGGTTCTTGTTATCGGGCTTAACACCGCAATTTTCTTTAATGTACTTTCGCTTCCTGTTGTGGTAGGTGCGATTTCTCTTTCCACAGTTTTCCACGGACTATATAACCTGCTTGTCTCCGGGGGAGAGCTTAGCTCAAATCTTGGGTATGCTTTTCCTGTTATTATGGCATTATTACTATTTATCCCCTGCAGACGGCTTCTTGATCACTATAATTCTACTGTATGATTATTATGTATCAATATATCTGACCATGCAAAACGCATGGTCAATTTTTTTGCTTTTTTAGTGAGTAAAATTTAAGAAAAAGGGTACTAATAGATGTAAAACAAATTTTTGAAGAAAGGAGGAGGCTTATTTAGTGAAGTATAGTATTGATGATTCACTTAAAAAGATTGAGAAAAAGAAAAAGATACTGATCTATAAAAAAGAAAAAAGGACGGTAAATGCCCTTGGGTGCATAGTTAGCATTAATCTGGCGGCTATTGTGGCAGTATTTTTTAAATTAACGGGATTTGTGCCGGCTTCGGGTTTACTTTCTTCTTATGGCTCCCTTATGCTGCCATGGCAGGCCGGAGGGTATATAATCGTCGGAGTGCTATGCTTCATGGCGGCGGTCATCATCACGCTTCTTTGTGTTAAATGGAAAGAAAAAAATAACATGAAGGAAAGAGATAATGACAGGAGTAGCAAAAAAGAAGAAAATTTTTA
The DNA here is from genome assembly GCA_016284355.1 of Lachnospiraceae bacterium. Taxonomy (GTDB): domain Bacteria; phylum Bacillota; class Clostridia; order Lachnospirales; family Lachnospiraceae; genus JAEEOQ01. The sequence goes on from JAEEOQ010000083.1 coordinate 7,481, forward strand.
GAAAGAGGAGATTCTATTTAATGGAGAAACAGATTACAATGACAAGAAAAATAACTGCATTATTACTTGCTATTATGCTTGTTTTATCCTTTGCCCTTCAGCCTCTTAAGACTAAGGTTTATGCGGCAGATGATAAGAAAGAGATTGAAACTGAACTTGATGATGTAAGCGAGATCTTTGCCCTTGATAAAAAGGCGCCTAAAGATCTTAACAGCCTTCCTGACAGCGCATACAATAACGTGGCTGATAAGCCTTTCCTGCTTTCAGAGGAAAATGAGCTGTTTTTCTTAAGTTCAACAGGTAAAACTAAATCTGCAAATATTTTTGACACTGTTGATCTTTCAGATTATACCTCAAAGGGTGATAAGGTAAACGGCCCGGTTCTTACAAGAAGCATAAACAGGGCTTCTGCAAAAAGAACTTCAAATGTTTATAGCGGGATAAGCCTTCTTGATGATATGGCTTATACAGAGGGTGTGGCTTTTGACCCAACAGGCTCAGGACGTAAAGACCATGTTGCCATTTCAGGTCTTATCTTTGAGAAAAAAGGAAAAGAATACCATTGTTTTACAAAGGTTGTAGTTTTAAATCTTAAAAACGGTGGTTCTGCATCTATGGTATTTAGTGAGTCTATGGACTGGCTGGCAGATAAAAAAATGTATATTACGGGGAACTATTTTTCAATAACCGCAGGAGATTACGATCATGACGGTAAAGACACCGTTATGCTGTATTTTACAGGAGATGAGTCATTTAAGATCTTTGAACTTGCGTATAATAATAACAAGATTTCTAAGTCTGATGTGGTAAACGTTGACTCTATTCTTTCAAAGCACAGAACAGACTATAGAGGCAAAAAAGCACCGGAGTATAAAAAACCTGTTGTAAATCTTACCACTGGCGATCTTGACGGAGACGGAAAAGACGAACTTGCCTATATGGCAGGATATCTTAAGACAAGCGACACAAAAAACGGATTTAAGGGAGATATTAATTATCTTGAACCGTATTGCGCATATATCTCCATCGTTGAAAATGAGAATGGAAAATTTACAGCCTCGGCTCCTGCTTATATGTACACAAAGGGCTCAGGTACCGGTGAAAAGAACTGGTTTTATTATCAGGTAATGCACGCCGGTTCTGTAACAGCCGGCGATATTGACGGCGATGGTACAGACGAACTTGTGGCAGTTGCTTATACATCAAAACCACAGGTTAAGGTAGTTGATAAGAAAATTAAATCCGTAAAAGAGATCGAAAAGCTTGATACGGAAAATTATGCATACGCTATGGTTAAGCATACAGGCAAGGGATACAGCTTTACAGATGTGGAAACTGTAAACATGTCCGAATTCATTAAGAAGCATTTTTCAAACAGCGACAGCGTTTTTGCGCCTATCACTCTTGCAAGTGCAAAGGTAAACGGTGCCAATAATCCGGAATTTATTTTTATTGACGGCGTTATCTATACTTTTGACATGGGATCGCCTACTCCTGTATTTGAGGGCGATATGAAAAGAGGCCTTGGCTCCATCCTTGGCGGTCTTAGCGGTGGCAGTCAAACAGACAGCTCGGTAAACTGGATCCAGAACGTTACTGTTGGTAATTTTGACGGAAATGCTGCAGGAAGAGAGCAGTTTGCCTTTGTAGCTCTTGAAAAGCATTACGGAAAAGAAAGATATTCTGCTAACCTTGGGGTTATCGCAGGTATTGACTATTCCGATGTGTTAAATGATAAAAAAGAAGTTATAAGCTACGGAACTACTCAGTCCTTTGCATCAAGCTTTTATATTGAGGATGCTTATTACCATAACAGAAACGTAAACGGCAACGATAAGAATGCTACCCAGATCTTTGTGGATGCGTATAGCTCGGCAAGTGAAGCACAGTTAACATTCCTTCCTATTGCCATTGATAATGATGATGACGGACTTCTTGCAAGGCAGGGAAAGAAGGGTTACGCTTACACCGATCCTTCTTTAGTGGCAGTTCTTCAGGCAGGCCCATACTATAAGGAACTTGATGATGCAGGTGTATATGCTGATTCATGCGAGACCGTATATAGTATCGAGACATCTACGGAGTATGCAAAGTCTACAGGAGACAATGTTTCCTTTGGTGTAGGTTTTGCAGGAGAACTCCAAGTCGCCAATTTTAAAGCTTCCCTTGAAGTGGGCTATTCTCTTGACTGGACCCATACCTTTGAAAATGCTACAGAAACCACATATTCTTCGGAGTTTGCCGTAGGACAGGAAGATGCGGTAGTTATTTCAAGGATCCCTGAGGTGGTTTATTGTTACGATGTATATAAGAACGGAAGATGGGTAAAGAACGGATACACCATGCGCGTTGCAAAAAGCCCTGTTTACTTCCTTCTTACAACAGACGATTATAATGATTTTGCGGCCCAGTATAACGCAAAAGTAAATAAAGAAGTATTTTTACCGATCACAGATGATGATATGCCTGCAGATCACAAGGGTAATCCGTTTGCATATTATAAGGATGTTGACAAGGGAACAGTAGGCTATACTATGCTTTCAAATTCCGATTATGGCTGCACTCCGGGAACAGGTAGTATAACAAGTGCCTACACTACTTCAGCATCAAAATCTGAATCCAGGGAAATGTCACATGGCTTTAACTTCTCCCTTACGCTTCAGGGAGGAGGAGAATTTGGAAGCAGCAACGAAGCTTGGGCCGGCGGATATGTTAATCTTGATTATTCACATTCTTCAGGATCTTCAAAGACTACAACCAAGGCTAACAGTGCCTCAGGTACTGTTTTAAATCCTGAAAAGAATCTTATGAGTGCTGCAGGAATGGATAACAAGCTTATCGGAAGCTATCATTTTAAGTGGGATCTTATCAAGTGGACAAGACCATTGCAAGAGGGCGTTGATGTTCCTTTCTACGGTTATGCCGTAAATGACGTAAATGCACCTGCTATTCCTGTATCTGATTTTGCAGGAGAATTTAAGAATAACGGCAAGGGTAAGATGGAGATCGTTCTTACCTGGTCAGACCCCGGAGATATGTACCGACCGACAGAAAAATATGTTATCTATTCATACGATGAAAAGGGCAACAAAAAAGAACTTGCAACTCTTAACGCAGATAAGACAAGCTATACCTTTGAGACTGAAAAAGGCAAAGAAGAGTATGAGTTTACCATCGCTTCAAAGAGCAAGACTTCTTCGAGGTTTAGTAGCGAGTCTGAGCCTGTAGTACTTACTGCTAAGAATAAGAACATTTATAACATTGAACTTACTAAGACGGAAGACCTTGTAGATACCTATACCATCTTTTATACCGATGGCTCCACATCGGAATTTACCGTAAAGAACGGTGAAAAAGGTGAAAAAGGTGATAAGGGTGATCCTGGAGCGCCGGGAGCAAGCGGCGGCGGAACATTTACTATTACAGCTTCACCATTAATTGATCCGGCTACCGGCAACGTTTTTGGTGTGATCGTTAATTATCCTGATGGTTCAAAGCTCTATGATACTTCAGATGGTGCTGTATTTGTATATCCAAATGGACAAAGAGTTGGAAGTGAAACTACTTGGAACGGTATTCAAGATATATTAAATCCAAACACTCCATAAATATATTATTTATCCGCGGCGGAATTAACTGCCGCGGATTTTATATAACCTTGACAGCAAACGAATGTTTGGGTATAATAGGCTTGCATAAAGATTCAGGGAAAGGAGAGAGCGTGTTATGGGTAAAAATGACAGCGAAGGCCGTTATTATGTATGTATAGACCTTAAGTCTTTTTATGCTTCTGTAGAGTGCGTGGAGCGCGGCCTTGACCCTCTTTCTACCAACCTTGTGGTGGCAGACCCTACCCGTACCGAAAAGACTATCTGCCTTGCGGTTTCTCCTTCTATGAAGGCTCTTGGGGTTAAAAACAGGTGCCGAGTCTTTGAGATCCCTGCAAATATAGACTACATTATGGCTACTCCCCGTATGCAAAAATATATCGATTACTCTGCTGATATTTACTCCGTTTATTTAAAATATATCGCAAAAGAAGATATGCACGTGTACTCCATAGATGAGGTCTTTATGGATGTTACAAACTATCTTGATTTATATAAGATGACCCCGAAAGAGATTGCTGTCACAATGATGCAAGACGTACTTAAGACCACAGGTATTACAGCAACAGCAGGTATTGGTACCAATATGTACCTTACAAAGATCGCTCTTGATATTACCGCAAAGCATGTGGCAGACCACATCGGCTACCTTGATGAGGAGCTTTATAAAAAGACCCTCTGGAACCACAGGCCTTTGCAGGATTTCTGG
>JAEEOQ010000084.1 GCA_016284355.1 Lachnospiraceae bacterium
ATCTACGACCTTTCAACTATAGAAGACTATGATGATTTCCATAAGATGGAGCAGTCAAAGGTGAACTTTACCTTTCACGCCAATGCTGCCTGGGCTGCTAAAGACCTTAAGGTAAGGCTTTCTCAGGATTGGGTGGCTATGCGTGAAACTTACGACTACGACGCTATAGACGAAGATATGAAAAAGGCTGCTGAAAGCCTTGGGCTTGCGCCTTTATCAAAAGAGCATATAGATAAAGAGAGAGAAAAGACGGAAGCGGCTGTTACGGCTCTTAAAGAGCACATAGGAGACACGCCTCTTGCTATAGACGACACGGCAGTAGACAGGCCTCTTGAGCTTGCTCTTTACCTTTTAAGACATGGTTTTAAGGTTGAGTCTGTTGTTATGGAATCAAAGGCAGATTCTGAAGAAGTATTTGAGCAGGTAAAGAAGCTTAACCCTGAGCTTAAGATATATTCTGCTGAAAACTGGACCATGAGAAGAGCTCATTTTACCCACGAAGGAAAACTTATCGGCATCGGTGCTAGGAGCGCTTACGTTGGCGATACCGGCTTTTTTGTAGATATCAATGAAAATGCAGGCCTTTACGGATACGCCGGCATAAGGGAGCTTTGCCGCCTTATAGCTGAGGCAGCGGAAAATGAACAGGATACTCATGCCATTGTTACAAAGAAGGGCTGGCATTGTAATCTTAAGGAGGGCTGCATAATATGAAAGACTGGCATGTTCACGTTTTTACTTCCACATATACAGCGGATGTTTCGGGGGTCTGCTCTGCCATGTACGAACTTGGGGGCATGAGCGTACTTCACGATCCAAGCGGCTGCAACTCTACTTACACAACCCACGACGAGCCGAGGTGGTACGGCTCTGAGAGTCTTATGTTTATATCGGGACTTGATGAGATGACCGCGGTTATGGGAGACGATTCAGTTATAGTAAATGATGTGGTAAACGCCGCAAAAGGCCTTAAGCCAAGATTTATAACTCTTTGCGGAGCCTCTATACCGCATATCATTGCCTTTGATTATAAGGGCGTTGCAAAACTTATAGAAGATAAATGCGGGATCCCTGTACTTCCTGTGCCTACAGACGGGCTTAAGATGTACACAAGCGGCGTAGGCCTTGCGCTACGAGAATGGATGCGAAGATTTGCAGATCTTAGTATAAAGCCTGAAGAAGGCGTTATAAACCTTCTTGGAGTTACACCTATCGATTTTTCAAGAAAAGAGATAGTAGACGAGATGAAAGCCTCATTTGAAAGAAGGGGCTTTAGCGTAAATGCGGTATGCGCCATGGGAGAAAGCTTTGAAGCTATGGAAAAGGTCTGCAGGGCGCAGGCTAATGTGGTGGTTTCTTCTGCAGGGCTTCTTCCTGCCAAATTCCTTAAGGCTAAGGCAGGCATACCTTTTGTGGTGGGAACCCCTGTGGGAAGCGCAGCTTGCGACAAACTCTGCAAGAAAATAAGGCAGAGCGCCAAAGATAAAGAGAGCAGATACCTGTATGACAGCGATAGATACACTACAAGAGTAGAAAAACCTGACCTGTTGATCATTAACGAAGAGGTTAACGCATTTTCAATGGCAGAGGCTGCAAGAGCGGCTCTTTCTGAAGATGCAAAGATCGAGGTGCTTTTCCCTGATGCTGATGAGGGCCTTGATGAAGATCTGCTTGTTGCAAGGATAAAAGAGGCTAAGGCGGTAATGTGCGACCCTCTGTTTTTCCCTGCATTTGCGGGCAGCAGCGCAAAGCTTATAAGGATGCCTCACGAAGGATATTCGGGGCGAATTTACAGAGACGAGATCCCTGTATTTACGGGGGATGCCTTTGATATAAAGAAGATGTTGTAATTGGGCATTTTTAGAAGTACAATTATATAAATAGTGATCTTTAAATCCACATATTATTTGAGGAGGTATTTATGACTATCAGAGAGATTCAGGAAGCGCTTGGGGCAAGGCTTGTATACGGCGAGGAGTTCCTTGATAAGGAAGTGCATAATGCCTGCGGCTCGGATATGATGAGCGACGTTTTGGCATTTGTAAAGGATCAGGCCGTACTTCTTACCGGACTTTGCAATCCGCAGGTAATTAGAACTGCAGAGATGATGGACATTATCTGCATTGTTTTTGTGCGCGATAAAAGGCCGGATGAAGATATGATTGAACTTGCTAAGGAGCGCGGAATAGCCATTCTTTCCACAGGTCACAGAATGTTTGGGGCATGTGGCATTCTCTACTGCAAAGGATTAAGGGGAGGACAGGACTATGAGCGATACGATCACACTAAAGTATGATGTCTCCACCGATGACTTTACAAGGGCAGGGGAAGCTTCAAGCGACGTAAAACGCAAGCTTAAAAATATGAATGTGAACCCCGAGGCAGTAAGAAAAGTCGCCATAGCCATGTATGAAGGCGAGATAAACATGGTGATCCATGCAAATGGAGGCGTGATCACCGTAACCATAGACCCTGACTGCATTACCATGATACTTGCTGATAAGGGACCGGGAATCCCTGATATCGCAAAGGCTATGCAGGCAGGTTATTCAACTGCGCCCGATAACGTAAGAGACCTTGGTTTTGGCGCAGGTATGGGGCTTCCGAATATGAAGAAATATTCGGATGACATGAAGATAGAGACAGAGCTTGGTGTGGGAACCACTGTCACTATGAAGGTTTTCCTTGCCGCATAAAAGGCGGTATTTCAGGGGATAACCGGGGTTTTAACGAAGGTAAAAGTATTGACTTTGGAGGTGACGGCTGTGGACAAATTCTTAAATTCTGTTCACCTTGACCCTGACAAATGTAAGGGATGCATAAACTGCATAAAAAGGTGCCCCACCGGGGCCATAAGGGTTCGTAACGGCAAGGCGGTCATTACAAAAGAAAAGTGTATTGACTGCGGCGAGTGCATTAGGATATGCCAGAATCACGCCAAGATGCCAACCTACGACCCGCTTTCTGCAATGAATGATTACAAATACAAGATTGCGCTTCCTGCCCCTTCTTTATACGGGCAGTTTAACAATCTTGAAGATTCAAATATAGTCCTTACAGCTCTTAAGCTTATGGGATTTGATGATGTTTATGAGGTAGGCGCGGCAGCAGAGATCGTTTCTGAGATGAGCCGTAAGTACGTTATGGAGCACAAAGAGCAGTGGCCTATCGTAAGCACTGCCTGCCCTTCTGTGGTAAAACTCATAAGAGTACGTTTTCCAAACCTTATAGACCATCTTCTGCCTATACAGGCGCCTGTAGAGCTTGCGGCCTCGCTTGCAAGGAAAAAGGCTATGGAAGAAACGGGCCTGCCTTCTGAGGACATAGGTATTTTCTTTATTTCCCCTTGTCCTGCAAAGGTTTCTGCCTGCAAAAATCCTTTTGGCATTGACAAATGTGATGTGGATGCAGTTCTTGCGGTTAAGGACGTATACCCGAGGCTTCTTTCATTTATGAAGGTTGCGGCTTTAGAACCTGAAGATCTGTCGCATGCAGGCCGTATAGGCGTTGGCTGGGGCTCTAGCGGCGGCGAGGCCGGCGGACTTCTTTCTGATATCTACCTTGCGGCAGACGGCATTGAAAATGTCATAAGAGTCCTTGAAGACCTTGAAGATCAGAAGTTTACAAATCTTGAATTTATCGAGCTTAATGCCTGTTCAGGCGGATGCGTCGGAGGCGTACTTAACGTTGAAAATCCGTACGTAGCTAAGGCTAAGCTTAAGAAACTGCGAAAATATATGCCGGTGGCAGGCTCCCACATGCGCCATGAAGATATGGCACTTTGGACAAGAAAGGTTGAGTACGAGCCGGTATTTAAACTTGGGGAAAACATGGCTGAAAGCATCAGGCTTATGAGCCGTGTGGATGAGATAGCAAAGAAATTTCCGGGTATCGACTGCGGTTCCTGCGGAGCGCCAAGCTGCCGTGCCCTTGCTGAGGATATTGTAAGGGGAGTGGCAAGCGAAAGTGATTGCATCCACATCCTGCGTGAATACATTCACAAGATAACCGGCGAAATGTCCATGCTTGACAAAAGAAACAACGGAGAAGAGGGAGAAGGAAAATGACAGTTAAGGAACTTATCGATTCAGGTAAATTTGAAGTTGTAAATGTGGGCGCGGCCACAGACACCAAGATCACAGATGTTTTTTGCTGCGATCTTTTAAGTATCGCCATGAGCCGCGGTATTGAAGGAGCTGCGTGGGTTACGGTTATGGGAAATATTAATACCCTTGCGGTTCTTTCTCTTACAGATATGAGCTGTATTGTTCTTGCTGAAGGCACCAATCTTGACCAGGCAGCAAAGGCAAAAGCCATAGAGCAGAAGATAACCGTGCTTCGCACGGATGAGCCTGAATTTAAGGCGGGTCTTTATATACACGGAAAACTTGGTTAGTCTTTTAAGCGGAGGCGCGTATGAAGCTTGCATACGATCTTCATATACATTCCTGCCTGTCGCCCTGCGGCGATATGGATATGACCCCTGCAAACCTTGTGGGTATGGCAAAGGTTAAAGAGCTTGACGTTATTGCCCTTACAGACCATAATACCTGCAGAAACTGCGAAGCTGCCATGAAGGTGGGTAAGGCTTACGGAGTTTTGGTGATACCCGGTATGGAGCTTACCACCCAGGAGGAAGTGCATGTGGTGTGCCTTTTCCCGGGGCTTAAGGAGGCCATGGGGTTTGATGCCTATGTATATGAAAAGCTTCAAAAAATTGAAAACAGGCCTGAGATCTTCGGCCGCCAGGTTATAATGGACGAAGATGACAACGAGGTGGGAGAAGAGCCGTACCTGCTTATCAATGCTACGGACATCAGCTTTGACAGGGTAAATGCGGCGGTAAAAAAGTTTAACGGCCTTATGATCCCTGCCCACATTGACAAGACGGCAAACGGCCTTATACCAACCCTTGGTTTTGTACCGGAGGGGTCTGATTTTGTGTGCGCTGAGGTGGCAAAAAAAGAGAAACTGCCGGAGATACTTGAAAAGTTCCCGTATTTTAAGGAGTGCAACATCATCTCCGATTCTGATGCTCATTACCTTGAGCACATAAATGAGAGAGTGAACTTCCTTGAGGCTGAAAGCTGCACCATAGAGGCGGTGCTTGCGGCCCTTGGAAGGAGAGACTAAAGAGAGAAATATTACCGAAATGAAGAAAAAATTATATACGGGAGTGGCTTCGGTCATAGTGCTGGCGGTATCTTTTTTACTTATAGCGCTGACTGCAGACCTTGACCCGAAGGAAAAGAAAACTGAAGGAAGCTATCTGGCGGAGGCGGGCACTGCTTTAACTGCAGAAGCAGATACTGCAAATGAGGCAAATACCAAGACTCCGGGTGCAGTTGAAACAGCAGAAGATTCGACAGGTTTAGAACAAGAAGATAACACTACAACTGTAGAAGAAACAGAGCAGGGCGAAGATCTTCAAGACCCTGAAACCCCTGCAGGAAGCACCGAGGAAGAGTCGGAGGAACAGTCTTCAGAAAAACCTCATGAAGAAGAAATCCCGGAAGAGCCTGCAGAAGTGCCGGTAGAAGAAGAAACTCCGGAAGAACCGGAAGAACCTGCAAAGCCTGAAGAACCTGCGCACACCGTAGACTTTATAATAGCAAATGTTGATACGGCACTTAACATAAGAAGCGGACCTTCAACAGATGACGAGATCGTGGGAAAACTGTACCGCGGCGGCAGAGCCACCATTTTGGAGCGTGGCAGCGAGTGGACAAAGATTACATCAGGAAATGTTACAGGCTATGCCTCAAACGAGTGGATGATGTTTGATGAGGAGGCCGAAAAAGGCCTTGAGATATTTGGTATAAAGAAGGCTACAGTTACAGCAGATGCACTAAGAGTAAGGCGTGAGCCAAATACCGATTCCGGCATCCTTGACCTTTACGAGCTTGGGGATGAGCTGCCGCTTTCAAATGAGGTAGACGCGCCGGAGGGCTGGATCGCAGTTGATTACTCTGATAAGACCATAGGTTATGTTTCTTCAGATTATGTAAGAGTTACCATAGAGTATGAGGAAGCCCTGACTTTAGAAGAAGAGGCTGCCATACTTGAGGCTAAGCGCCTTGAAGAAGAAAAAGCCGAGCGCGAGGAAGCCATGAGAAAAGCGCTTAACGATGCTAAGAAAGAAAAGCCTGAGACTAAAAACCGCAAGGCCATAAAAGTATCTGATGAAGATGCTTATCTCATTGCCGCCTGCGTACATATGGAGGCGGGAAACCAGCCTTACGAGGGCAAGCTTGCGGTGGCAAACGTTATTATAAACAGAATGCTTGACGGATACTGGGGCAGCAGCGCTTCTGACGTCATTTACGCAAGGGGCCAGTTTACGGGGGCAGCCAGCGGCCTTCTTGATAAATACCTGGCATCAGGCCCTAATGAGGGCTGTATCAAAGCCACAAGCGAGGCCCTTGCAGGCAACAACAATATAGGCTCTTATATGTATTTTTGCTCAAACAGAGCTGCAAATTATGGCAGCTATAAGAGTTACGTCATTATCGGAGACCACACATTTTACAAGAGATAAAAACGTTGTGTTTTAGTATTTTAAGTGGTATACTTTTGGAATGTAGTCTGCCTTTACAGACTTCAAATAAAATATAGAAAAAAGGAGGACTTTGGCGATGAGCGATGAGTACTTTGGAACAGACGGACAGCCGGGAGAGAGCTCTCTTGCAGAAACCACCCCTGCCCCTGAGACCAATGTAAGCGAAACGACTGCATTTACAGATAATGCACAAAGTCAGAGCGCAGCCCCGCAGGCAGTTAATGAAAGCTTTAATGCTCCTGTTAACGCTCCGCAGGCAGAACCGCAGGTAATAAGCCCTGCACAAAGTGCTGACAATACGGCACAAAATAACAATAATTACGAGAATAATAACAATAATAACGGCAATAATTATAATAATGTCAATAATGCCAACAACGTAAATAATGTCAATTACGCTAATAACGCTAACAGAGCCGGTTATGTTGCACCGCATGTAGCAGCTTACGCGCCGTATTCGCAAGCTTATCGGAGTCCTGAATATAAAGAGGAGCCATTAAGCCTCGGAGAGTGGGCACTTTCACTTATCCTTCTCTACATCCCTGTAGTAGGTCTTATTATGACTATTTTATGGGCTTGCGGAGTGGGCAAGAACATGAGCAGAACAAACTTTGCAAGAGCCAACCTCATTATCCGCATCGTAGCATTTGTACTTGTGGTACTTTTTGCGGTAGTTTGCGTATTTACGGCTGCGGCCCTTGGATACAGGTTTTACCTGCCATTTTAATCAAATCAGATAACGGAGAATATAAAGATGGAATTAGTAGAAGTTCGCGAGTTATTTCGCAACAGAGAAAAATATTATGATAAAAAGATCACTGTAGGCGGCTGGGTAAGAACCAACAGAGATTCAAAAAACTTTGGTTTTATCGTGCTTTCAGACGGTACATATTTTGAGACACTTCAGGTTGTATACCACGACACTATGGCAAACTTTGCAGATATCTGTAAGGTAAACGTTGGCGCGGCACTTGTAGTAGAGGGAACCCTCATTGCTACACCTGATGCTAAGCAGCCTTTTGAGCTTCAGGCAGATGAGATAACCATCGAGGGCGCAAGCACTCCTGATTATCCTATCCAGCCTAAGAGACACACTCTTGAGTACCTTCGTACTCTTACACACCTTCGTCCTCGTACCAATACTTTCCAGGCTGTATTCAGAGTACGCTCTCTTGCAGCTTACGCTATACACAAATTCTTCCAGGAAAGAGACTTTGTGTATGTGCATACACCACTTATTACAGGAAGCGACTGTGAGGGTGCCGGCGAGATGTTCCAGGTAACCACACTTGACCTTAACAACCTTCCTCTTGGCGAAGACGGAAAAGTTGATTTTAAGCAGGATTTCTTTAACAAGCCTACTAACCTTACGGTTTCCGGACAGCTTAACGGCGAGACCTACGCTATGGCTTTTAAGAACATTTACACTTTTGGCCCTACCTTTAGAGCAGAGAATTCCAACACCACAAGACATGCGGCAGAGTTCTGGATGATCGAGCCTGAGATCGCATTTGCAGACCTTAAAGACGATATGGACCTTGCAGAGAGCATGCTTAAATACATTATCAAGTACGTTCTTGAAAATGCACCTGCAGAGATCGAATTCTTCAATAACTTTGTAGATAAGGGTCTTAAGGAAAGACTTGAGCATGTGGCAAATTCAGACTTTGGCCGCGTAAGCTATACAGAGGCTGTTGAGCTTCTTAAAGAGCACAACGACGAGTTCGAATACAAGGTATTCTGGGGCTGTGATCTTCAGACAGAGCACGAAAGATACCTTACAGAAAAGATCTACAAGAGACCTGTTTTCGTAACAGATTATCCAAAGGAGATCAAGGCTTTCTATATGAAGCTTAATCCGGACGGAAAGACAGTTGCAGCAGCAGACTGCCTGGTACCGGGCATTGGCGAGATCATCGGCGGAAGCCAGAGAGAGGACGACCTTGAGGTGCTTCGCTCACGTATGAAAGAGTGCGGCCTTAAAGAAGAAGACTACGGCTTTTACCTTGACCTTCGTAAGTACGGCTCCGCAAGACATGCAGGCTTTGGCCTCGGCTTTGAGCGCTGCGTAATGTACCTTACAGGTATGGGCAACATCAGAGACGTAATCCCATTCCCAAGAACAGTAAATAACTGCGAGCTGTAATAAGTAAGCGGTTTATAAAACAGATAGAAAAAAGTCTTAACCGAAAGTGCTGTGAGGCATTGAAGTTAAGACTTTTTTGATTTGTCAGGTTAGTTTCAATTAAAAAAAACAGTGTGATTATAATAGAACATTGTAACCTTCGTTTACAAATAAAAATGTAAGTGCTATACTCGGATTTGTAGTTGGAATTTGGGGGATTTCTTATTATTTCTTTATATAGCATCAAGACTGTTCAGTAATCTTTCTCCAACTTTTTTGACATTTTAATTATCTCAGTAGAAAGTTTTTTAAAACATTATATCACACATGAGGAGGTAGTGATATGAAATCGATGAGCATCAAAAAGGTAATGGCAGCAATAATGGTGCTGGCAGTTGTGCTGTGCATGACCCCGGCTGAAGCAAGAGTAGCAAAGGCTGCTGAGAAGACAGCTGCGGTGGGGCTTAATGCGACGAAGAAGAATGTATACGTTGGAAAGACGTTTACACTCAAGATCAGCGGAACTACAGTAACCAAATGGACAACATCAGACAAGAAAATTGCAACAGTTAAAGGAACAAAAAATTCAGCCACAGTGAAGGGCATCAAGGCGGGTAAAGCAACTATCAAGGCTACTTGTAAGAACGGCAAGACATATAAATGTACAGTTACGGTAAAGAAAAAAGCGGCAGCCAAGATGGAGACGACTAAAGTCGATTCTCCCGATAAAGCATTCACATTTACCATAACTAACACCAAAATAAAAGCTGATGGTGTCGTCAATTATGAGTCATATGCCTCAGTAGCATTAGCAGGTGTAGGCCAAGATGGAGACGGCCCTGATTTCATGTTTTCTAAGAGCAATCCAAAGTCAGCGATTATTGATAGAAACGGCAAGACGATCGTACCATACTCTGATGCCGGCAAATACTACTATGTTTCAAGTATTTATCATAAAGTCGTTGGAGGCAAAGTATATATATCTGATAACGGGCAAAACGGCTGGTCAGGAGAAGTAAGGACGTTAGATAATAAGCTTGCTTTCTCACTTGAGGAAAAGCTTGACGAATATCGAAAGTCAAAGAACATGACTGTAAATGGTAAAAAGATCGATTCGGATTCAAAAGTACGCATCCTTTATTTCGGTAACAAATATAATAATAAAGGATACAGCTATGTTTATGCATATCTTGGTTCTGTGAAGAACGGACAGATTCCGGATCCTGTATATAAGTCACTTATCGTTGGGCCAAATGGAGAGATATATGATTTTCTTCCGGAATTAGCCGACGAGTTACGGTATATATCAGAGCCTAATACCGTGGGTAGGGCAGACGTTCTATTTGGAGACGAATACATAACCTACAACTATATCGATGAAAACGGTCGCTATAATGCTGTATGTATCTTCGACTACAAAGGAAATGTCGTATCTGATATGACCGGTAAATTTGCACGTGTAGGCGGTGTGATTAACGGTATTGCCTGGGCAATCGGAAATGAAGGCGAGATCGGTTATATTGATATAAAGGGAAATTGGGTGATTCAACCCCAGTTTAAATCGGTGTGGCCATTCACAGATAAATACGCCAAAGTTCTTGAAAATAACGGCAAATACAGTTTGATCGATACAAGCGGCAATGTACTCTATAGTAGTGAACAGTATATTTATCAAACTGACACGGAACTTGTAGCTGTAGATGGCGGCAAAGGTGGATGCGGACTCTATGACTTTAACGGTAATGTTGCGCTCAAATGCGAGTACGATGATATTTCAGATATTGTGGACAACGTATGCTACGCTGTCAAGGATGGTATATTATATATAATTAATATTACTAAGAACTGATATTATATAATCTTTCACATAACACCGGGGAAGGATATTTCTTCTCCGGTGTTTTTTAGCACAACTGTGCCATAAACATTATTGACACATAAAGATAGATACGTTATAATGGTGTCAAAAATCAAGGAGGCACAGTATGGAAATTAAAACTTTGGAAGAAGCATTGCTCAAGATAAATGAACTTGAAAATGAGATATCTGATCTTAAAGCAGAAAATGAGAGACTTCGTAATCGTAACTTTGGTGGAAGAAAAAGGCATGATGAGGCCTGGATGGCTTCATATAACGATTTTATTATTAAATATAATGATGGAAAAAGTGTTATGGAGATAGTTGCTGAAGGAGATATAAGTCGGCGAACTGCTTATAGGTATCTGGAGTATTATAAACAAATTCGGGATATGGAAAAGAAAAAAGATTCATAAAAGATGCAACTAATTATAGTTGCATCTTATTTGTGGTATTGATATAATTGAAAGGGAAGAATTTACATTGGGACAGAAAGATAAACTTATAAAGAAGTTAAAGTCAAGACCGAAGGATTTTACATTTGAAGAGGCTGAGACTTTATTGAAATATTTAGGATATTACTGTAGCAATAAAGGTAAGACAAGCGGTTCAAGAGTTATGTTTATCAGTGAAGAGAACAGGACTAAAATCGAATTACATAAACCTCATCCAAGAAAGGAATTGCTTGATTATCAGGTTAAGAATCTTGTTGAGCATCTCACTCAGGAGGGATTGATATGAATAATACCATGGAATACAAAGGATATGTTGGAAGTGTGGAGTTTTCCGAAACTGATGGAGTCTTTTTTGGAAAAGTTCAAGGTATTAGATCGCTTATCTCTTACGAAGGCACCAATGCGAAGGAATTGGTTTCTGACTTCCACGAAGCGGTAGACAGTTATTTAGAAACTTGTAGGCTTGAGGGAGACAAACCGGAGGTCCCTTACAAGGGAAGCCTTAATGTTAGATTTAAAAATGCTGATATTCACAGGCGTCTTGCAATTTGCGCCATGATGCATCAGCAGTCCATCAACAGTCTGATCGAAGAAGCGGTTGAGGCAAAATTGGCGGAATATAAAGCATAATCAGGGGTGTGAGATAATGAGGACATTTAATCAGTATTTAAAAGAACAAATGCAAGACGAAGAGTTTGCAAAGGAATACGAAAAGATTCAGTGTGAAATGGATGATAACATTATAGATGAAAGAGTGACTCTTAACGATAGAAATCAAAAGATAATTGATGCCATAATCGAAAAGGAAAAGAAACTTTGCCCGGGGGCGCTGGCGCTTATCGGGGTATACGGGTCGTTCCTTACGGGAGATGTTCACCCGCTTTCAGATCTTGACCTTCTTATCCTTATAAATGATGACAGGGGCTGGGGGCTTTCTGCCGGCTTTATACTTGATGATATCGGCGTAGGGTATGATATTTACTGTACCACCTGGGATGCCCTTAAGGAAGATGCTGAATATAACCACCCGCAGATAGCTAAGCTTCTTGATTCAAATATAGTATACTGCGCCGATGAAAAATATTTGGCAGAGCTGGAAGGGCTCAGAAGTAAGGCAAATGCGGAGTTTTCTAAGCCTCTTGATTCGGCGGGCTTTTCAAAGGCCCAAAAGAGCCTTGATGATGCTAAGATACACTTTGCAAATGCGCTCTTGGCAGATGATATGCCTGCAAAAAGAAGCGAGGCCTGCTGGGTTCTTTATAGTATTGAAAATGCATACGCCATGCTTAACCGCACATATTACAAGCTTGGCGGAAGGCGCTGCTTTAAAGAGCTTAACAAGATGCAAAAAAGGCCTGAAAACCTTACCGCTCTTATAGAAAATGTGGCGGCGGCAGGGAGCGAGGCAGAGCTGGATGGAAGCCTTACGGCGCTGATGAGGGAAACTTCAAAATGCTTTGAAAAGGAAGAGAAAGCTCTTGAAAGCCCTAAGGAAGAGCCGACGCCGGACTCTCTTCGCGGAACATACGAGGAAATGTTCTCTAACTGGCACGGAAAAGTGCTGCTTGCGGCAGAGACTGATGATAAGCACCTTGCATTTATGACAATGGGAAGCCTTGCGGCAATGATAGCAGACATAGCGGGCGATATAAATATAGATACAGATCCTTTAGAGGTTTTTGCAAAATATGACCCAAAAGACCTTTCAAAAACAGCTGCAGGTTATGATGAGATCCTTGCAAAATACCTTAAAGAATACGAGAAAACAGGCCTGAAACCGGTGCATTACAAGGATGTTAATGACTTTATAAAAAACTATTTATAAATTGTTTATAGATTCATTAGCACTCACCTCTTGACAGTGCTAACAATCGGGTGTATAACATAGTCAGAACAGAGGAAATAGAGAAGATCTTAAAGGAAACAGATCTAAACACTCCTTCCCTTGCTCATGGAACCTATAGTTTATAGTTTTTATGTTTAAGGAGGAATGACTTATGTTGTTACCAAGTATTTTTGGAGAGAATTTATTTGATGATTGGATGGATTTCCCAAAGATGGAATTCCCTGATATTGACCGCAAGTTATATGGCAAACATGCATCAAACATGATGAAGACCGATGTACATGAACATGACAATGCTTACGAGATGGACATTGATCTTCCGGGCTTCAAGAAGGAAGAGATCGATCTTTCCCTTGATAATGGCTATCTTATAGTCAGCGCAGCTAAGGGTATCGACAAAGAGAGCAAAGACAACAAGGGTAAACTTATCCGCCAGGAGCGTTACTCAGGCTCAATGCAAAGGAGCTTCTACATTGGTGATAATGTTACTGAAGATGAGATCAAAGCCAAATTTGAAAACGGTGTATTAAGACTTAATATTCCTAAGAAAGAAGCTAAGAAAGTTCCTGAAAAGAAGCTTATCGCTATTGAAGGATAATCTGTGATTCACCTCTTGGGGGCCACGTAAAGTGGCCCCCGTTTTTTTATCTCAAAAACAGGGGTACGCAGCTATAACAATTTTGCTATAGCAACGTACCCATATTTTATATTTTACATAGCTGTGATATTTCGGTATAATATGGTCAGTATAAACACATAGCCAGATATGTTATAGGAGGGTTTACATTGAAAGAGAACAGGTTTTTTCCGGAGATTCACGGCAATTTTGGTTTTGGCTGCATGAGGCTGCCTATGGACGGCGAAAAGGTAAATTATGAAGAGTTTTCAAAGATGGCAGATGCCTTTATTGATGCCGGCTTTAACTATTTTGATACTGCACACGGCTATATTAATGGTCTTTCTGAGACTGCCATAAGAGATTGCGTTTCAAAAAGATATGACAGAAGCAGGTTCCTTCTTACAGACAAGCTTACAGATCCGTACTTTAAGAGCGAGGCAGACATTCGTCCGTTCTTTATGAATCAGCTTGAGTGGTGCGGTGTTGATTATTTTGACTTTTATCTTATGCACGCACAAAATAAAGACAATTATCCGAAATATAAGCGCTGCAGAGCGTACGAGACAGCTTTTGAACTCAAGAAAGAGGGCTATATTAAGCATGTAGGTATTTCTTTCCACGACAAGGCAGAGGTACTTGACATGATCCTTACAGAGAACCCTGACATAGAGATCGTTCAGATCCAGTTCAACTACCTTGATTATGAGGATGCTTCTGTTGAGAGCCGCAAGGTTTATGAAGTCTGCGTAAAACATAACAAACCTGTGCTTGTAATGGAGCCGGTTAAGGGCGGCAGCCTTGTAAATCTTCCTGAGGAAGCAGACAAGATACTTAAAGACCTTAAGGGTGGCAGCAATGCAAGCTATGCTGTTCGTTTTGCCGCAAGTTTTGATAATATGGCAGTAGTTCTTTCTGGTATGAGCAATATGGCTCAGATGGAAGATAATCTTAGCGCAATGAAGGACTTTAAGCCTCTTGATGAAAGAGAGATGGAAGCGGTAAAGAGAGTATGCGGCGTATTTAAGGGCTTAAACATGATCCCTTGTACTTCCTGCAGATACTGTATCGAGGAATCCCACTGCCCTAAGGGCATCCGTATTCCTGATATGTTCTCTGCTTACAACTCCAACGAGATCTTCCACGGCTGGAATTCCGGTATGTACTACAGAACAGCCATAGCAGAAGGCCACGGAAAAGCTTCTGACTGTATAAAATGCGGAAAGTGCGAAAAGGTTTGTCCGCAGCATCTTCCGATAAGAGACCTGCTTGTAAAAGTAGCAGAAAAGTTTGGTGATTGATCAAATAAACTTTAAGCCTCGAGGCGTTTTAGCCCCGAGGCTTTTTGTCTGCTAAAGACTAAGGCGCTATATACAGATGAGATTTTAGAAAAAGTTAATAAAAGAAAACTTGACAAAATATGTTTAACAAAATATAATGTGATAAAATACAAATATTGCAATGTTTGAACACCAGGAGATTTATATGGACAAGGATTTTGATATTACGGAGTACATGACACGCGGTGTGGAGCGCGTGGTAGCGGATGCCATGAGGGCAACCCTTAAGAACCCTAAGGAAAGCGCATATATGATCAAATTTGCAGCGGCAAGCAAGACTGCTTCAAAGAAGCGTGCGGCCCTTGCAAAGGAAGGAACAAATATGCCGGCTTTTCTTATTGCCAGTATCACAAGCAGTTGTAATCTGCACTGTGCAGGCTGTTATTCAAGGTGTAATCATGCGACTACAGATGAGGCACCTGTAAGCCAGCTTAAAGATGAAGAGTGGGCAAAGGTATTTAACGAGGCTGAAGATCTAGGTGTCAGTTTTATACTTCTTGCAGGCGGTGAACCTCTTCTTAGAAAAGGTGTTATTGAAGCTGCTGCGGCAAAGCAGAACATATTGTTCCCGATCTTTACAAACGGGACCTTTATGAATGAGAAATACTTTGACCTCTTTGATAAGAACAGAAATCTTATCCCGATCATGAGCATCGAAGGTGGAAAAGAGGTAACAGACCGTAGACGCGGCGAGGGCGTTTATGATAAACTTATCTCGAATATGGATGAACTTAAAAGCCGCGGGCTCATTTTCGGTTCATCGGTTACGGTAACAACAGAGAATATAAAGGAAGTTTCGTCTGAAGACTTTATAGGCAGACTTTCTGAAAAAGGCTGCAAAGCTGTTATTTTTGTGGAATTTGTACCTGTAACAGACGACAGCAAAGAGCTTGCACCGCAGGATGCCGACAGAGAGTATCTTGCAGGCGAGATAGCAAGGCTTAGGGAAGAGCACCCGGAGATGGTGTTTGTTTCATTCCCGGGAGATGAGAAGTCCTCAGGCGGCTGCATTGCCGCAGGAAGAGGTTTCTTCCACATCAATTCCCACGGCGGCGCCGAGCCTTGTCCGTTTTCACCGTATTCGGATATAAATGTAAAAGAGACATCTCTTAAAGAGGCTGTTAATTCAAAGCTCTTCAGGGCACTTCGCAGCGGCGACATACTTGCAGATGACCATGCCGGCGGATGCGTGCTTTATGAGAAAAGAGATCTTGTGGAAGCTCTTTTACAGTAAAACCGGGGAAAAGGGAGGATAAAAAATGAGTTTTTTAAATGATGTCAAAACAAGAAGAAGCGTAAGAACTTTTGACGGAAACGATGTGGAACCTGAGGTACTTAAAGACCTTGAGGAGTTTGCGGCAAAAATAGAGAACCCTTACGGTATACCTGTTCGTTTCAAGTTTTTAAATGCCAAGGAGTACGGACTTTCAAGCCCGGTGCTTTCAGGCGAAAAGCTTTATGTAAGTGCTATGATGAAAAAGGGCAAGCATGCTGAAGAAGCATACGGTTACTCTTTTGAGGCACTTTTAGTGCATGCACACAAGCTTGGACTTGGAACAGTCTGGATCGGCGGTACCATGCCAAGAGATAAGTTTGAAAAGGCATCAGATCTTACAGAAGGCGAGCTTATGCCTTGCGTAAGCCCTCTTGGAAAAGCAGCCGATAAAATGGGCGTTAAAGAAACTCTTATGAGAAAAGGTGTAGGAGCAGACAAGAGATTTGACTTTGGAACTCTTTTCTTTAAAGGCAGTTTTGATACCCCTCTTTCTGAAAATGATGCAAGAAAGTGCGGTATCTACGAAGCACTTGAAGCTGTAAGATGGGCTCCTTCTGCTGTAAATAAGCAGCCTTGGAGAATTGTTGTATGCGGAAATGTAGCTCATGTATACGAAAAACATGACAAGGGCTATATCAACGAAAACTACGATCTTCAAAAGATAGACATAGGAATAGCTCTGTACCGCTTAGAGCAGGGAATCCTTGATGCAGGAAAAACTCCTAAGTTTATCTGCAAGGACCCGGGAATCATTATACCAAGTCAGGTAGATTACGTAGCGTCAATAGAATTTTAAAAATAAGGCTTTCACGTAGAGAACCGGGATTTACGTTCTTTATACGTGAAAGCCTTTTTATTTTACTTATCAAGCAGATTGTAAAGAGCGCCGTAAAGGTTTGCATCAAGCAAAAGTTCGCCCTTCTTTACGGAAATGTTAAAATCGTTCATATCCACATTTGCCATGGAAAGAAGCATCTTTGTGGCAGGATCTGCATCAAAACCGCCAAGCATGGTCTGCAGGCTTTCGTTAATGCCATCAATTATGGCATCTCTTGCCGCAAGGCCGCCGGTTACTACGATACAGTCAAGGTCAAGGAGCATAGCGCTGTTGTAAACCGTATAAGCGATAGAACGGCAGTAGCCTGTAAGCAGCATCCTTGCCATCTCATCCCCCGTCTCATACAGTTCAAAGAACCTCTCGCCTGTCATATTTTCAGGTGCTTCCTGCTTTATGGCAGCGAGTTTATAAAGAAGCATTGAAAATGAGGTTGAAACTCCCGCAAGGTCAACTTTGCCCCCGTCTACTCCATTTATCATGCCAAATACCATAGCAGAGTTGTTTTTGCTGCCCGCATATACCTTGCCGTCAAGTATGATGCCGCCCCCCATACCGCTTCCAAGTACGATGCCAAGCATATTTTTTGAGCCTTTGCCTGCTCCGCATTTAAACTCGCCAAGAGCTGCGGCAAAACCATCGTTTATTATGGAAACAGGGAGGCCTACCCGTTTTTCTACTTCTTCTTTAAGGTTTGTGCCTGCCACAGTTCCGATGGTATAGGCTCTGTAAACCTCATTTGTCATATCCATACGGCCGTTGGTGCTTATGGCTACAGCGTCTGCCCTGTCTTTGTATTTAAGGGCAATGCCTGCTATTCCGCTGTAAAAGTTATCAGGGGAAGAGTAGTCTGTACGTACCTTCTCCCTTTCAAGGATCTTACCTTCTTCACTCATAAGAGCAAATTTTGTGTTGGTTCCCCCAATATCAAATACTAGTTTGTTCATAAATACCTTCCTCCTAAATATTTTCTCCGCCTGTTGCAATTACTTCTTTAAACCAGGCAAAACTCTTCTTTTTGTATCTTGCAAGATCGAGGATTTCTGTATCTGTGCGGTTTACGTATATAAATCCATACCTTTTTCTCATTTCGCCCTGAGAACTTAAAATGTCGATAGGCCCCCAGGTAAGAAAGCCCATAAGGTCCACATTATCCTCTTTTACGGCCTTTTTAAGCTCGTTTATGTGGTCTGCAAGGTAACTTATCCGGTAATCATCATTTACGGTATTGTTTTCATCAAGCTTTTCGTCCACGCCAATGCCGCATTCTATGGTAAATACAGGAAGGTGATATCTGTTGTAGATCTCCTTTACTGCAAGCCTTATGCCGGTTGGATCAATGCCCCAGCCCCACTCGGTTTCTTTTATATATTCATTTTTAAGCGGATTATTTAAAGCTCCAAGCAGGATGTTTGCTGCGCCTGTGGAACGCTCTGCGCTTACAAGCGAAGACATATAGTAGCTGTGGGCGATAAAGTCAGCCTTGCCCGCGCTTATTAGCTTTAAGTCATCTTCCGTGATCTCGTCTCTTATCCCTGCACTTTCAAAATCGGCCATAAGGTCAGCAGGGTAGATACCAAGGGCCAGAACGTCTAGGGTCTTGTAGTTGTAGTTTCTGTTTGCGCTCTGGGCAGCTAAGATGTCTTCGGGCTTGCAGGTGGCAGGGTAAAGCGGCGTAAAGTTTATCATGCCGCCTATCTTTGCGTGAGGAGCAAACTCTTTTGCAAGTACTTTAAGCGAAGCAGATGCAAGGAACATGTGATGCATCGCACGTCTGCTGAGCTTTTCCTTCTCGTCATCAGGCATCTCCTTTGGAAGAGTCATGGCAGTGATAAGTGCCGCTGCATTTTGTTCGTTAAAAGGTATGTAATATTTTACTCTCTCTCCAAAATGCTTTAAGAGAGTCTCTGTGTAAACCTTAAAGGCTTCAAGAGTGCCTCTGCCGCTCCAGCCGCCGTATTTTTTAAGAAGTGCCACCGGCATATCAAAGTGATACAGGCACACAACCGGCTCGATGCCGTATTTTAACAGTTCATCGATAACATCATCATAAAACTTAAGGCCTTCTTCGTTAACATCTCCCTCTCCGTCGGGGAAGATCCTTGCCCAGCTTATAGAAAATCTGTAAGCATTAAATCCCATTTCGGCAAAAAGCGCGATATCTTCTTTGTACCTGTGATAAAAATCGATTGCGACTTTAAAATCCGAGCCGCATTTTGTCTTGTTAAGGTCGTAAACCGTAAGGCCTTTTCCGCCTTCGTCCCATGCACCTTCGGTCTGCATGCAGGACACCGAACCGCCCCACATAAAGTCTTTTTTGAAAGTTCCCACTATACTGTTTCCTCCGTTTCTAAATTATTTGTTCGTATACTACGTGTATGCATTTATAGTATCAAATACAAAAGATGGAAGTTGTAAAATTTTAATATTTGTTGTACGATATTAATATGATATTTGCCCGCGTCTATTTGGCTTTATGCAGGAGGAGCTATGAGCAGAAAAACCGAGAAAGCCCTGAAAGAGTTGCTTATGAACAACTATGGACATTACTCAAGACAGCATGAAAAAGAGCTGCTGTCAGCTATACTTTTAGAAAGAGAGTTTAAGGGAGACTTTAATATACAGCTTACGGGAAAAGAATCTCTTGAATCCCTCGGAGCCTACGATTATCCTCTTGCCTCAGACCCTCTTAGGTCAACTAAGAACGGTTTTATCTGTCTTGTGGCGGTTATGTGCAGAACTGCGGCGGATATGGGGGCAGATAATCTTAAATCCTATGCCTTAAGCGACTATTTTATCAACAGGATCGAGTCTGAGTTTAATATGACAAACTGGATGGAGATACTTATGGAAATAGTGACGGCCTACCAAAAGCTGGTAAGGGAAAGGCTCGATAAGGAGTACTCAAAGACAGTTAAAGATGCGGTTACTTTCATATCTGAACACCTTTATGATGCCGTAAGTCTTAGCGATGTGGCAAAACACCTTAGCGTTTCTGAAGAATATCTTGCTGCTCGTTTTAAAAAGGAAACAGGAGAGACAACAGGAAAATATATAAACAGGATAAAGCTTCAGGAAGCCAAAACCCTGCTTGAAGACGGAAAACATACAGTTACGGAAGTGTCCGATCTTTTGGCTTATGGCAGTGTATCCTATTTTTCTAAAGTCTTTTCAAAGTTTTTTGGGTTTCCTCCGGGGAAAGTTGCTAAAGGCACCCTGCAGGCTGTTAAAGATGACAGCAATATACAAGTGTAAAATGATTTTTATTGTTTTTGGCGCGTTCCTGTGCCATAATAGCCATAGAGTTCTTGATAAACAAAGGGGGACATTTCAGATGAATAAACAGACAGAAGAAGCATTAAAGATAGTTAAAGAGACACTTGCTCTTGAAGATAAGTACGGACATGCCTTAAATGTACTTAATTACGATATGGAAACTATATGCCCTGAAAAAGGCATGGAAGCCCAGGGCGAGATCATCTCATTTCTTGGAAATGAGGCCTTTAAGCTTCGTAAAGACGATAAGTTTATAGAGGCAGCAGAAGTGCTGTACGCAAATAAGGACGAACTTGACGCTTTGGATAAAGTTCTTGCAGATCAGCTTCACAGAGCGTATTTACAGGATAAGAACATTACTCCTGAAAAGCAGCTTGAGTATTCGCGTATTTTCAACAAGGCTTTTGTTGATTGGAGCGCAGCAAGAAAAGAAGGCAAGTTTGAACTTTTTGCAGATTCTCTTGCAGCAGTAGACAAAGCGGGCAAAGAGATGATAGCGCTTCGCGAAAAGACCGCAGAAGAAGAAAACTACTCAGTATACGACATGATGCTTAATGACTACGAAAGAGGCATGACTACAAAAGAACTTGACGAGACTTTTAACCGCTGCAAAGAGGTACTCGTACCACTCCTTGAAAAGATAAAAGCATCAAATAAAAAGATCAGAAGAGACTTCCTTTCCATAGAAGTTACCGACGAGCAGCAAAAGCAGATGGCAGACTACCTGCTTTCTGTAATGAAGTTTGATACCACTAGAGGGGCTTACACCACATCAGAGCACCCGTTTACAAGCGGACTTGCAAAGGATGACATCAGGCTTACAACACACTATTATCCTGATCAGTTCATCTCAAGCATGTATTCCATTATTCATGAGGGCGGACACGCACTTTTTGAGCAGCTTCAGCCTGCAGAAGACTTTGACCATTACATTAACGGTTTTAAGACCCTTGGAATGCATGAGTCCGTATCAAGATTTTATGAAAACAGAATCGGAAGGTCAAAGGCATTTGTACACCTCATTTACCCAAAGGTATGCGAGATCTTCCCGCAGGTAATGAAGGGCGTAACGGAAGAAGAACTTTACTATGCGCTTAACATCGTAGAGCCTTCACTTATCAGAACCGAGGCCGACGAGTTTACCTACACTCTCCACATCATCATCAGATACGAGATCGAAAAAGAGATCGTAAGCGGCAAGCTTGATACAAAAGATGTGGGCGCAAGATGGAAAGAAAAATACAAGGAATATCTTGGTATAGAGCCTTCTACAGACAGAGAGGGCGTACTTCAGGATGTTCACTGGACATCAGGCTTTGGTTATTTCCCGACCTACGCCATCGGCAATATGTACAACTCCATGTACATAAAAGCTATGGAAAAAGAGTTTGATATCGAGGCAGCAGTTGCAGCAGGTGATTTTGACAAGATAAACGGCTGGATGAAAGAGCATGTATTTGCAAAGGCCAACAGACTTGCACCGGCGGAGTGGATAAAGGATATTACAGGTAGAGACTTTACTCCTGAAGATTTCCTTACCTACATTACAGAGAAATTCAGCAAGATTTATGAATTATAATAAGACAAATGCCTGATTTGATTAAACGGAGGATTTCCCATGAAAGGTATCGTACTTGCGGGAGGAGCCGGAACGAGGCTTTATCCCCTTACTATGGTAACCAGTAAACAGCTTTTGCCGGTATATGACAAGCCAATGATCTATTATCCGCTTTCTACACTTATGCTGGCGGGCATAAAGGATATACTTATAATTTCAACACCTACAGACCTTCCAAACTTTGAGCGCCTTCTTGGAGACGGAAGCCAGTTTGGTATCCATCTTTCCTATAAGGTACAGCCATCTCCTGACGGCCTTGCACAGGCTTTTCTTCTTGGAGAAGAGTTTATCGGAGATGATATGTGTGCTATGGTTCTTGGAGATAATGTGTTTTACGGAAGTGGACTTACAGACAAACTCAAAGTGGCTGTTGAAAATGCGAAAAACGGGCAGGCAACCATATTTGGTTATCATGTTACAGATCCGGAGCGTTTCGGCGTTATGGAGTTTGATGAGAACTGGAATATCATTTCCGTTGAGGAAAAGCCAAAGCATCCTAAGACAAACTACTGTATAACAGGCCTGTATTTTTACGACAACAGGGTAGTGGACTTTGCAAAGAAGATAAAGCCTTCTGCAAGAGGCGAGCTTGAGATAACAGATCTTAACGATATGTACCTTAAAGACGGATCTCTTAAAGCACAGATCCTTGGCCGTGGTTTTGCATGGCTTGACACAGGTACCATGGACAGCCTTATCGACGCATCCTCATTTGTGCAGATGATCGAAAAACGCCAGGGCGTGATGATCTCCGTACTTGAAGAGATAGCTTACAGACGAGGCTGGATAGATAAAGAACAGCTTCTTAAAGCGGCTGAGACTTACGGCAAATCTCCGTACGGTGAGCATTTAAAGAAAGTTGCCGATGGAACGCTGAAATATTAGTATTCTTAAAAAGGGGCTGTCGCACTAATTACTTAGTGCGACAGCCCCCATATTTTTAATACTTTGATTGCCCGCAGACACAGGTTCCTACGTAATTCTTATTTACTCTGCCGCATTTTGGGCATTTCCACTCATCTTCTCCCAGAAGTTCACCTTTGCCTGTAACAATATCCATAGACTTATTTGTCTCATCAAGACTGTCACTGATCTCGTACATCCTGTCATTAAGGCTCTCAAGAAGCTCTATCACGGTTGCAAGACCATAAAGAATGGCACTGGTTATACCTGAGCTCAAGACAATGATAACGAAATACAAAATTCCGTAAAAGAAGCCGCTATAGACCATATCCGCAAGGATGAAAGCAAAAACAAATCCTCCTATAACTCCCAAAACCAAAACTATCGCCGACAAAACCTTTAAAGTATCACTTATTGCACTTTTCATCTTTTTCTTCTCCCTTACCACATTTTCGGGCTCTCAACATACCCCTTATAAGCTACCACAATTCAGGTTTCTTGTATATAGACAAAGTTGTACCCTCAAAAAGTTCAAAGTTTGGCGCATTGGCTCTTTTTCATTGTGTTTTTGCACAAAAACAAGCACACTCTTTTGTGCATATCGACGAAATTTCAAAAATTATTTAATTGAATTTCGAATTTATGGTTTTTATATCAAAAGCAGAAATTAGTCATACGATGATATAATGGTTA
>JAEEOQ010000085.1 GCA_016284355.1 Lachnospiraceae bacterium
TGGTAACTTTCCATCGGGAAGCCCTCATTGCCGAAGAGTTCGTCAAGAACTTTGATGAATTCCTGAATACTTCGGATCTCTTTGGTACCGTCCCAGTACTCGTTGTAAAGAAGCGCCGAAAAATGAGTGTCGTCATACTCGTTGATCGCAAGGATGCTTGATCTGTACTTGTTAGAGATCATTCGCTCTTTTGCTTCCATATCTGTCGTGTCTCCTTTGAATAAAAATCTACTCCTCGATTGTAACAAACGGAAGTTACAGACCGGTCACAAAATAGCTTTTTATATGTAACATTATGTAAAAGATGTTATAATTGTGTGAACGGGAGATTTTTGTTCTAAAGAAAAGAACGACTCCTACCGATGAGGTCGAAATCGTTCTTTAAAATGCTTTATTTATTTGTCAAAATCAGCTTGCTGCTTTTCTTTTTGCTTCCACCTTGTCCTTAAAAATGAGTAACAGCACAAGGTTTGTGATACATACCAGCGAAAACAGCTGGGCTTCCGTCATACCAAGGAACATCTTAGGATTGACTCTTATAAATTCAAGAGCAAATCTTATGAAACCGTAACCGCCCATAAATACCACATAAAGATAGTTCTTAAGGATTCCCTTTGCTGCCATTCTAAGGATTATAAAAAGAAGAAGGAAATCAAGTGATGCCTCGATAAGCTGTACCGGGATCATCCACCTAAGGCCGTTTACAACTATTGTTATGCCGTGGCAACAGCCTTCCATATAGCAACCGACTCTAATACAGGCAAGCATCAAAAGCCCCGCAGGCGTGCAAAAATCAATAAATGCTTTTGACTCCTTTTTAAACATCAGTGCCATCAGCCTTATGGCTATAGGCATAAAGAAAACAGTTCCGTAAAATGAAACGCCGCCAAAGGAAAAACCATTTTCAATGATATCCTTTATGCTCTCGATGGAATATAAGATCTTGGCACCTATAAATCCAAACACAGCAAGCAGTACTCCTGTAAGAAGTGACTGCCAAACCTTAATACCCACTATCTTTCTTCTTGCGGTACAAAGGATGCTCATCCCGATCATTCCCACGATCATCATGGAATAATAAATTGGGAAAGAAAAGCTGCCAACCCTTATAAATGCCACATTTGATGTTCCCATATTGGTAACAAACCCAAATATGTTGATGAGTCTTCCCATCCATAAAGACTGGATACTTATAAGGATCCATAGCGTGAAAAACAAAAGCGAAAGGACCAGCGCCCACATTCCGGTAAGTTTCTTGGACTCCCCTGCTGATTTTAAGCTCATACCTTCTCCCCCTTTATCAATCAAATGGCCTGCAAAAAAGCAGGCCATTTGAAATAGTTTTACTTTTTAAGTATTATACCATTTTACGTCTCTTGAATACAAGAAGTAATGCTGCAAGCATCAGGATTGCACCGAATCCATAGAATACTGTTACAGGAACAGTACCTGTCTTAACAAGTGCATCGCCGAGTGCCTGATCATCATCGTCAAGATCCATACCATCGTCATCGTCGTCAAAGACTGCATCGCCAAGGGCCTGCTCATCATCACCAAGATCCATACCCGGCTCATCATCTATAGTAGTAGGATTAACTGTAGGTGGGTTATCTGCAGGTGGGTTATCTGCAGGTGGGTTATCTGCAGGTGGGTTATCTGCCGGTGGGTTGTAAGGAGGAACATAAACGTATGAGCTGTACTCTCTTACGTATGTTACTTCTACAACATTATTTTCAACATCTACAACTATTGAAGCAGGTGATACACTCTTATATGTGTATGTACGCTCGTTGAATGTTGTATTAGCCATTGTGGCTGAATCAAATTCGAAGTTTGATCCAATCCACCAGATCTTATCAGCTTCGCCGTTGAAAGTTTCTTCGTATGAACCCTCAGCTTCGTTACCACTCTTGGTATATGTATCATACTTGAAGTAGTTGTGTTTAACTATGATATTAGCGTACTCTCTTGAGTCGATTTCCTGTACATGATAGAATGTGATCTCGTTAAACTCGCCTTCACCTGTAGCTACAAGAGTTATAAGGTAAGTTCCAACTGCTCCGTCAGTAGCAATACCTTCAGGATTGGTTGTCATATTTGTAAATTCATAGCCTTCAAGAGCTGATGGAGATACGGTAATAACATTTGTCTTAAATGCGCTACCTGTAACAACCTCTGAGAACTGTGTCTCACTTTCATCCCAGTCGCGAGTGATATATACGTTAGTGATCTTGTAATCAGCCTTAACGCTGTTATCATCGGTTCTTTCGTATGAAAGGACTACATTGTTGCCGGTTGCAAATGCTGTACCGGTGTAAATGTAATCAGCATCGTATACAGGCATTCCGCCTCTTAAGCGTCTAAGTGCTGCTGTATCGCTTACGTTTACAAGGTCATATCCGTTTCTAACAGGAGTAACTGTAAACTTTTCGCCTACATACTTTTCAAACGGAGTACCAGGTACCGTACTTTTAGTAACACTCTCATCACCGTTTTCAGCAATTGTTGTAAGCTTGTATGCATGACTTACTAAAATTGTTGCTTTATCAAGTTCTACATAAAGCTTGTATACAAATGTGTAATCATTTCCGCTTGATCCAAGTCTCTTGGTATAATTTGCAGTTCCTTCAAGTTCGTAGTCTGCAAATTCCTCAACGTTACCTGCTGCAAATGTTACATCCATGCCTACGTAGTGACCGAATGTACCGGCCTCAACTGCGGCTGCTGTAGCGATCTCAGGATCATCATAATATCCTGCAACGCCATCATCATTTACAGTCATTGTATACTTCTCAAATCTGTAGATAGCGCTAACAGGGGCAGGTTCACGCTCATCAACATCGCTAAGTAAGTATTCAATAGTGATAATGTTGCTGCCCGGCTGAAGAACTATTGAAAGGTTATCAGTCTGACGTTCATATGTCTTGCCGTCGTATGTAAGAGCCTCTGTTGCAGTATATGTATCACCTACAACAAGTTCACTTACATTAACCTCATCTGAACCTACAAACTGCTTCTCGTCGTGCTTTTCAACTCCGGCCTCAACATATTTTACATCTCTGTAATACTTATGCTCTACCTTAACAGATGTCTTATCTCTGTTATCTTCTGTGGCGTCCTTAATGTAGTTAATGTTGATAACAAGTCCGCCCTCAGGAACGATAATATACTCAGCGTTTACATCGATAGAAGAATCGCTTACTGTATATACGCCCTTATTGTAGATATTCTCTTCCTTTGTTCCAACATAACGATTTTCACGAGTATCAACTACTGTGTTTCCGTCCTGAGTAACTCTATACTCAACTGTTGAACCTGTTACCACTTCGCCATCATAAACAAGTACTGTTTCAGCAGTTCTTGTAAAGTAGCTGTGATTAATGGTAACTGTAACTTTATTGATATCTATAGTTTCTGCAGTATAGTGAAGAACAATGTGAAGTCCGCCGTTAGGAACGGTCTTCTTTCCAAGCTTCTCAGCATTTGATGGATCTGCTGTATAGGTCTTGCCGCCATATGTTGTAGCGTCAGTAACCATGATCCACTCTTCAGGAACCATCTGTGCATTCACTGCAGGATCGGTAGCTATATGATGAACTGTATGAACTCCCTTAAGGTCGTCATCAAGAACAACTTCATCATACTCGTATACTCTTTCAACCAATACAGGAACTGTATCAGGAAGATTGCCGGCATCGCTTTCGCAATAAATATCTATTGTGTTGTTTGCTGCGCATGTAAGTGTAGTCTCAATGACTCCGTTAGCTGCACTTGCTGCGGTACCGTTAATCTTGATCTCTTTTACAGCGTATCCTGCTGTCTTATTGCTATCAATTGTATAACGATAAACAGAATTGCCGGTCTGAGCAGTATTTACTGCTTCAATATCATCGCCTGTAGTAGTTACTAATTCAAACTTACCTGTTGTCTCGTTAACAACATAGTTATTATTTGTGTAATGATAAGTAACCTTGATAGGATACTGTCTGCCATCTTCGATTCTTTCGTATACAAGATTGATAGCGCTATCTGTGGTAACGTTTGTAACGCTGCCTGCGCCGCTCTTATACGTAAATACAAGATCGCCGACTGTCTGATCCTGGTTGTAATTATCTACAGAATAGCTTCCTCCGTAGTAAACCTTTACTGCGGTAGGAGTTGCATTTGCGCTGCTTGAGCTCTGCTCACCATTTGCACTGTATGTTACTGTAGTATACTTCTTATTTACAGTTACATTAAACTGCTCTTTGCTGTAGTAAAGTTTTAATACGTTGTTACCTGTAGCACTGATAGTAATTGAAGTTGCTCCGTTATCAAATGCAAAATGATCTGCTGCATACTTTGTAGCATATCCTTCAGGAGCAGCTACGACTGCATTTACTCTTGCAATGCCTGAAACCTTATCAGTTGTTACCTCTGTATAAGTCTTAGGGTTAGTATTAAGGTTCTCTTTATAATACTCAACTGTGTATGCAAATGTAGGTGCAACACCCTTTATGAAAGGAACCTTAAACTCCATAGTCTCATTATTGAGCATATGAAGAATAGTCTGTCCGTTTACAGGGTATGGAACATTGTCTTCAAAACCTTCCTGTGTAAGGTCAAGTTTTACTCTGTATGTATACTCGTAAATGAACTTAACAAGACCAGGAGTTGTCTTATCTTCAACGCAATTGTCTTTAGAAAGGCTCCATGTGATCACGTTGTTTTCAAATGCAACATCATCGCCTGAAATTTCGCTGGTAACTGTAAACTTAGGTCCGATAGGATCTGTTACCTGCCAGCCGTTAGCTCTTGAAGCTGCGATAATAGCTGCGCTGGCCTTCTTAAATGCTTCACTTAAGCTGGCAACATTATTTCCATAATAAATGCCTGCATTTCCTTCAGCATCAAGGCTTGAAATAGCACCTAAAAAGTCGCTGATTCTTACCCTTTGATTTCTATCATCATTCTTATCAAATGTATCATTTTCAGTACCGATAAATATTGAAAAGATCTTATTACCGGCATTTTTTAATGCTGTAGCAGCATTGATGGCGCCATTGTAATCGTAGTTATTACAATACTGTCCGCCGCCCTGAGTTCCTGATATGGAGTCAGTGTTTGTGTTATCACTGTTAACATGAAATGTTGGCTCACCATCTGATACAAGAACGGTAAATTTACAATTTGAATTAATGCCACTAAGGTCACTCATAGCAAGACGATTCTTTGCAAGCATTAAGCCGCCCTGCATATTGGTTCCGCCGCCAAGATTAGAAATAAGGGCATTTAAATTATCCTCTGAAACCTCGTTCATAAGGAACTCATAAGCTGTAGTGGTTACTGTTTCTGTAGAACTTCCGCCACATCCGCCACAGGTTTCATGCGTAATCTCCTGCTGCGCAGTGCCGTTTATATCAAGCCAGTCTGTAAGTTTTCTCGCATTTGATCCAAATCCAATAAGCGAAATATAACACTTACCATCTGTACTGCCTCTAAGGCTTGTAAGAAGCGCCTGAATATTATCTGATGCTGCCTTAACCCTGGTAGTATTTCCAAGTGACCACTTCATCGAATTAGAGAGATCCACAACAATGGCAACCGCAATATCCTTAGCATTTTCCGTGTTCTCTGTTGTAGTTACTTTAAGTTTAACATCGTAATCAGATACGGTACCGTCAACTTTAGTAACAGTCTTACTGATAGCTACAGCGCCATCAGCAGATGTAACCACCGCATCTGCACCGTTGTCAAACTCCGCATCAGGCTCGCTCACTTTACGGTAACCTACTAACTCACTGGAACCGTTGCTAGTTGTCGGGCCGTCTGCCTTAGCCTTGACTCCGCCTAAGCTAAGATTGGTTAAGATCAACGCAAAAACCAAGAAAACACTTAGGCAACTCATTAACTTTTTGTTAGTTAATAGTTTCTTCATTTCTCATCCTCCGTAATTATTTGTTACAACAAGTCACACTGTCGATCAGAAAGAACAGCTCCAGAGCGCTTCTAAAGAACTCTTTGTTGTTCTTCTCTATCCAGGTGACAGTTCCCTGCCAAGTCGCGTTGTTTCGATACTGGATTTCAATACTGAATGTTCCAAGCTTACCGTTTTTAACGCTGCCGGTACCCACCTTGCTGCCTTTGACGCCCTCGTCATTGCTTAAAAAGCTGCGCTTTTGATAACTTTCCATCGGGAACCCTTCATTGCCGAAAAGCTCGTCAAGAACCTTGATGAATTCCTGAATGCTTCGGATTTCTTTGGTCCCTTCCCAGTACTCGTTGTAAAGAAGCGCCGAAAAATGAGTGTCGTCGTACTCGTTGATCGCAAGGATACTCGATCTGTACTTGTTAGAGATCATTCGCTCTTTTGCTTCCATAACCGCATAGTCTCCTTCTGATTTATTCTTTACAATGAAAATTTTAACACTAGAGGGTTACAACTTGGTTACGCAACAGTCCTTTTTCAGTATTTTTTAGTAAAATGCATCATCTTTATGTAAAAGGGAGGGTATTTGATTAAAGAAAAGAGCGATTCTTGTCGAAACGGCAAAAAATTCGCTCTTTGATGTAACTTTATTAAAGTTTTAAGACAATTCAATTATAGTTTCCTTAAGCCCCGAGTATCGCAGGGCTCTTCCGTGCTTTCTTGTTTCTCACTGTTTATTTTTCGAATAGATATGAATACTTCTCGCTAATCTCTTGTTCCAGTTCCCTTTCTTTTTCAAGCAATTCTTCTGTCAGTTGAACCGGTGTGCTATATTCAACGTCTACATCATCCATAATGCAATATTTATTTTCCTGATCCATAACTATAACCTCCTCACATCAAAAAGTTTTCTCTTCGGACTGATTTTTTCGTTAAAGTCATATAATCTGGTCATTACGAGCCTTTTTGCTAAGTCTGTGTCATTAACAATTTCTTTTTCGCCTTTAAGCAGGTCATTATAAACGCTGATCATGTCGTCCGACACATTGAATATTACGTACAATTCGCCATTGTGACAGGCAACGATCGATAACCTTATTCTGTCATTGTCATGAAACGTTATCAAATCTTTTGCTGACGGTCTGCCGTTGTAAGAGTGATTATGAACAACTATTATCTCAGCGTCATTCTGTAATACATGTTCGTATTCCTCTGATGTAAAACCTGTACTTCGAGGCTGACCTTCTCGCTTGAAGTTGTCGATTATCCTATGTCCATCATAATAATCCAGAGCTACCAAATACTCATTTTCGCTTCCGTCAACAAATTCAAGCAGCCTCCCTACCTCTTGATAGACGCGATTTTTTGCTTCTTGAGTTATAGGGAGCAGTTCAAACTTATCTCTAAATTTTTTAGAGTTGATAAGCTTTCTGTTTACCGAAAATGCATTTGAAGTCTTCTTCTTGCTTATAAGCGTCTGCTCATTTTCTGTGTTTAATTCCATTAATCCTTTTTCTACCCTTTCATTTTATCATATTTTGTCAAATCCTACAATTTGTGCTTTCCGAGTACTAAAATAAAAAAAGAGCCAAACATTGCGTCAAAACAATGTTAAGCTCTTTATTATCTGTTGTAACCACTACTTGCTTTGCACACACGTGCAAAAACACATCTATTATACAAGTAGCCACGGAACCAAAAAATTCCGGAATCATTCATCAGCCTGCAGTCACAGCAAACACCATGTCTGTCAAGCTTTGCTATTTTACCAGATTAGCCATCATGCGTCAACCCCTACACTTCATTTATGGCAACCTTTAGCCCCGAATACCGCTTCATTTCGTTCTCATTTGCGATCATGCTCTCTACGGTCTTTTCGCTGCCGACTATAGTTACGCACTTTTTTGCTCTTGTTACCGCGGTATAAAGAAGGTTGCGGTTAAAGAGCATACGCGGGCCTGTTAGGAGAGGAAGCACTACCGCAGGGTATTCTGAGCCCTGCGACTTGTGGATCGTTATGGCGTAGGCAAGTTCAAGCTCATCAAGGCCTGAAAACGGGTACTCCACTACGCGCCCGTCATCAAATTCTATTTCCATAAATTCTGCAAATTCGTTTATAAACTTAATAATGCCCACGTCTCCGTTAAATACGCCGGTGCCTGAATCTATGGTGTATCCGCCTTTTCCTTTTACTTCCCACTCTATCTGGTAATTGTTCTTTATCTGCATTACCTTGTCGCCTTCGCGGAAGATCGTCTCGCCAAAAAGTCTTTCCTTTTTGAAATCTTCAGGAGGGTTAAGGTAGGTCTGCAAAAACTTGTTTAGGCGCTCTACTCCAAGCTCGCCCTTTCGCATAGGTGTAAGAACCTGTACGTCAAGAGGGCCCGCATCTACGTAAGAAGGCATCTTTTCCATAACAAGGCTTAAGATGACACGAAGGATCATGGTCACATCATCGCGCTTAAGCATGAAGAAATCCTTGCTCTTGTTATCCAGGGCAATCTGCTCCCCTGCGTGAATCTTGTGGGCATTTACAATAATGTCTGAATCCATGGCCTGGCGAAAGATCTTGGTAAGTGATACCACGTTAAATGTGTGGGAGGCGATAATGTCGCGAAGCACATTGCCGGGGCCAACGCTTGGCAGCTGATTTACATCGCCAACAAGTATCAGCCTTGTACCAACAGGTATAGCCTTTAAAAGCGCATGCATAAGGCTTATATCCACCATACTCATCTCGTCGATTATTATAACGTCAGCCTCAAGCGGGTTAAGCTCGTTGCGGTTAAATTCGCTCTTTACGTCTTCCCCCTCAGGGTTTCCGGATACTTCAAGGAGGCGGTGTATGGTCTGGGCTTCGTAGCCTGTAGTTTCCTTCATTCGCTTTGCCGCTCTTCCTGTTGGCGCCGCAAGGAGCATTTCCATCTGCTCCGACTCAAAAAAGCGGATTATGGCATTTATAGTGGTCGTCTTACCGGTACCCGGGCCTCCTGTTACTACAAGCACGCCGCTTCTTGCCGCCTCTGTAAGTGCAGTTTTTTGCATATCGTCTAAGGTGATGCCGATTTCTTCTTCGATACCCTTTATCTTAGCTTTTATCTTGCTTTCCGCAATCTTGTAGCTTTGATTTAAGTCTTTTAGCATGCGGGCTACGTTTAGCTCCATATGGTAAAAAGAAATAAGATATACCGCGTCGATGCCGTCTATTTCTTTTCTTGTTATTCTTCTTTCAAGGATAAGCTCTTTTATAAGGCGCTCTGCTTCTGCCACCTCGCAGGAAAGAAGCTCTCCTGCCTCTTTTAAAAGTTCTTCGTATGGCAAAAATGTATGTCCGTTTCCTGCGGCTATCTGAAGTACATATACAAGGCCTGCTTTTATACGAAACTCGCTGGCAGGGTCTATTCCCATCTTCCCTGCGATCTCGTCTGCAAGTTTAAAGCCTATGCCCCTTATATCATCTGCAAGGCGGTACGGGTTTGTTTTTAAGACCTCGTACATGCCTTCGCCGTATCTTGCATATATTTTTACGCCGTAAGCATTTGAAATGCCGTAGCGTGCAAGGAATATAGCCGCTCTTCGCATCTCACGCTTTTCTTCAAACTGAGCGCTTATCTCTCTTGCTTTTCGCTCCGAGATACCCTTTATCTCTGCCAGGCGCTCAGGCTCTTCTTCGATAATACGGAAGGTGTCATCACCGAATTTCTTTACAATGCGGGCTGCAAGAGAAACTCCGATGCCCTTTATGGCGCCGGAGCCAAGATATTTTTCCATAGCAAGGGCATCTTCAGGCTCTTTTACCTCATAGCGGCTTACCTTAAACTGCTCGCCATATACGGAATGGGCAGTAAAGCTGCCTTCTGCCTCGATATATTCGCCTTCGCTTATGGAACTAAAATAGCCTACAAGAGTGGTTTCCTCATCACCTTCTGCGAGGGAAAGCACCGTGTAGGCATTATCTGCGTTTCTGTATACGATTTTTTCTACAAATCCCTTTACCTTGTCAGCCAAAGTTCGGCTATCCTCCTGATCTACTTCGTATTGTCCGGCTTAACCGTATTTTTCTTCATGGAATCATAAAGAATCTTTGCTATGCCAAATCCGCCCTGATCCATGGTGTTCTTTGCATAGCCCTGGTAAATGTTGTCTTTGAACATGGAAAGGTAGTCGTTTTCTTTGTGTTCTTCGTCGCGCATAATGGTCTTTTCCATGCCTTTGTACATCTGCTCAATAAAGTAGCTTTCAAAGGAGCGGCAAGCTTCCATAAGTTCGGCATCGGTAGAATCCGGGGTAAGCCTGTCAAGGTCCGTGCTGACTTTGTTTGTTCCTGTCTTGCTCTGAAGAGCTTCCATAAGACCGGTATAATAGCTGTTTCCCACTGTGATATCGCTCATGTTGACTCCTTTCGTTGACTACTTTTATTGACTAAGTGACGCGTAACTCCGTGCTTCGCACTCTCGTGACGCTGGTAACATTCACAATCCGGGCTATCGCCCTACTTGTTCATGACGGGCGGCGCTCGCATAGAACTGTACTACGAAGATAAAGCCTGCAGAGCTCTGCTCTGCCATCTGCATTCGAATACTCGAATGCAGATTCCCTTCAGGAAAAATGACCTTGCCCGAAAGCAAGCTTTCGGCAATGGCATTTTATCCTTCAGCTTTATCTTCGAAGGTTATTTGCCTGTTGGAGCATCTCGTCGCTGGCAGTGATGATCTTCGAATTCAGTTCGTATGCTCGCTGAGCTACAATCATGTTTACCATCTCATCCACAGCCTGCACATTACTTGCTTCCAAGTATCCCTGTTTAGTCTTACTGAATCTAACGCCTGTATCAATTCCTTCAATACGAGGTTCGCCTGATGCATCGCTCTCATAAAGGAATGTTCCGCCTGATTTTTTTAGGCCTGCAGGGTTATTGAACTGGGCTAGACCAAGTACGCCCATAACGTCGTATGTAGTTACGTCGCGAAGTGAATAACGGGTGGTGTCTGTTCCGTTTGCTCTGGCATTGTTTGCTGCCTGCGTAGTGATCTTTCCGTCTTTGTCTATGATGTTGCCCTTTGAGTCTTCAAGCCACTTAAGATTGTCGTTTGCATCGTAGACCTGTACCACATTACGCATATGAAGTACCTGTCCGTTCTCATTGATAGTGATATCTTCGATACTCCACTCAGGGTTCATAACTATCTCATTGCCCTCTCTTGAAAGGACAGGATTACCCTGGGAGTTTGTAAGTGTAAGACCGTTTACTCCAACTGAAAGCTGGAAGGAGCCGTTTCTTGTATATGCGGTCTCACCGTTATTATCACGTATCATAAAGAAACCGCGGCCTTCGATGGCGATATCAAAAGGATTATCGGTAGCGGTAAAGGACCCTTGAGTAAACTGAGCTGTAATAGCTGAGTTACGAACGCCTGAACCTACCTGCACACCGATAGCCTTTGGCTCACCCTCTGAGTCATAAGAATCTTCACGAAGGGTCTGGTATAAAAGAGACTTAAATTCTGTAGTCTCTTTCTTAAAACCTACTGTATTGATATTTGAAAGGTTGTTGGCAATGGTATCAAGATTTGTCTGCTGTGACAGCATACCTGAGGCAGCTGTCCAAAGTGATCTCATCATAAGCTTATCCTCCTTACCTTATGCTTTAAACTTTACCTACAGAATTTGCAGCAAGGTCAAGCATATCGTCTGTACTCTGGATTATCTTCTGGCCTGCTTCATAGGCCCTTGTAACCGTGATAAGCTCTACCATCTCAGATACAGAGTTTACATTACTCTGCTCGATGTAGCCCTGCAGTAAGCGCCCCGAGAAATCTTCACGCTCGGTGGCTCCTTCTACAGTCTGATACATGTTATCGCCAAATTTTTCAATGTAATCGTAATTTTCGTAGTCTACTATAAGTATTCTGTCTACATACTCACCGTCGGCATAAACCTGACCGTCTTCGTAAACACGCACTTCTACGGCATCCGTCGGCACGATAAGGTCGCCTGCTTCGCCCTGAAGGTGGTTGCCGTAAGCATCTACTATATTTCCGTCTCTTGTTATCTTAAAATTACCGTCTCTTGTAAGCTTCATAGAGTCTTCGCCTGCTCTGTTTGTAACACGCATGCGGAAAAACCCCTTACCGTCTATAGCAAGGTCGTAAGTATTACCTGTCTCACGAACCGAGCCCTGCCTGTAATCTGTATAAACCTCGCCTACTTTTACGCCAAGGCTCATAGTTCCGATCCGGCGATCGTTAAAGCTTTCCGAAACGTCTCTTATCTTGAGGGCAAACACCTTGTCAAAAGCCTGACTTGCAACGTTTTCTTCCTTGTAGCCTGCTGTAGAAACATTAGCCAGGTTGTTTGAAATGATGTCCATTCTGTTTTGCTCGTTACGCATACCGGTGTATGCGGTATAAAGTCCTCTTACCATACTGTTTTCCTTTCGAGTATCAGCATTTTAAGAAATATGTTCCTCAAGATAAACACAATAGAAAGAGCGGTAAGACCGTACCTTCTAAAACCGGACTTTCCGGCTAGTTGTCTCTCTTACCGCTTAAGAATTCTACGAATTTACCGGTTCCGATGGCAACTGCTGTCATAGGATCTTCAGCTGTCATGGTAGTGATACCGGTCTTATCTTCTATAAGTTCTTCAAGGCCGTAGAGGAGGCTGCCGCCGCCGGTAAGTACGATACCTCTGTCTGCGATATCTGCAGCCAGTTCAGGCGGTGTTTTCTCGAGAACACTATGCACGGCCTCAACGACCTGTGATGTGGTTTCTCTTAATGCTTCTTCAGTTTCTTCGGATGTGACCGTAATAGTCTTCGGCAATCCGGTAACGAGGTTCCTTCCTCTTACGTCCATAGTCTCAACTTCAGGACGCTTGTACGCTGAACCGATCTTAATCTTGACCTCTTCAGCTGTACGCTCTCCGATAAGTAAGTTATGCTTTTTACGCATATATTTGACGATGGCTTCATCAAAGTCATCTCCTGCGGTCTTGATAGATGTACTAACTACTGTACCGCCAAGTGAGATAACTGCAATATCTGATGTACCGCCGCCTATATCTACGATCATGTTTCCACATGGTCTTGAGATATCGATTCCTGCACCGATAGCTGCTGCGATCGGCTCTTCGATGATGGCTACTTCTCTGGCACCTGCCTGATATGTAGCATCTTCAACTGCCTTCTTCTCAACTTCTGTAGCTCCCGAAGGAACACATACGCTGATACGAGGCTTACGGAAACGCTGCTTTCCGCCTGCTTTCTGAATAAAATACTTGAGCATCTTCTCAGTAACAGAATAATCTGAGATAACGCCCTCACGAAGAGGTCTGATGGCTACAATATTACCCGGGGTTCTACCCAGCATAAGTCTAGCCTCTTCGCCGATAGCCTTGATCTTGTTGGTGTTGCGGTCAAAGGCAACAACCGAAGGCTCTTTAAGGACTACGCCCTTACCTTTTATGTAAACAAGTACGCTCGCCGTACCGAGATCAATTCCGATATCGCTTCCTAACATCTAAAAATTTCTCCTTTCACGCAAATAAGAGGGTCTGATAACCCATACTGAGGATATTATATAATATCTCACGCAAAAATAGAAGAAAAATTTTTAAATGCGGGCATTTTTATTCAAAAAGATTATCGGCTTCACAGGCCAAAAACTTGAGCATATGTAATAAAAAACCGGAAGGCTTTCGCCTTCCGGTCTAATTGATTCAATTACTGAATCCAATGTAATCTTGCTTCGTAATTTCCACTACTACCTTCTACATGATCTATGACAAGATCGTCAGTACTTGCCGGTGCCTCATCATTGTCATACCAGAACCAGTCGCCAGCCTGACTACCACTAAGAGATGGAAAATCTCCTAATGTGACCGAAGGGCCGGATGTAACAGTCTTGGAAGCTGTCATACCTCCTGGAAACTCAAATACTATTGTAATATCATCTGATGTTGTTCCACTGTTGTTATTGTTGTTATTATTGTTATTACCATTCGGATCTGTTGTGGAGCTGTTGTTGTCACCTGTGGTGTTGTTATCTCCTGTGTTGTCGTTGTTATTGTCATC
This sequence comes from Lachnospiraceae bacterium, assembly GCA_016284355.1. Lineage (GTDB taxonomy): Bacteria > Bacillota > Clostridia > Lachnospirales > Lachnospiraceae > JAEEOQ01. Next base: position 13,983 of record JAEEOQ010000085.1, read on the forward strand.
AGTCTGATCATCGGTGTCTTCCTGCTGATCGTCAGTCTGATCTTCTTTTTCTTTATCTTTATCTGTCTCTTTATCTTTGTTGTTATCGGTCTTATCTTTATTATTGTCTTTGTTGTTATCGGTGTCATCAGTTACCTGACTGTCATCACCGTCATCAGCGTTATCATCATCTGCGATCTGACCGTTGTCGTTATTATCCGCAGTCTGATCATTATCTGTCTGCTGATCGTTGTTATCCTGTATCTCGTTATTGTCAGGATTTTCATCTACAGGCTCTTCTGCCGGTTCCTCTGCAGGTGTTTCATCTGCAGGCTGTTCTTCTGTAGCTTCTCCCACTACTTCGCCTGTTCCTTCCGGATTCTGGGGAACATCAACATCCATATATCTGCCTGCTGCGCCCTCAGGATTGAAGTCCGCGTCAAGGGGGAGCG
>JAEEOQ010000086.1 GCA_016284355.1 Lachnospiraceae bacterium
CTGACCGCTCTTGCCCTGAAGCTCGTTTACATTTACCACTTTAACATCAAGGAAATACTTTATATTAACGCTAACAGGAACCTTATCAAGGCTTACTTCATTAGAGTTGCAATCCATAGCCTTAATGCTGTTTCCATCTGCACCTGAAACGATATATGTCATTTCATCTGCAACATTTTCACTTGTTATAACAGTCTCTTCTTTTGTCTCTTTTTCATCGTTGTTTTCAGCCTTTGCCATCTTTACTGCAAAAACATTTGCAACAAGTGATATACAAAGTGCTATTGAAAGGATAATACTTAATCTCTTATTCATGATTATGCCTCCAGTCTTGACTTCATTACTGTTGTTTTAATGATAAGTTTATCAAAAAGCATCAAAAATGCCGGAAGAACGAATATTACGCAAAGCATACTGATGATCGCTCCTCGTGCCATAAGTGTACACATTGAACTTATGATATCAATGTTAGAATAGATACTTACACCAAATGTCGCTGCAAAAAGTCCCATACCGCTGACTATGATGGAAGGAATCGAAGTAAACAGTGCTGTATGAACCGCATCATGTTTATCTTTTCCTGCATATCTTTCAGCCTTATATCTTGTGGTCATAAGTATGGCGTAGTCTACAGTTGCTCCAAGCTGTATTGTACTGATACAGATAGGTGCTATAAACGGAAGACTTGTTCCAAGGTAATGCGGAAGGCCAAGGTTTATGAAAATTGCAAGCTCGATTACCGAAATAAGGATAAACGGTAATGAGATACTCTTTTCAACTATTGCGATAATAATAAATATGGCAGCTATTGAAACCGCATTTACAACCGCAAAATCATGGTCTGTTGTATCGATCATATCCTTCATACAAGGAGCTTCGCCGATAAGCATTCCGCCCTTGTCATATTTTTTAAGGATATTGTTGATATTTGTTACCTGCGTATCTACAAGGTCGCTTGCAACATGGTATTCGGAGTTTACAAGATAGAGCTTGTATCTGTCGCTTTCAAGCACCTCTTTAAGATGCTCCGGAACCATTTCTTCAGGGATCTTGTTGCCAATTAAAGTTTCAAGTCCAAGAACATATTTGACTCCGTCAACATTTTCGATCTCATCAAGCATGCTTCTTATGTCTTTTTCATCTGTATCTGCATCAACTAAAAGCATATGGGTTGATGCAATATCAAATTCATCGGATAACTTGCTGTTTGCAATAACAGTGTCGATATCCTTTGGAAGACATACGCTCATATCATAGTAAACTTCGTTTGTTGTCTTTTTGTATCCGTAAAGAGCAGGAACACAGATCACAACAAAAAGGATACAAAAAACAGGGAATATCTTAAGTACACCTTTTGCAAAACCTGACATATCAGGAATAATGCTCTTATGTCTTGTCTTTTGAAGCGGTTTATCAAGAAGAAGGATAAGCGCCGGAAGAACCGTTACACATCCGATAACTCCAAGGATAACACCCTTTGCCATAACTATTCCAAGGTCGCGGCCGAGAGTAAAGCTCATAAATACAAGAGCGATAAATCCGGCTACTGTGGTTATTGAACTTCCAAGTACGGAAGTAAGTGTTTTATTTATCGCAGTTGCCATGGCTTCGTACTTGTTATCTACGCTTTCTCTTTGCTCATTATATGAGTTCCAGAGGAAAATGCTGTAATCCATGGTCACCGCAAGCTGAAGCACTGCTGAAAGTGCTTTTGTGATATATGAGATCTCTCCGAGGAAGTAGTTGCTTCCAAGGTTAATAAGAATTGAGATCCCAATTCCTGCAAGGAAAATAAAAGGAATAAGGAAACCATCAAGAAGAAGCATCATTGCAAGTGTTGCGCAAAGTACTGCGATGGCAACATAAAGAGGCTCTTCTTTTTCGCAAAGATCCTTAAGGTCTGTTACAAGTGCCGACATACCTGAGATGTAGCAGTTTTTATCACAGATCTTTCTGATCTCTCTTATGGCATCCATGGTAACATCAGCTGAGGTGGAACTGTCAAAGAATACCGCCATCATTGTGGCATCGCCTTTGTTAAAGGCATCGTATACTTTCTGCGGAAGCATCTCCATCGGTACTTTCATGTTAGTAAGAGAATCATACCAAAGGACTGTTGCCACATGGTCAACACCTCTGATCTTTTCAGCAAGGGCAGCCACATCTTTTTCTTTCATACCCTCTGCTATTATCAGTGAAAAAGCTCCTTTGTTAAAATCTTCAAGAAGCACATTCTGACCCTGAACCGTTTCCATATCGGATGGCAGATAATCAAGCATATCATAATTGATCCTTGTCTTTGCCATTCCGAGTACGGATGGGATCAGAAGAAGTAAAGATAAAACAAGTATTGGAAATCTAAGTTTCACAACTGTCTTTCCAAATTTCATATCAATGCATCTCCTTTTGTTTTTTATGCCCATATATTACCCCCGAAAAACAAAAAAGAACACGGACAAATAACCTGTCCGTGTTCAAAATAAGTATATTTGATATAAATTGTCCGGTTTTTAGGCAAACACCATGTAAATGTCTAAAAGAGTCAACACCTTACTCTTCTTCATCCTTTGGCGTTCTTCCGTCACCACCGATTTTTCGCATAAGCCACATGGTAATGTAAAGAATGGTAGGGATAAGTATGGTACAAAGAAGGGATGCAAGGAAAAGTTTGTTTTCACCGGGCTTTGCGGTAAATGCAAAAATAACGGTGAGTATTATCATCACCACAAGCATGATAACAACTATAAGGGCTGCTATTCTCTGTCCTTTGGTTACAGGTCTTTTATCGTTCATTATAAAACCACTCCGTTCTTTATTAATAACTGCCTTGCGGTATCTACAGAATCCACACCTGTTTTATTCTTTACAGGCGCAAATTCCTTTTCTCTTACCACTTCAAAAGGCATACAATCGGGGAACATCTCGATCATATCAAGTATAAGGGATTCAAATTTGTATCCGTTTGGCTCTGAAGGCTCAATAAACTCTCCCGCTTCGTTAATATATGGAATCTTCTTTTCCACCATATGAAGCGGAAGGTTATTTCCTTCTATTCTTATAAGTTCTTTTACATTAAGAAGGTAGTTTAATATGACTCCAAAATTATAGGCATACTCTCCGTTTGGAAGCTTGGCATCCTTCATCTCATCCGTAAGTTCGTAATACTCAACTATGGAAGGAACGCCGCCTCTGCGGCACATAACTCCGACTTTTTCAGAAGGGTCCGCTTTTCTGATTACTTTTGAACCGCTGCTAAAGCCGTTTTTAATTACTGCTCCGATAAAAACAGGGTCGCAGATCCTTTGAAGCACATTATCTACCGCAAAAGTATTAAGCCACTCAATACCCTCATTTTCCACAATGTCAAGCATGCCGCTCTTTCGCATCGATATAAACCAGCCTCCGTTGCCGTTTGGGCTTGTAGCAATGCGGCATTTACTCTCCATATATACATGTCTTTCATAATCTGTGGCAGGAGCCATCTCCTGTTTAAAGAAATGCACAAACTTTTCCGGATAACCGAAGAAATCCTTTTCCTTTAAAAAGGAAACCGTGCTCTCATGGTTCTTATCACTTGTCATGATAAAAAGATGTATATATCTGTCTGCTTTTTTTGTTACATCAAGAAGGTTGTTTATAAGGCACTCAAATATATAAAGCTCTTTTGTAAGTCCAATATTATATATACCTTTGGGCCCGTCACATCCAAGCCTTGTACCCATACCGCCGGCAAGAAGTACTGCCCCCGCTTTTCCTTCTTTTATGGCATCAAGGCCGATACTTTCGTATTCTATCGCATTTTTTGCAATATCTTCAACCGTATAAGCATCGATCGGAGTGATCTCCCTTTTTGCCGCGTCATTCTTTTTCTTACTGAGAGGCTCAAAATCCGTTTCTTCTATCTGATTAAGAAGTTCGTCCTTTTCAGTATCTGTAAGCTCATTAAAATATTTAAGTACATGCAGCTGGTCGTAACCCTGCAGTTTCTGTTTAGCCTCATCAAGTGTCATAATATCTTCTTCCTTAAGTTGCATTAGTTTAGTACAAAGAACTGCTCATACCAAAGGATAAAGGTATAGATTGTCCATACCTTTTTCATGTTATGGGCTTTTCCTTCTTTGTGATCGTTAAGAAGTTTCATTATCTCAGGAACATTAAAGAAACGCTCTGCGATATCCCCTTCAAACTTCTCTTTTATCATGTTATAAAAACGGTCTTCTCTCATCCAATCGTTAAGCGGAACAGGGAAACCAAGTTTCTTTTTGTTTGCGGTACGCTCCGGGATCTCTTTAAGTGCAGCCCCGCGAAGTGCAACCTTTGTAGTCTCGCCGTCCACTCTGTATTTTGTAGGTATCTTGACAGAAAGCTCAAGAACCTTCTTGTCAAGGAAAGGAACGCGAAGCTCAAGAGAATTTGCCATAGTCATCTTATCAGCTTTTTGAAGGATATCATAAAGCATCCAGGTGTTGATATCTACATACTGAAGCTGTGTAGGCTCATCAAATTCCTTAACATCGTCAAAATATTTCTTTGAAAGTTCTTCAGGCCTTCTGCTTTCGTACTTTTTCTTAAGGTATTTATCACGCTCGTTGTAATGGAAAACGTAATTTGCCCTCATAAAACGCTGATAAGGTTCAAGAGCCCCTCTTGTAATAAAGTTCTTTCCCTTAAAATACGGCAGTTTCCCTGCAATGGCACTTACGCCCTTTCTAACTCCCTTAGGGATTTTGGAATACTGCGCAAAATGTCCGCCCTGGATATACATAGGGTATCCGCCAAACAGTTCATCGGCGCCTTCTCCCGACAGAACTGCCTTAACATATTTTGCGGCATTTTTAGAAAGGAAAAACAGTGGAACCTCACTTGGGTTTGGAAGCGGCTCGTCCATATAATACTGAATGATGCCCGCATACTCAAAGTATTCTTCTGCAGATACAAGGTTTGAGATATTCTCAACGCCTATAGCCTTGGCAAAATCCTGTGCGTAAGGAAGTTCACTGTATTTTTCCTCAGTATAACCTACAGAGAAAGTCTTTGGATTTTTCATAAACTTGGTGACTTCTTTAACGGTATAGCTTGAATCAACTCCGCTTGAAAGAAAACATCCAACCTCTACATCAGAGAATTTGTGGGCATCCACAGACTCCTCAAAAGTCTTTGATATAAGGGATTCCCACTCCTCTAAAGTCTTTGTCTCATCCGGCTCATACTTGATCTTGTAATACCTTGTGGTAGTCATCTTGCCGTTTTCATAGATAAAATAATGGGCGGCAGGAAGCTTGTATACATTTTTGAAAAATGTCTCCTCATCAGGAAGGTACTCGTAAGAAAGCCAGTCAGGAAGTCTCTCTTCATTTACCTCTTTTTCAAAGAGCGGGTGGTCAAGAAAAGCCTTGATCTCCGAACCAAACATGAATTCATTGTTTTTCTTATAGTAATAAAAAGGCTTTATTCCAAAAATATCTCTGGCACCAAAAAGTCTTTTGTTCTTTTTATCCCAGATAACAAAGGCATACATTCCGCGAAGCTTCTTTGTAAACTCAGGGCCGTACTCCTCATAACCGTGAAGAAGCACCTCTGAGTCACTTTTATTTTTAAATATATGACCTCTTCCTATAAGGTCCTCACGAAGCTGTCTGAAATTATATATCTCGCCGTTAAAAACAAGGACCAGTGAGCCGTCCTCGTTAAACATAGGCTGAGCCCCGCCTTCAAGGTCTATAAGGGCAAGACGGCGAAAGCAAAGAGCAATGTCATCATCTGTATATATAGCATCCTGATCGGGACCTCTGTGAATGATACGCTCGCCCATCTTTGTGACTACAGCAGCCTTATCACCCTTAAAATCTCCCGCAAGAAAACCGGCAAAACCACACATATCAAATGTCCTTTCTTAATTGCATGAATTTATGTAAAAAGTATACTCTCACAGACCAATAAAAGTCAATGTAATACTTGAATAAAAGGGTAAAAGAAGTTATTATAGATTTGGTGTGTTTTAGAATAAAAAACGAAACGGAAAATGAAAATGAATTCAAAATCAAAAGATAATTTTATAGTGCAGGGAAGTATCCTTGCCTTTACATCAATACTTGTAAGGCTTATAGGCCTTGCTTACCGTATCCCTATGACCCGTACCCTTGGAGATGAAGGTATGGGTTACTACGATTATGCCTTTGAAGTATACAATATGGCTTTTATCATCTCCTCTTACGCTATGCCTATGGCAGTTTCAAAGCTTGTAGCAGACAGGTGCGCAAGAAAAGAATACCGTAACTCCCTTAAGATCTTAAAAGGAGCCCTGCTTATAGCTTTGGTACTTGGCGGTCTTCTTACTGCGGCCGTTCTTTTTGGTGCAGATCTTATCGCAGTAAAGGTATATGCAAACCCGTATGTTGCCATCCCTCTTCGCGTTATAGCTCCTACGATCCTTATCTGTGCTGTGCTCGGCGTGCTCCGCGGGTTTTTCCAGGGCAAAAAGACCATGGTTCCAACCGCGGTATCTCAGCTCCTTGAGCAGATCGTTAATGCAGTTGTATCTGTAGTTGCGGCCACTCTTCTTGTAAGAGCCCATTCCGCATCAGAAAAAATATCGGCATACGGAGCAGCAGGCGGCGTTCTTGGTACAGGAAGCGGTGCAGCATTTGCACTTGTGTTTATCATATTTATCTTTGCTCTTAACCTGCCTGCTTTAAGACGCCAGGCTTCAAAAGACAAAAAAGAAGATACGGAAAGCTATCTTTCCATACTTTACGTTATATTCGGCACTATCCTTCCCGTTACCTTAAGCCAGGTGCTTGTACGTTCAAACGGACTTATCGCAGCCAGCATGTACAACCACGTTATGGCATCAAAAGGTATCTCAAGGGAAGCTTTTACAAGTACCTACGGTATCTACTCCAGTAAATACCTTGTTCTTTGCAATATAGTAACAGGTATTACAAGTGCCATCACCATCGCCATGGTTCCTTCCATAGTTTCCTCACATTCTGTTGGAAATATGAGCGAAGTAAAGCAAAAGATATCTTCTGCCATGAAATTTAACCTGATCATTTCAATGCCTTCCTTTGTGGGACTTGCGGTTCTTGGCGGTCCGATACTTAAGCTTCTTTTTAATGACGGTTCTACAGACGCCGCATTTGTTATGTTTATAGGTTCTATTGCAGTTGTGCTTTATACGGTGTCTGTACTTTTTAACACCATCATCCAGAGCATATATAAGATGATGATCCCTGTTTACCACAGCGCAGTTGCTATCGCAATTGATGTTATAGTTCTTTATGTATGCCTTTATTTTAA
>JAEEOQ010000087.1 GCA_016284355.1 Lachnospiraceae bacterium
TAACATCGTCCTGCATAACCGCAACAAGTAAAAGCTCGCAGATAATACGTCTTTCATCTGCATCAACCTCTACTTTGTTTGAATTTGCAAGTAATGTAACGCAGTTGCCAAGCTGATCCATAAATTCGCCGTGATGGCCGTGCATACTTGCTTTTTCAGATGTGCCCTTTGAAAAGCCGCTCCAGATCTTTCTGTAAACGGCTATAAATTCAACAAGGTCGTCATAAATATTTTCAAGACCTGCCTCAAAGCTTTTTGCTCTAATAGAATGCGCCTGCATCTTATCAAGAGCCTTAAGCCAGTCGTCCATAAGAACAGAAACGATAAGCTGGTCTTTTCCTGTAAAATAGTTATATACGGTACCTACCGCAATACCGCACTCATTTGAGATCGCGCGAAGGGATAAAGCCTTCGGGTCGCCGCTAAGCATCAGTTTCCTGCCACCTGCAATAATCTTTTCTTTAAGATCCGGAATAATCTTTGGCATTTTTTCTACCTCTCTTTTTATAATGAACGAGTTCAATTCTATGATAAAATATTAACCCCCAAATGTTCATTTTGTCAAGAGGTTTTTTTACAAATGTACCAGGTACGTATGTAAATTTTTTACACAGGTACCTGGTACATATGTTAACATACAATTCAACGAATTGTAACTTGCTTATTTCATGTATACTGTTGTGTTGGCGATAGTCATTATGGTTACGAGGAATGCATTAAGGAATGCTGCAACCCAGATGTTTCCGCATTTCTTGTAAAGTGCTCTTGAGATAATGGCAGCTACAACAAGTACTGCACATACTGCTACAAGAACGATGCCGGAAAGTGCTGCATCAGGATGAGCTGCTACTCCGGTGCTAAAGAGAGTTACGTACTGGCGGCAAAGCCAGAGCATACTTCCGCCCGCATTTAAAGCGATAGCGGCAAGATAACCCTTTACGCCCTGCATACTGTCTGTGTTTGTATTTGCAAAGATCGATGCACTTGATACAAAGTAAAACAGGAAGAATGTAGGTAAATACTTGCATACTGCAGGTAAGATGTTCATGTCAAATGTCTTGTAGGCAAATACCCAAAGACGGAAATCTACATGAAGCACCGCATCGATGGCAAAAAGGATAAGGTAGCCCACAACAAGTGCTACGCAGGCTGTAAGAAGGGATGCGATAATGGTAAGCGGATTTAAACTGATACCGTAATCGCGAAGGCCTGCGCCGTCTTTAGCCTTGCTTACCGTAAATATAAGGCTCATTGCAAGTACTGAGATAACCGCACATCCAAGGGTCCAAACTGCGATGGAGTTAACCGATGGTGCTACCCATGTTGCAAGGGACTGATATAAAGGCTTCTTTGCGATAAAGCTGAGGGCTGCACCTGCAAGCACTGTAAGAACGCTGCCGCAGATATATTTGCCCTTTCCCGCTTCTGCTCTAAGGCCGAGGCATATGCCTACAAGGCCGCATACCGCAAATACGATACCTGCCACAAAAAGGAGGTCCATAAGAGGGGATGCCGGAGCATCGTCGTAAAGCGGTGCAAAGAATACTGCAGGAACTACTACAAGTGAAAGCATAAGAGCAAATCTGCCAAGCTTTGCGCCTGTAAGCTTGCTTACTGCTACAGGAGCAGGAAGCTCTGTCTTTGCCTTGTTAAAGAACGGAAGGCCAAGAAGGATCTCTACAAATGGGATAAAGAACATAACAAAGCCGATAAGTGCGATAAAGGAGAAAAGCTCCTTAAACTGCCAGATCTGGCTACTTGATGCTATATCTTTGATACCGTCTGTATATCCTGCAAATGCTGTTTTATAAAAATCGATGGCATAGCCTGTGGTTTCCTTTGAAAAATGGTTCCAAGGATGTGTCTGGGCAGGCTCGTAGATAATACGCTTTCCGCCGTCAGATGTGTTATACCAGGTGTTTGCTGCTGCATTTTCAGTCTGAAGGAAGGTCTGTCCGTCAGGAGTTGAAACGTAGTCTTTCTGTCTCACTGTACCGCCTGTTTCCTCAGGATTGTTGAAGAAGAATTCATCATATCTTGCAGCAACTTTTCCCATAATACGTCCGCCGCCAAGAGCATCGGCTGTGGCTGCGTCGATACCTACAAATGCGGAATATGAGAAATCAGAACCTTCGGTAAGGCCGCATGAAAGCTTGCGGATACCGGTAGCCTGCGCTGCCTGCTCGTCAAATGCAAGAGCAAGTGTGGATGAGAAGCCGCCCATAGAGTGGCCTGTAACGCCCATTACACCGTTGCCGTCCGCATCTTTTAATACGTAAGGCTGAGAGTACATATATGTAGCTGCATCGTTCATGGAGTGGATCCAGAATTTGCTCCAGAGGTCGAAGAATTCGGTGCCTCCGTAAACATCTTTGTTGAGTTTAGAATGGCCATGATCATACATATCAAGCGCAAGGACAACGTAGCCGCGTCTTGAAAGCTCGATAGCATTGGCGTCCTGCATCTCTGCAGAGTTCAGATAGCCGTGTGTGACAATAACGGCCGGTCTCGGATTACTTTCCGATGCTCCCTTAGGCATGTAAAGAAGGCCGCTAAGGCTTCCGTTGGTCGTATCAAAAGAGATGCGTTTAACGGAAACGCTGCCAAAGCCTGTGTTAAAAAGGCTGGCAAAGATACTGCCTAAAAGGATCAGCGCCAGTGAGACTGCAAGGAGTGTCACTGTACTTTTTTTGAGTTTCATTGTTCCTCCGATCCGGGAGTACGTAAATACAGAAGCCTCCCCAGGCTCCCTGTTCGTATCCCTAATACATTATATTTTTGTTTCCTTCGGAAACAATTTAATTATACAATTATTTATATCTCTTTGCAAGACGATTTTGATGTGATATTATGTTAACGAATCAGTTCAAATTAAAGATTTTCAGATAAGGAAGAAGAACAGATATGAAACTTGAATGGATGGGAAAATACAGAAATTTTCTTGAAAGTCTTATACATTATTGCAATATTTACAGCGCCGCATATAAAGTGGAAGCTTTTGAATACAAGGGCGTGACTTACTCATTTGCCATAATCCAGGTGCTTGAGTACCTTATTGAAAATGAGGAGCGCCAGGAAAACATGAGCATGATCGCTTCAAGACTCGGTATCTCAAGAAGCAATTTCACAAAGCTTTGCAAAAAGATCGAGGAAAAAGGTCTCATTACAAAGACGAGCAAGGAAGGCAGCAAAAAAGAGCTTAACCTTTCCGTTACCGACTTTGGCCACGAATTTTACGCCCAGTACTCTGCTCTCATTTTAAGAGACCACTTTTCCAAAATGTTTGCAAGCCTTGACAAGATCCCCGACGAGTACGTATCCCTCATTGAAAAGGGGCTTCGCGACGCAGTCGACAACGCAGTTTTAAAATAGGAGGAAAAGGTATGGCAGAACTTAGATGCCCGCATTGCGGACAGGTTTTTACTGTGGATGGAAGTGAGCTTGATTCCATCGTAAAGCAGATAAGGGACGGGGAATTTAAGGCAGATGTGGAAGCAAGGGTCGCAGAGGCGGTCCATGCTCTTAACGAAAAGCACGCCGCCGAGCTTAAGGCTAATGAGGCCGGCGTCATCCTTAAAACAAAGGACGAATTTGAAAAAGAGATAAACAGGCTGAAAGAAAAGCTAAGTAAGGCGGAAAGCGAAAATAAAGACCTGCAAAACAAGATAGATAACAGCGAAACAGCTCGCGAACTTGCGGTAAGAAAGGCTGTTGACGAGATAAAGGATGAAAAGCAGGACCTTGAGCGAAAGCTGGTATCGGAAAAAGAAAAGTACGATGCCATAGTGGCTGAAAAGGATACCCAGATCGAGTTTTACAAAGATCTGAAGACAAAAATGTCTACCAAGATGGTGGGCGAAACCCTAGAGCAGCACTGCGAGATACAGTTTAACCAGCTCCGGGCCACAGCCTTTAAAAATGCATATTTTGAAAAGGATAACGACGCAAGGAGCGGCAGCAAGGGCGACTACATTTACCGCGAGTGCGATGAGATGGGCAATGAGATCGTTTCCATTATGTTTGAGATGAAAAACGAGATGGACGAAACCGCCACAAAACACAAAAATGAGGACTTCTTTAAAGAACTTGATAAGGACAGGCGCGAAAAATCCTGTGAATATGCAGTCCTTGTTTCGCTTCTTGAAACAGACAGCGAGCTTTATAATGCGGGTATAGTGGATGTTTCCTACAGATACGAAAAAATGTATGTGGTAAGGCCCCAGTGCTTTATCCCTATAATAACCCTTCTCAGAAATGCGGCCATGAACGCCCTTTCCTATAAGCAGGAACTTGCCACAGTTCGCAACCAGAATATCGATATAACCAATTTTGAGGAAAATCTTCTTAAATTTAAAGATGATTTCGGTCGCAACTATTCTATCGCCCACGACCACTTTGAAAAGGCTATAGACGAAATAGACAAGACCATCTCCCATCTTGAAAAGGTAAAAAAAGAGCTTCAGGGCTCTGATAATCAGCTTCGTATCGCAAACGGCAAGGTTGAAGATGTTTCGGTAAAGAAACTGACAAAAGACAACCCCACCATGCAGGCGGAGTTTGAAAAACTAAAGAACAGATGACAACTTTAAGCCGGGGCTGCAGCGATCATTTTGGTGCCAAAATGATCGCTGCAGCCCCGGCTTGAACTAATCATATTAATAACGGAATTTATTGATCTCTTCGTCGAGCTCTTCGCTAAGTTTAGCAAGTTTTGCTGCTTCTTCGCGACAATCTGCGATATTGCCCGAAAGCATCTGCATGCTTGCGCTTGTCTCTTCCGTTCCTGCTGCATTCTCCTCTGAAATGGCTGCAAGCTGCTCTACTACGCCTGTAAGCACATTCTTCTGATCGTTAAGAACCTGAGTCTGCTCAGATACGCCCCTGGTTGCATCTGCAACTGTTGAAATCTCAGCGTTAAGTCTTTCAAAACCGCTAAGTGTAACATCAAGCTTTTCTCTCTGTATCTGCACATCTTCAGACACATTTTTCATTTTCTCAACTGACTCGCTTGAGTTGTTGATAAGCTCTGAAACAATGATATCTATAGACTTTGCTGCCTGTGCTGAACTTTCTGCAAGCTGTCTTATCTCATCTGCTACGACCGCAAATCCTTTTCCTGCCTCGCCTGCTCTTGCGGCCTCAATTGAAGCGTTAAGAGAAAGAAGATTTGTCTGGGAAGCGATATCTGTAATGGCAGAAGTTGCTTCCTGGATCTTGTTTGCAGAAGTGTTGGTCTCATTTGTCTGATTTGCCACTTCTTTGATGCTGACATCTGTACGCCCTGATATAACTGCAAGTTCTTTAAGCGTAGCATTAAGGTCGTTTGAGATCTCTGTCATGGTTGCAACTGCGGTATCCATAGATGCAGCATTGTTTGCGTTATTTGCGATAACATCGCCCATGCTGCTTACCTGCTCGCTTGCAGATGTGGTCTCGCCGGCCTGTGCCGTAGAGCCCTGGGCGATCTCTTCAACTGCTGTGTTAACTTCTTTTACGTTTCTTGTGATATCTTCAAATTTGTTGTTAAACTCTTTATTGCTCTTTGCAAGCTTAACTGACTGATCTTTAAGAACATCAAGAGTTTCTTTAAGCTTAACTACAAGAGTTGATAAAGCATTACCGATATGGCCAATCTCATCATTTCTTGCAAGAAGTTTTTCGTCATCTTCTATGGCAAGATCAAGATCTGAAATCTGAATTATGGCTTCTGTCACCTTTACGATAGGCTTAGTTATGCGATTTCTTACATAGAAGAAAACAATAAGCGAAACGAGTATTATCGCAATGATAAGAGTGATGATGATAAGGTTAACAGTTTTTTTGATCCCTGCAAAAATCTGATTCTCATCTACGGTAACAACAAGGATAAACTGATTTTCCGCATCGTAATTACCTACAAAATAGGATGCATATTTTTGGGTTCCCTTATAAGTGTACTCAACCACATTTCTGGTTTCTTTAAGTGTTCCTGCCTGAATCTGAGCTGTAAGTCCCTTTACCACCTCATTTTCAACAGGGCTTCCGACTTTGCTTTCGGTAGGGTGCCACCTCATGGTGCCATCGCCTGAAACCAGGTAAGCATAACTGCTTGAAGTACCGTTTACGGATACGTCTTTAAGATAAGGGGTAATGGATTCGTAAGCGTCGATGGTAAGACCATGCTCGAAATTACTGACGAGGGTTGAACCTACGATGTCAGACTGACTTAACATGTAATTTTTGATGGTTGACTTTAACTCTCTCTGACTGTTTGACACTGCAATAAGTGTAACTGAGGCACCTACTGCCAGCATACCGATAACAGAGATCAGCGCGATCTTAAATAAGATGCTGCTCGTTGCTTTGACTTTTGAACTAAGATTCTTTTCTTTCATGGATATAAAACCTCCCTGTAATTTTGGTTACAGTTTTTGGTATAGCGTTGTAACCAACATTTTAATTGTAACCTTTTTGTTTCCAATGTCAACAATATTTCTCAATAATTATGTAAAAAGCCCTATAAATTTGTAAAACAGTATTCCCTTTATTTAGTATTTATATTATGGTAAAATAACACTACTAATTCAGTATGACTTAAGAATGATAGTCCGATTTTTCTAAACAAATGCTTAGGGAGAGTAAAACATGACAGATAAAGAAAAAAGAATCCTGGTAGGTGCATACAGTTCATCTGCCAGAATGTCCCTTATCGCACCTATAATAATGTGTATCCTTGAAGCCTTTATGCTTGGCTATGCCACGGTAAATAAGGCCTTTTTCGGCCCTTATTATTTCAGGTATTGCAGTTTTTATGCTTCCTTTTTACTTCTTTCCGTTGCATTTATTATCATAAACATTTATGTAAACAGAAATTTAAATCAAAGATACAGGTTTCTTAATATCGCCAATCCGATATTTGCTGCCTTTGAATATGCCTGGGCTATACTTTTGACCTGGTCTGACTATACCGTAACCGGGCAGATGGATCCAACACTTTTTATGACTTTTTCCCTTGTTATCCCTCTTAGTTTTTTCCTTTTTCCAAAGGTATATGCCTTGATCGCAGGGGTTTCAGATGCAGTTTTATTATTTTTCTTTTTCTATATGACTGATGTTAGTCCGCAGATAATCAACATTATCGTGTTCATCATTTTCCAGTTTGTACTTGGAAGCGGATTTCAGGAGCTTAGATTAAAGCTTTCCGAGCAGGTTATCACAGAGCAGGATAACGCCAACCTTGACGGCCTAACAGGGCTTTTCAATCGTCGCAGCTACACGGATGCGCTAAAAGACTTAGAAGAGCATATTCCTGATGATTTCTCGTATATTACCGTCGATGTAAACAGCCTTAAGGCAACAAACGACACCTACGGCCATGAGGCAGGTGACAGGATCCTTATAGGTGTGGCAAGATGTCTGCAGATGAGTTTTTCAGGCAAGGGAAAGATTTACCGCATTGGCGGAGACGAGTATGCTGTTTTGCTTAATGCCGGAAAAGAAGAAATGGACCGGATGCTGGCTGATTTTGATAAACACATGAAGACCTGGAAAGATGGCGAAAAGTTAGGGCTTAGCGCTTCTCTTGGCTATGCATCAAGATCAGACGCACCTGATGGTGATGTTATAGAACTTGCTAAAATAGCAGACCGCCGCATGTACGACGTAAAAGCCGGTTACTACCTTGAAACAGGCAAAAACAGAAGAAAATAGAGATGGAATGACCACGTTACAGCCCAGGCCTCGCGTGGTCATTATTTAACTATTTACCAGTCACTGTCCCAATCGGTAGATCCGCTGTCCCAGCTATCTGAACTGTCCCAGTCAGAATCACTGTCCCAGCTGCTCCAGCCGCTGTCAGAACTGCTGTTGCTTGTATCAAAGTTCTCGCTGTAATAATCCGACTCCTTAAAGTCCATTATGGAATCGTCCCATGTGGTCCTGTAGCTTTCAGGGTCTTCCATAAACTCTTTGGCATAAGAAGAATCGTCAAGCGGGTAATAATCATAGGTGACTGTATCATAATAATAGTAGTTATTATGATATTTACAGATATTAAGTCCATTGAAATCATAATATCTTGCTTTTTCGTAAGAAACCGTAAATGCAGATCCAACAATAAGCGTCACTATAAGGATCGGCAGCACAAACCTTCTAAGCTTATCATACAAAGGATGCCTTGTATAATTTAGGAAAAAAAGGCCAACAGCTACTCCTGCCACAAGGAGGCCTGCAATCGTATTTATACCAAAAATACCTACGGTAAAAAAGGCGTAAATCGCAACGCCAATATTGCGAGCCACGTTGCCAAAAACGCTTTTGGGCGAGCGTTTTCTTGAAGTCCCTTCTCTTAGCGCCGCATTTCTTTCTTTTTGATTGACTATCTCGCTCTTAAGCTTTAAATAAATCTCGTTAACGCCGTAGGCCTCGTCGGTGCCGCGGTAGCGAACCGCCCTTTGTCCGTCGGCCTTGTTTTTATATACTACAACTTCGTCTCCGTCTTTATAAATACCAAAAGCCTTCGGTTTTTTGTAGTCTATACCGATAAAAAACCTGGTGGTCTCGTAGGGCGGCAGGTTGTGCGCGGCGTACCACTCGGCAAGTTCTTCTATTGTCTTTGGGGTTTTGTTTGCGGTACGATGTATGTTGGCATTTGCAGCGCCGCAATTTGGGCACTTTTCAAGGGTGTCATCTATCATCGACCCGCAGTATTCGCATTTAATCTGCATCAAATGATCCTCCGAAATAACTTTTTTCGTAAACCAATTAGATGATAATAGTATTTGGCAAAAATAACAACACTAAATTTAGGTAAGTAAGTTTTTTCTTACCAGATACTTAATTAATGCGTACTTGATATATTTTTTATACTAAGTATAATGTATTTATACTTTAAAATGAAAGGTAAATACAAAAATGACAATAAATACAAGCGTTCCCGTATTTACTGTATTTTTACAGGGATTACTCAGTTTCTTTTCACCATGCGTTCTGCCGCTTTTGCCGGTTTATATCGGCTATCTTTCAGGCGGGACTTTATCTAAAGACGAAAGCGGAATGTGGCATTACAACAGGAAAAAAGTTATGCTAAACACCGTATTTTTCACCATAGGTGTAAGCTTTGCTTTTTTCCTTCTTGGCCTCGGGCTTAGTGCTCTTGGCAGGTTCTTTAGCGGAAATCAGATACTTTTTGCAAGAATCGGCGGCATCATCGTAGTGATGTTTGGTCTTTATCAGCTGGGATTTTTCGGAAAAAGCGAGCTTCTTTCCGGCGAAAAAAGGCTGCCCTTTGACGTAAGCAAAATGACTATGTCACCGCTTGTAGCGCTGATATTCGGCTTTGTACTAAGCTTTGCCTGGAGCCCTTGTATCGGTCCTGTGCTCTCATCGGTACTTATAATGGCAGCATCGGCAGGGTCTGCAGCCTCAGGCTTTATGCTTATAGGCGTTTACACCCTTGGCTATATTATCCCTTTCCTGCTTGTGGGCGTATTTACCACGTCTCTTCTTGAGTTTTTCGGCAAACACCGAAATGTTGTAAAATACACCACAAAGATTGGCGGCGTCATTCTTATCCTTATGGGAATCCTGATGTTTACAGGCAAGATGAACGGCATCACTTCCTATCTTTCACGCATTTCCGGAAGCAATACCGTAAATGTGGAAGAAAAGGCTGAAAGTAAAGAAGATGCGGAAAGTCTGCCGGGCAAAGATCAAAACCAGAACCCAGAGGATACTGCAAATGCGGATGCTGAAAGTAACACTGCATCTGAAAACAACGCCACACCTGAAAACAACACTGAATCTGAAAGCAAAGAAGAACCTTCTTCAGAAGCTTCAGAAAGTAAGGCAAAAGACCTTTTTCCGGCCCCGGAGTTTACACTTACCGATCAGTACGGCAGTGAGCACACCCTCTCAGATTATAAAGGAAAGATAGTTTTCCTTAACTTCTGGGCCACCTGGTGCCCGCCTTGTAAAGCCGAGCTTCCTTATATAGAAGAGCTTTACAAAGAGTACTCTTCAAAAGAAGATGCAGATGTAACATTCCTTACTGTGACATTCCCTGATTATGGAAGTGAGCTTAGCATAGAAGGTATTACCGAATTTGCAGAAAGCAACGGCTACACCTTCCCTATCCTTATGGATACATCTACAAACCTTGCGGATGATTATTACATAACCGCATTTCCAACTACATACATCATAAACCCTGATGGCTATGTACTTGGGTACGTACCCGGCGGCATGACAAAAGATATAATGGAAGATGTGCTGGATCAGGCACGATTTTTATCTGAAAATCCGTAAACAAGGTCTAGTGCCTTTTTTCTGTAGTCATGTACAAGCTCGGTCTCCCCTGAAAAAAGCATTGAATTTCGGTCTGAAACCGTATACGGCTTCCACTTTGGCATATTTCTGCCTGTGGGATCGCTTCCGTCTTTTGCAAATGCAGCCCAGGCAGAACCGCAGGTATCAGAACAGCGGAAGGCTTCCGCCTTGTTCTTTGCAGTGTACATGCCGGGTGCAAGGTAAGCATTGTCAAAGAAGAACGGTACATCGGTGCCATGGAAAGCTTTCTGAACAGGGTCAGGGCTCTCGAAGGCAAATACTGCATTGTAAAGAGGGGCGGCGTCTTTTCCCTCTCTTGCTCTTGCAACATCCTCTACGAACTTAAGCTGGTGCGTATCGTTTAAGAGGGCTATCATTACGTCAACAGCCGTAGGATCTGCAAGTATTTCTTTGTATGTGGCTATGATCTTTTCAGTTTCCTCATCGCTATAGCCTGAAGCCTTAAGCTTACCCGGCAGTGTCTCCCAGGTAAGTTCAAAGATCTCGGGGTTAAAGAGGGCAAGAAGCGCCATGTCCTCCCTGGTATAGCAGATGATAAAAGGTATGTCCTTTGAAAATTCCGTGCCTTCGCCTCCGTCAAACGGATTGTACTTAATGACATTGCCGTCAAAAGTAACAGGGAAGTTAAGATAATTGCCATTTTCACGTTCTGCATTTATCTCACGCATAGCCTTTATAAGCTCTTCATAAGGTATGGACTCGAGTTTTTCGATATTGTCTTTATCTATCCCAAAATGTGAAAGGAACGCATCTGTGTCCGCCTGTCCGTATTTTGGATCTGCCGCCTGGAAACCGCCGCTCTGGCAAATTGCCTTGTGGAAAAGCCCCTTTGCCGCAGGCATTCCCATAAGCTGACAGACTTTTCCGCCTCCGCCGGATTCTCCGAAAATGGTGACATTTCCCGGGTCTCCGCCAAAATATCCTATGTTGTCACGAACCCACTCAAGAGCCGCTACCATATCAAGATTGCCAAGATTGCAGCTGTTCTTGTACTTTTCTACGCCAATGTGAGAAAGGTCCATGTATCCGAAGATACCAAGGCGGTGACTGACAGAAACCATTACCACGCCGTTTTTCTTTGCCATGTTAAAGCCGGCCTGATGAGGGCACTCAGGAGTACCTGCAAGAGCTCCGCCGCCGTGCAGCCAGACCATAACAGGAAGTCCCGTACCTTCAGTAAGGTCAGGTGTCCAGATGTTGAGCGCCAGGCAGTCCTCCGACATCGGCCCTTTGCCCATCTCCATGTTCCCTGTTACGATTTTCTGATTGCTTATGTTCCATTTTGAATTAGCCACCTCAGGCACTTCTATTCGCGGGGTGTCGGTCTGAGGACATTTTAAGGCATATTCTTTTGCATCTACGATAACAGGTGAAACGTCAGGTTTAACAGGAGGCATGAAGCGAAGCTTTCCAACAGGAGCCTTTGCGTATCTGATGCCAAGGAACCTGTAGATGCCGTCAAAATACACGCCTCTGACCTTTCCGTATTCTGTATAAGCTAAAACATCAGTCATTTTTTTTATCTCCCATGCGACAAAAAAACTATCCTCTTACGAAGCGGAATACATTCCATGAAAGAGGCTTAAGCTCTGCCTTTACTGTAAGGCCGTCGCACCTGGTGTCTTCAGCCTTTACAGGAGCAAGCTTTCTTGCTTCCTCTTCTGAAAGAGTTCTCTCCTCCGTAAACATTTCCATGTGGTCTTCAAAACGCATACCGTTAAGTCCTGTTATTTCAAGAGTAAAGTCTGCTGTGTCTTCCCAGTCTCTGTTGATTACAAATACTGTAAGCTCGCCGGTCTTAGGATCGTAAGCAGCAGCGCTGTCAATGAAGTCAACCTGATCCTGCTCATGATACTTGTGAGTATCGTCAAGAGCAAAGCTGTCAAGGTCGTATTTTTCGCACTCAACAGCAGTCTGAAGAGAAATGCCGTGGCCAAATCTCATGAGGTCTGCATATGGATAGTATGAAGGAACGGTAAATACGCCGTCGTGATCTACGCCTGCAGCAACGCCAAGGCCTGATGTCATACATCCGATCTTGATACGATCTGCATGACGGAGCATTTCCATGATAACTGCAGCATTTCCAAGTGCCATAAGCATCGGATCCATAGGAGGGAAGGAACGGCTAGGCATGTTATCAGGGTCGTGGCGCACATACTCGCGGTTTGGATCAAATGCATAGTGTGTACCCGGCTCAAGGTAAACTTCTCTGCCGTAGTGAAGCTTATCCTTTGGTCTTGGGAATACGCCGTACTCATCAAGAGAAAGTTTCATAACCTTTGGTGAACGCATAAGCTGCTGTACATAATCACAAAGGCCGATCTCTGTGCGGATATAATCTTCAAAATAACGGGATGCAGCCATAAACTGTGCATAGTTGCCGATCTCCGAATTCTGATAATGATGCATTGAAATGTAATCAACTGCGTTGTAGCACTCTTTAAGTACCTGAAGATCCCAGTCAGGATAGTGCATAAGGTCAGGTGAGCTAGATACGCACACAGCAGTCTCGATGCTGCCGTCTACCCATTTCATAGCCTTTGAAGTCTCATTTACGAGAACACCGTAGCCTCTTGGGTCTTTCTCCCATGAAGCAACCTGCCAAGGACCGTCCATCTCGTTTCCAAGGTACCATACCTTTACGCCGTATGGCTTCTCATGGCCGTACTCCTTACGAAGGTCTGACCAGTAGGTTCCGCCTGCATGGTTTGTGTACTCAACATTGTAAACAGCATCGTTGATGTCGCCTGTACCAAGGTTAATGGTGTACATAGGCTCAACGCCTACTTTTTCAGCCCACTGAAGGTACTCGTCATGTCCAACATCGTTTGGATAATACTGATGCCATGCAAGGTCAAGGTGCTGTTTTCTCTTCTCCTTAGGACCGATTGAATCTTTCCAGTCCCATCCTGATACAAAGTTGCCGCCCGGAAGTCTTACTGCAGGAACGCCTGATTTTTTAAGAGCGTCGATCCAGTCTTTTCTAAAGCCCTGCTCATCTGCAGTCGGGTGCTTTGGGTTGTACATGTTGCCGTATACAATGGTTCCGATCGGCTCCATGAAGGCGCCGTAAATGCGGTTTGAGATCTCGCCGATCTTGAAATCCGGATTAACGGATATTCTGGCTTTCTTACTCATTTTGAAATGATCCCCTTTCGTTTGTCTTAGTTAAATAATCATCCCTTAACTCCGCCAAGGGTAATACCCTTTACGAAAGCTTTCTGTGCAAACGGATAAATAAGAAGCATTGGCAATATACCAAGAACTGCCATAGACATTCTTATTGAAACTGTAGGAATAGAAGCAAGTCCTACATCTGCCTGAGCAATGTTGTGTGAGTTTGCGGAAAGGAACTGGATATTTTGAACCATTCTGTTAAGAAGGTTCTGGATGGAATAAAGTTCGGTTCTCTTTGTAATGTAAACGTAGCCGTTCTGCCAGTCGTTCCAGTAGCCGATACCTGCAAAAAGTCCGATGGTTGTGATGATAGGCTTTGCAAGCGGAATGGCTATGGTCCTGAACACCGCAAACTCGCTGGCGCCGTCTATTCGGGCCGCCTCCATTATCTCGCCGGGGATGGATGAAACAAAGTAGGATTTCATAAGCATGATATACATACCGTTTGTTACAAGACCCGGAATAAGGAGGCCAAAGAAGGTGTTCTTGATGCCAAATACGTTGGTGTAGTTCATGTAGGTAGGCACAAGACCGCCGTTAAAAAGCATTGTGAAAAATACGTAGAAATTAAGGAAACCGTGTCCTACAACGTATTTTTTGGAAAGGGCGTAAGCCATAGGTGTTGTCACAAAAAGTGAAAGCAGTACGCCGCAAAATGTAAGTATGAATGAGATCAGGTAAGCCTGTGGTACGGCTGGACCTGTCTTAAATACATATTCGTAAGCATAAAGGCTGAACTTCTCAGGGAAGAAGCTGTAGCCGTTCTTTATAAGTGTTGTATCATCAGTGATGGATGACATAAAAAGCAATATCATCGGAAGCAGCGCCATAAGCGAGAGCAACACGAGGATAATGTGACTGAATGTTTGGAAAGTTCTTTCTTCTTTTGTATTCATTTCCTTATAGCCCCCTTTTTAGAATAATGCGCTGTCTTTGTCGATCTTACGAACAACAAGGTTTGAGACAACGATAAGTACAAATCCGACTAATGACTGGTAAACACCTGCGGCTGCTGAAAGCGTAGGTTTTCCAAGTTCAAGAAGTCCTCTGTAAACGTAGGTATCGATAGTATTTGTTACAGAGAAAAGTGCACCCTGGTTCTGCGGTACCTGATAGAAAAGGCCAAAGTCGGAGTAGAAGATACGTCCGATTGCAAGGAGTGTCATCATGATGATGGTTGGCTTAAGAAGTGGCAGTGTGATCTTTGTGATCTGTCTTATCTTGCCGGCACCGTCGATGGCAGCTGCTTCGTAGTATGTTCTGTCGATACCGAGAATAGTGGAAAGGTATATGATACAGTTATAACCTATAACTTTCCAGACATGAACAAATACAAGTATGAACGGCCAGTATTTTTTCTCCATATACCATGAAATCTTTTCTTTGCCAAGAAGTCTGATAACAGTGTTGTTAAGGAAACCGTTCTCAGTTGAAAGAAAAGCAAATACAAGGTAACTTACGATAACCATGGAAACCATGTATGGCATAAGGATAAGTGATTGATAAGCGTTCTTCATCTTGCTTCTCATTTCTGCAAGAAGTATAGCCACAAATATTGCAAATACTGTATTTACAATGATGAATACAAAGTTGTACAGTAATGTGTTCCTTGTAATGATAAAAGCATCGTTTGTAGCAAACAGATACTTAAAGTTTTTAAGTCCTGCCCATTCGGAACCATATATACCCTTCTTTGCGTTGTAGTTCTTAAACGCAAGTACAAGTCCCGGAAGCGGCATGTAGTTGTTGATAAAAAGATAAATGATACCCGGTAACGCCATAAGATAGAAAGGAATACTTCCAAGTAAAGCTTTTTTGAATTTAGCTTTTTTTCTGGCGGTATCAACTTCGGTAGTCTGCTTCATAGTTACTCTCCCTTTTTTACAAGCTTAGATACTTTTTAATAATGATCCCTTTTAATATAGGAAGAAGCCGGCAGTGCCGACTTCTTCCATAGTTTCATTTTAGATTAACGATCTTATTTGGAAGCAAGCCAAGCGTCAAGCTGTTTCTGTTTCTCTGCGATATACTCGTCAAGACCTGCTTTCTTAAGCTTGTCATTGAACTCCTTGTTTCCGCTTACAGGATCAAGGAAACCGTACAGTAACTGATTTGAATACTCGTCGTAGATGTTCTGAAGTGCTGTGTATTCTGCTGTGTAGTTGCTGTTATCAAATGTGAAGCCCATTGCAAGTGACTGAGCTGCATTTGCGTTAAATTCCATGGTCTTTGGTCCAAGATCAAGTGGATCACCAACCCAAACAGGTGCGATGTACTGGTTTGGAAGCTCCCAGTTCATTGTGTGATACCACTCAGCGTTCTGAGAATCTACACCCTCAGGGAAGTGAATGTGTCCATCAGGATCTGCAACATAATCCTTGCCTTCCTGACCCCAGATAAGAAGGGTTGAAAGCTGTGGATCTGTGTAAAGCTCGTTCATAAGCTGAACTGCTGCGATCGGATCAGGTGATGCCTGGTTAAGACATGTGATAACTGAAGCAATACCTGAAGATTTGATGATATCCTGGCCAAGACGGAATACTACCATCTCTCTGCCGCACTCACCTGAGATCTGTGACTTGTAACCAGGCTTAGACTGTGCGAGCATTGCCATGTATGTGCCTGATTTGATCTTAGCTGAAGCTGAAGTATTGTCTGTAAGAGCATCTGCTGACATGAAGCCCTTCTGGTTCCAGTCATACATACGCTCTACCATTTCATTCCATTCAGGAGTCTCGAAAAGGTTTACAACCTTAAGATCCTTAGTTGGGTCAACAAGAACACCAAACCAGTCGTTACCGATGTTATCTACGATAGAACCCTGTCCGAACTGGTTACCTGCAACTGCGTATACATATTTGTCAGGGAATTTCTCATGAAGTTTTGCAAAGATGTCGCCCATCTCGTCCCATGTAGCTACAACTTCCTGGTTTTCATCTTCCTTAACGTCGTATCCGATAGCATCAAGATACTCTTTGCCGATACACATAGCTGCTGTTGTGATAGCGTAATCTTTTACAGGTGGGATACCGTAAAGGTGACCTGCATATTTACAAGCTGTCTGATAATCCTTTGTTACAAGCTCTTCGATTCCAGGACCGTAAGTAGCAAGGAGATCATTCTCATCAAGGTCATAGCAGAAACCGTTGTTTACACAGCTTGTGTAACCAAGAGCGTTTCCACCGAACCAGTCGATCTGCTCATCATTGTTTGTAAGGTCAAGCTGGATATCCTGACGATATGATGTGAAGTCAAGACACATAAGCTCTACTTCAAGACCAAGCTTTTCACGAAGGATCTCGTTCATAGCTTCCTGGATTCTCTCAGTTCCTGCCGGCTTACCGATCCAGGTGTAGATTGCGTATACAACCTTCTGATACTTGCCGGTCTTCTCATACTCAGCCTTACGGTCTGCGATAGCCTGCTCATATGCTGATAATGAGCCGCCTGCGCTTTCTGATGAGGAGCTGTTTGAACTGCTTTCCTGCTTGCCTGTCTCACTGTCTGATCCCGATTTGCTGCCGCCACATGCTGCAAGTGAAAGCATCATGGCAAGAGCAAGAATAACAGCGAGTACTCTTCTTACTTTTTTCATTTTTCAACATCCTCCTTGTTGATTTTTACAGCTTTGCTGTAGTGTTTTTGTTAGAAGTGAACAAAAATCTTGTCATTTTTGCCTCTTCTTAGTATAATATATACAATAATCCATGGGGTGTACAAAATGCAAAACACTTAGTTTTTTTTGTACAATTCTTGGAGATGGGGATCAAAGGGACATTACAGACATGAAAAACCGCGTAATCAGTGAAAAAGACAGAAAGATGGAGCACAGCCCGTCCTTGCTCCGTCGTTTTAACGTACGATTTATTTGGGCAATGATCGTATTTACAGGGCTTCTTATGGCAGTTGCTGTCAGTTTTTTTCTGGATCTTACAGAGTCTTCTTATAAAACTGTGCAGGATTCTCTTAAGTTTTATGACAACAGGCTGAATGTAGAAATGGATTCTCACATCCTGTCGCTTATGGGAAACTGCAGCTCTGACCCTGATATCATAAATATACTTTCAACCAAAGATAAAAACGAAGAGGTGGGCTGTATCGCAAGAGTTCAAAAACAGCTTTCCTCACAGGTTTCCACCCGTTCTCTTATAAGAGGCTTTTATCTTTACTACCCCAAAAAGAGGCTTTTTCTTCCGGCGTACAACACTTCTGTAGAGGGATACAGCGCAGGCTATCCTTTCCCGGGATTTATAAGAGAGTATCTTGGCGAGCACATCAAAGAAGGTACTGCTATTACCGGAAAATGGTTCCTTGCAAATGAGGGCGCATGCATTTTGCGAGTGTTCCGCTACGGCTCCATTTACGGCGGAGCCTGGATAGACCTTGATAATCTGCCCGGTTTTGCGGATTTTTCGGGAGCAGAAGCAGTTCAGCTTATTACAGATGAGACGGGGCATATCCTTTATGCAAGCGACTCTCTTAAAGAAGAGGGTTATGCGGGAAAAAACCTTGATGACCTTGTGATACCTGTTAAGAAATCTCTTACGGAGCCTGTATCGGTGCGAATACCGGGGATCGGCACAAGAGTTGTGGTTTCAATAAAGCAGAGTTTTTCTGATTATTATTTTACCATCCTTTTGCCCCACAAACAGTTTTTCAGAACATTCCACACACTTATCGGGCTTCTTATCGTGCTGATACTTTGGGGTATTTTGTTTTTCATTTCTTATAACAGAATGGGGCGCAGCATCATCGCCATTCCTACAGAGTCCCTTATGGCCGTTACAAAGACCATACATAACGGCGATATAGAAAGCAAAGTTGAGCCGCCAAACGAGTACGAAGAGACGGCGCAGATAATAGATGCTTTTAATAAGCTGCTTTCAGAGATCAGTGAGCTTCGTATCAGCGTGTATGAAGAACAGCTGCAGGCAAGAGAGTTTGAGCTAAAAGCTCTTAAAAATCAGGTTGCGCCGCATTTCCTTATAAACTGCTTAAATACCGTATTTATGTCAGCTCAGGACCAGTCGCAGCTTGAAGTAACAAACAAGATCGTTCTTACCCTGTCAGACCATCTGCGCTACACTTTATCCGACAGAGACATAGTGCCTCTTTCCGAAGAGCTTGATTACCTTGCAAACTACATTTTGCTTACACAGTACCGGTTCCCGGGCACTCTTAGCTACGAGACAGAGATTGACCCGTCGGTGCTTGATGCCCAGGTTTTTGCGCTTATCCTTCTTACTCTTACGGAAAATTCCGTTAAGACCGGCCTCATTATGGGTGAGCCGTTCCTTATAAGAGTTAAAGCATTTAAGGAAGAAGCGGGCGGCGAAGAATACGTGGTTCTTACGCATACCGACTCAGGCACCGGGCTTTCAGATGAAAAGCTTGAAAAATACAACCACATTTTAGAGCACCCTGAGGTGACGGAAAAGGGTACGGGCATCGGCCTATATAACACCGCCATGCGTCTAAGGCTTCTGCTTGGTGCAAAGGCAACTCTTGATTTTGCGAACGAAGAGGGTATGGGACTTCGGGTCACCATACGTTTTCCATATATGAAATATACGGAGAAGGGGGAAAATTATGAATCTTCTGATAATCGATGACGAGTACTACATAGTACAGGGTCTGGTGGGAATGATCGGAAAGGAAGAACTGGGGATTGACGACATTTTCACGGCTTACAGTGCGGAGCAGGGAAGAAAGATCCTGAAAAAAGAGCAGGTGGATCTGATGCTTATGGATATTGAGATGCCAAAGGAAAACGGCCTTGAGCTTCTTGAAGAACTGCGTCAGGACGGTATCCGTACCACGACTATTATATTATCGGGGCATCAGCGCTTTGACTACGCCCAGGAAGCCATCAAATACCACTGCTTTAACTATCTGCTAAAACCTATCGGAAAGCAGAGCCTTAACCACGAGCTGGCGAGGGCCGCAAGTTTTGTGCGTTCAAAGCAGCAGGGGCCTGTGCGCGAAAAATCCGATAATGTGGAAGGGCCTTGCAGCGAATTTGTAAGTCAGGTGCGGGATTATATCCGCGAGCATCTTGCAGACGAGGACCTTAACCGCGTCCAGATAGCAGACGCCGTGCACTTAAACCCTGATTACCTTTCCTACAGTTTCCATAAGGAATTTGGCACCACTCTTACTGCCTACATTTCCTCTGTTCGTATGGATCAGGCAAAGTATCTTCTTAAAAATACCAATACCTCCATCGAACGGATCGCAGAGCAGGTGGGTATTCCAAATATCTCGTATTTCTACAGGCAATTTAAAAAAGCCACAGGGAAAACCCCGCAGCTTTTTAGAGAATAGTGTTTTTGACCACCTGAAACCGGGGTTGCAGGTGGTCATTTTTTATTTTACGCTATACCTGCGTACTCGTATCCGGCTTTTGTTACGGCTTCTTTGATAAGCGCCTCATCAACGTCTTTTGAAGTTGTGAGTGTTACAAGATTTTCCTCGTGAGAAGCTACTGCTGCGTCGATTCCGTCAATTGCTTCAAGAGCCTCTTTTACATGAGCCTCGCAATGTGCACACATCATTCCGTTTACTTTAATCTTCATTTCGTTAATCTCCTTTTCTTTTATATTATCCTCAGAATTTTTTTCTGCTGTTAAGATAGCAATTTTACTTGCGCCAGGTTTAGTCGGCCTGTCTTTCTTTCCGTCGTATACCTTAAGCAGGTTAAGCCTCAGGGCATTTGTAACTACGCAAAAGCTTGAAAGCCCCATGGCCGCAGCACCAAACATCGGGTTAAGTGTCCATCCAAAAGCTGCCACGTAACATCCTGCTGCAAGAGGGATGCCGATAACATTATAGAAAAATGCCCAGAAAAGATTTTCATGGATATTTCTTAAGGTTGCTCTTGAGATCCTTATGGCTGCCGCTACGTCGCGAATACTGCTCTTCATAAGGACTACGTCTGCAGCATCGATGGCAATGTCTGTTCCGGCGCCGATAGCTATTCCCACATCAGCCCTTGTAAGAGCCGGCGCATCGTTTATTCCGTCGCCTACCATAGCCACTTTGCCATGTTCCATAAGCATTCGTATAACGGCTTCTTTGCCGTCAGGAAGAACTCCGGCCACAACCTCATCAACGCCGGCCTCATTTGCGATAGCCCTGGCGGTTACCTCATTGTCTCCTGTCAGCATTACCACATGAATACCCATATTTTTAAGCTCTGCTACTGCCTGCGGCGTGTCTTCTTTTATGGTATCTGCTACTGCGATGATGCCAAGCAGTCTGTCATCTTTTGCAAATAAAACAGGTGTCTTACCTTCCGAAGAAAGCTGCTCTATCTCTTTAAGTACTGCATCATCAAGCTTTACGTTCTTTCCGATAAAGCCGGCATTTCCGCCTGAAATGAGGTTACCGCCAAGCTTTGCCCTAAGTCCGTTACCTGAAAGCGCCTCAAATTCTGTGGTCACAGAAAGTTCTGCATTAAGCTCTTTTGCATGTTCCACGATGGCCTTAGAGATAGGGTGCTCACTCTTTTGCTCTAATGAATACGCCGCGTTTAGAAGTTCATTTTCAGAAACGCCGTCTGCAGGGATAAGGTCTGTAACACGCATTATACCTGTAGTGATGGTGCCTGTTTTATCAAGTGCTACGATCCCTACTTTTCCTGTAAGTTCCTGAGTTGCGGCTGTTTTAAAGAGGATGCCGTTTTTAGCTCCAATACCGTTTCCTACCATAATGGCTACAGGGGTCGCAAGCCCGAGGGCGCAAGGGCAGCTTATAACAAGGACCGATACGGCTCTTGCCATAGCATAGCCAAGGGTCTCTCCTGCAAAAAGCCATGCAAAAAATGTTACGAGGGCAATTCCGATGACAGCAGGCACAAACACGCCGGACACCTTATCTGCTATCTTTGCGATAGGCGCCTTTGTGGCCGCGGCCTCGCTTACCATCTTTATAATGCCGGCAAGAGTGGTGTCATCTCCAACCTTTGTGGCTTCACACACCATATACCCTGAGGTGTTGATAGTGGCGGCTGAAACCTTGTCTCCTGCCTGTTTTTCAACAGGGACACTCTCACCTGTAAGAGCGGCCTCATTTACGGCGCTCTCCCCCTGCCTTACTATACCATCTACCGGTATACTGTCGCCGGGGCGAACCACAAATCTGTCTCCAACCTGCACCTGCGATATCTCAACGGTCATTTCTGTATCGCCCTCAAGTATCACGGCGGTTTTCGGAGCGAGCTTCATAAGGGACTTAAGTGCGTCCGTCGTCTTGCCCTTAGACCTTGCTTCAAGGGTCTTTCCTACCGTAATAAGTGTAAGTATGGTAGCTGCAGACTCAAAATAAAACTGGTCCATGTAATACATGACCATATCTGAATTTCCTTCCGCAACTGCCCTTGTCATGGCAAAAAGGGCAAATACACTGTACGCAAAAGATGCGGTGGCCCCAAGAGCCACAAGGGTGTCCATATTTGGAGACCTGTGAATAAGGCCCTTAAAACCGCTGATGAAAAACTTCTGATTTATCACCATTATAAAACCTGCTATAAGG
>JAEEOQ010000088.1 GCA_016284355.1 Lachnospiraceae bacterium
AAGGACAACTCCCATCCCGACTATTGCCATATTTGTAAGGGACACTCCGTAAAAGAACGCCTGGATTAAAGAGGCCACCATTGGAATAACCGTAAAAAGCAAAAGAGGGATCCAGATATATAAGCTCAGTTTTTTTTGCAGCTGAAAAATAACAGAAAGCTGTAAAAAAAGAGCTAAAAACGGGATCGTATAACAAATGATAAATCCCGGTCCTCTCTGATATTCATTGTTTGCACTAAAAGTGTAATAAAGACCGATAAACTGTGAAAGAATAACAAGAAACCACCCCGCAGCAGCAATAAGCTCCACGATCCTCAGTCTGTTAGGTATTTTTTTCATTCCCACTTCGTTTCTGCAAAGATCTGTAAGGTACAGATTAAATGCATGGACAACGGAAATGGTCATAAAAAATACCATAAAGTTTGAGATCCTTACCATGTGGTAGCCAAGGTTAGATACATCCCCGTGATACATATAGGCAAGTCTGTCCGAAAAAAGCAGCAGCCCCGATGAAAACTCGATATCCACAAGTATCCATTTTCTCCTCTTAGGTAGGGACTTTGTGATCATGGCAAAGAAACCCACCATAAAACAGATACTTGACATTCCAAGCATGATATTTAATTGATGATCTCTGATAAATTGATATAACATGTTTTACCTCTTTGCCACTAATTCTTCCATCTTATCCCAGTCTACGTTCTTAAGGCTCTTTTCAAATTCTTTCATAAGCTCCTCATCTTCCTTTGGAAGCTTATATTCCATAACCTGTTTTACTATCATCTCAACAGAATCATAATCCATTTGACCGATGCAGTCTTTAAGAGCCGAATATGCGTCAGCAAGGTCTGAAGGTGACATTTCTTCCTTACCCTCATCACTTTTCGCATTTTCATCAAGTTTCTTTAAGGTCTCCTTAAATGAAAGGTACCTGTCAAGAACTCTGTCCTTATTTGCATTTATGTAGTCCATGTCCTTTTTATTTCCTGCATCTTCAAGAGCCTGGCAATCAGATGAAAGCTCCATTGCACCGATTATCCTTGCAGAACTCTTAAGTGCATGCACCTTTACGGTGGCAAGCTTAAGATCGCCGCTTTCATAGGCTTTTTTAATTACAGCATGATTATCATCTATGCTGTCAAAGAACATCTTAAGAGCAAATACAAAGGACGAAGCACCGCCGGAGTTTGTGATTCCCTCCTGAACAGAGATCTCGCTTACATCATTTACCCAAAGCATATCATCAGGAATAGCCGAATCGTCTGCTGCCACATCATCATCGCTTGCCGTCATCATGATATTTTCAGGCAAATGACGCATAATGGCATGCTCTACCGCCACTATATCGATAGGCTTTGTAAGATAACCGTCAAAGCCCTTTGACTTATAAAACTCTTCGCCTCCCGCTGTAGCATTTGCGGTAAGAGCGTAAACCGGAAGATCAGGATGCTTTTCTCTTATCTTTTCAAGGGTTTCGATTCCATCCATACCCGGCATCATATGATCAAGAAGTACTACGTTAAAATCGTTATCTTCAATTTTTGCAAGTGCTTCTTCGCCGCTGTCTGCCGTTGTTACAAATACCTTTGTCGGTTTAAGAAGACCCTTTATAACGTTAAGGTTCATAGGGTTGTCATCTACCACAAGGATATCTGCATCAGGTGCCACAAATTGCGGTTTGTAGCCGCCCTTTTTATCTTCCGCAGCTTCTTCGATAAATACGCCTATAGGCGTTTCATCAACTATCTTTTGCTTAATTACAAGAAGAAATTCCGAGCCTTCTCCGTAAATGCTCTCGCACCAGAGCCTGCCGCCCATAAGCTCAGCAAACTGCCTTGATATATCAAGCCCGAGACCGGTACCCTGAATATTGGAATTTTTCACCTCATCAAGTCTTTCATAAGCAGAAAACAGTTTTTCAAGGTCCTCTTTCTTTACGCCTATACCCGTATCCTTAACAGATATCTGAAGGGTAACTCCCGCTTCGTTTCTTGATGTGACCGCAACGCTGAGGGTAAATCCTCCGTCTTCCGTGTATTTTACCGCATTTGTAAGAAGATTGAGTACGATCTGCTTTATCTTTCCGCCATCTCCATAAAGGCGCTTTGGCAAAGTCTCATCGATATCAAGGTCAAAATACAGTTTTTTATCTTCTGCCCTGCCTCTTATCATTGTCGTAATGCCAAGGAGCATTTCTTTCGTATCATATTCCTGCTCCACAAGATGCATTTTGCCGGACTCGATCTTTGAGATATCAAGAAGGTCGTTGATAAGGCTAAGAAGCGACTCCGAAGCATACTTTATGTTTCTTGCGTATCCCACCACAGGAGCATAGTACTCCCGGGGCGCATTTTTAACATCCTCTCTTAAGATCATTTCATCCATACCCATAATGGTATTGATAGGAGTTCTGATCTCGTGGCTCATATTGGCAAGGAATCTTGACTTTGCCTGGTTTGCTTTTTCCGCCTCATCCCTTGCTTCCTGGATCTGCAGATACTGGTTCTTGATAACGGTTCCGTTCATAATACGCCATACGGCTATACCTATAGCCGCAAGGAGTACCAAAAGAAGCGCGATCCTTACAGACTGTCTTTCAAAAGGCAGAGGCTTTTTTATTAAAGTATAGTTTTTTTCTGCTGTTATTTCATTTGTTCTGCTGTCACGAACCACAATACGCAGCGTATAAGTGCCATATTTTAGGCCTGTATACTCAAGAGCAGTAAGTTTGCTCTGATTTACACTGATCCCCTGATCGTTTAGTTCTTCAAGATACATGTTTATAATAGGATCTGAGATGGTGTAATCAAGTACTGCAGGCGTGATCTGAAGTCTTCCGTATTTAGGAGGAAGCTCAAATTTACCCGATTCGTCAGGTAATATATTCTCTCCGTCAAAGAGTACAGATTTAAGGCCCACTATGGCTCTACCAGAAAAGTCCACAAAATTCAGGGCATTTACAACCGATACACCGTTCTGCCCCGCCACATAAAGGTTTCCGTCATCATCAAGACAGCTGTAACAATGAGAAACAGGGATGCGGGTAAGACCGTTTTCCTTGTTAAATAGTTTGTAACTGCTTATCCTGTTTTCTACCGCTTCAGTGGCATCAACTACATATATTCCTCTTGAAGACAAAAACCAAAGATCATTGTTACTGCCGTATATTACGTCAAAATTGTTGTTATACGGGAAGGTGGTGACGTTTGTTATCACGCCGTTTTTCATGTATTCAACGGCATTTGATGTTATTACCCAGATAAGCTCCCTTTCTTTATCCTGCTCAAGTCTCATGATCACGTCACTTGAAAGCCCTTCATCTGTACCTATCCTTCTTACTTTATCATTTTCTATTATGTAAAGTCCGTCGCCGTCGGTTCCTGCAAGGATCTCCCCTGCATATCCTTCGCAAACTGTAAGGATAACCGGGTTGTGAAGACCTGACTTCGTACCGTAAACCTTTTCTATTTTCCCGTGCTCTATTATTACGATACCGCCGTTTGTTCCTGCGATAATGCCGCCATCTTTTCTTTCCGTAATACATCTTACTTCATTTGACGGCATTCCGTTACCTGTATTAAATACTTTTATACGGCCGTTTTTATCTACGCATACAAGGCCGTATCCACCTGTAAATGTGCAAAACCAGGTATTTCCTTCAGAATCGTTTTTAATACATCTTATCCTTGCCTTCTTAAAATATGTGGTAAGGTCATTTTTTACCTCGTTATGATCGCCATCAACAACATAAAGGCCATTGTCGGTGCCGATATACAGCTCGCCGTTACGCATACATGTGGTATTTACAACTTCCTCAGGAAGCCCCGTCGTATCTGAGATATCAAGGAAATTGTCAGCTACTATCTTCATGACACCGTATCTTGATGATGCAACCCATATATTTCCCTGATAATCCACAGTCATCATTTCTATGGCATCTTTAACAGGGAAGTTGTCAAAGCTTACAAATCTGTCTTTCTCATCAACATATCCGAGAATTTTTGTGGAAGCGACCCACAAACGTCCACAGGCATACTCAAGCCAATGAACATTATCCACAGGCGCTGTGTCGATCTTTTTCATTTTCACAGCCTGCGCCCCAAAATCACCGTAATAAACACATCCGCTTGCTGTTCCAAAATATACTTTCCCGGTTTTTTCAGGGTCTGTAAGAATATTTGTTATCTTTCCGATACCAAGATCGTTGCTTTCATAGTAGTCTTTGATACCATCCGTTGAAACCGTAAAAACAGTGCCATTGCCGGTAAAGCCGTATATTGTACCCCATCCGTCTGATACAAGTCTTAAGATCCTTTGACTGTCTATTCTGTCATCACTTATCTTATGGATCCTCATGCCAGGATCGATATAACAAACTCCTGCTGTAGTGCCGACAAAAACATTGCTGTCATAATCTCTTGCAAAAGTACGTATCGAGTTTGAGGGAAGGCCATCTTTTTTTGTAAAATGAAAAGACTCGCTGTTTCCCATTACAACAACTCCGTTGTCATTTGTGGCTACCCAGATCCTTGCCTGTCTGTCTTCAAAAAAGGCTCTTCCGCTTGATAATCCATCAGCTACCGGCAGTCTTTCAAAGTTGACGCCGTCATATCTGATAATTCCGCTGTAGCCGCCAATATAGATATATCCGTTACTTGCGCAAAGAATAGCGTTTGCCTCAGAGGTCGGAAGGCCGTTTGAAGCATCGTAAAGCTTTGGAAGATAATATATCCCCGGCATCTGGCCTGACAGGGCGTATCCGCCGCCTATCAAAGAATTATCGCCTGCAGCAGGTTTATTTTCCCCTGTATTTTCAGTACCGTATGCATGACTAAAAGACCCTGCAAAAACACAAGCAAGGCATATGATCATTAATAAAGTTGTTCGGATGCTTCTTATCATTATGACTCCTGATACTTCCTGTAAATCTTCTTAACTTCCGAAACAGATTCCAAAAAAACTTCAACACATTTTGGATCGAACTGAGTTCCCGCGCCGTCTTTTATCAGATTTATGGCTTCATCAAAGGTATATGGCGGCTTATATACTCTTGCCGATGACAATGCATCAAAAACGTCAGCCACAGCCATTATACGTGCCGAAAGAGGTATAACCTCCCCGTGCAGGCCTTCAGGGTAACCTTTTCCGTCCCATCTTTCATGATGGTAGGCTGCCATATTTCTTGCTTCTTTAAGGTAATTGTCGCCCTCCATTGAACTGATGGCATTATCAATGATATTTCTTCCGGCGGTGGTGTGGGTTTTCATTATTTCAAATTCTTCTTCCGTAAGCTTTCCTTCTTTGTTAAGGATGGCATCGGGGATATATATCTTACCCACATCATGAAGCGGCGCACTCATCTCCACATCACGCATAAATCTGTCCGAGATTTTTTCAGCGTAGTAGCCGTTTTTCCTAAGGCCTTGCAGGATGATCCTTACGTATGCCGAAGTTTTTATTACATGGGCACCCGTATCCGAATCCCTTGTTTCAACCATATCCGCCATGGTTATGATAAGGGCGTTTTGCATCTTTGCTATGGCTTCTGTTTTTTTCTGGTTTTCATTAAGCCTGTAAACCGTTTCAGCCGTCATATTGCAAAATGCCTTATAAAGCTGCTCTATCTCATCACCTGTATGGATATCAAGTTCCTCTATCTTTTCAAGGTTCTCTTCGGTTGCACCGGTGACTGTATTATCTGCAAGTTCATTTGCATAAAGAGTAATACTTGTAATAGGCATAACGATATTGTACTTTGTGGTTATGATACTTATGGCTATAACAAGAATGAGAAAGCCGATAAAAAGCAGCAAAACTCTGCCAAAGTAATTATATAAAAGATCGTTTACTAACGCTGTTTCTACGTTTGAACCCACATAGCATACGCAGTTTCCGTTAACATCATAAACAGGATAATATGCTGCAAAAAAGCTTCCGTACTCATCTTTTATCCTCATAACAGGGATAGGATTTCCATCAAGGATGTCATTAATATACGGCAAAAAATCCTCCTCAACATCTATGATCTGCCCCGGAGCATCTCCTTCAATATAAGTTCCGTCGCTAAGAACCGCATCAAGATCAAATACCACGTGGCATCCTCTTTTATCAAATTTATATACATATAAGAAGGTTATATCAGGC
Organism: Lachnospiraceae bacterium; assembly: GCA_016284355.1. Lineage (GTDB taxonomy): Bacteria > Bacillota > Clostridia > Lachnospirales > Lachnospiraceae > JAEEOQ01. The sequence continues at coordinate 6,145 of JAEEOQ010000088.1, forward strand.
AAACTGTTTTTTATGACTCTGAGCCTGCCGGCGGTTTGGGTGTAACCATCGGCTAAAGGTCCAAGTTTCAGATAATCATTTACTTTTTCAGGGTTTATCTCATTTGCGGCAAGATAGGCAACCTGATATGCAGTTCCGCTAAGTGTTTCTATGGCGGTATCTCTGTAGTTAACGGCACTGAAGGCAAGTGCGATCGTTGTCATAAGCATGGTAGATGCTATTACGATAAAGTTGATCCTGGTTCCGATGGAGATCCTTCCGTGCCTTTTTTCCTTAGCTTTCTGCTGCTGCTCGATAGTCAGTGGATTTTGTCTCCATGAAGAAAGCTTTACTGCTTTTTTCAGCTTTTTTGGCGCCAATGTTATTATCAGCATAGAGATGATCATGGAAATACTTTTGTCTATAAAGTCCATGGCAAAAGTAGCCACCATATGGCAGGCAAATTCCGAAAGCCCCATTTTTTCGGTAAGCCAGCCTGAAAGACTCACGGTGAGCGGGTTGTCTGAAGGCGAGCGATATAAATACCATGTTATGGCTCCGCCCAGCACGCCTCCCACAAATGAAAGCGTAACTATAAATAGAAGAAGGTCCTGGAATCCCACTGTTGCAAAGCGGTCAAGGCTTTCTCTTCTCTTTTTTAACTCATTTTTTCTATACCTGGAATATTCTCCGAAATATGCAGCCGAAAGAATGGCGATAAGCATATTAAGCGGGGCGTAAAATACCGATTCCCCGTCTAAAAAGAAATTGATGGTATTGGTGGCAAAAGCCACAACTATACCCGGAACTGCTCCGCCAAGGGCCGTAACCGTCACAGTTCCTATTGTATCCATATAAAAGGGCAGACCCGAAGATCTGACAAGCATTGATAAAAAAATATTTACACCGGTAGCCAAAGTCATAAATCCTAAGACTGCCGGATTTAATATGCCTTTTCTTTTCTGTCTGGAGTCTGATAACATATAACCTTCTCCTAAGTCATTATGCCATGTGCGTTGAAAAATATTTATTCAATTCATTAAGCAGTTCTTCTTTTTTTATACTCTTTAAAAAGTAGCCTTCAGGGTGAAGGGCAACTACAGCCATAACGCTTTCCTTATCGCTCTTTCCCGTAAGGAACATAACAGGTATCCCTTTAGTCTCATCTTCGCTGCGAAGCATTTCAAGCACCTGCGGTCCGCTGGTAACCGGCATCTCATGATCAAGCAGTATAAGATCCACCTTGTTTTTTCCAAGATATTTAATAGCCTGAAGACCTGAGCTTGCAAGTGCAACCCTGTATGTACCTGAAAGCCACTGTCTTACTATCGCAAGATAGCCCGGGTCATCATCAACCACAAGTATGCTCTTTTTAAAATCTCCGGACTCCATTTTCTCATAATACTCGGTGAGTGCAGCCGTAAACTCCGCATTATCAACAGGTCTTGAAAATGTTTTATAAACGAGACCTGTCGGCATATGGTCAAAAACCTTGCCCACATCGTCTCTTTCACCCACAAGAACGACCTGGCCTCCGGTTTCTTCCATATTGTCTATGATTATATGTAAAATATCATCTTTTGGCATAGTATCCTCTTCCATATAAAGTGCCAAAAGCTGACTTTCTGCAAGTGCAGAATGGATCGCAGTAATATCAAAGGGAACATATACGCAGTCTATCCCGGCATCCTGAGCCTTTTTTACTAGAACCCTGACTATAAAGGATTCCTTTTCTGCAGTAAAAACCATTTTCCTGTTGCTAAGCATATGTTCTTCTCCTTGGAAATACATACATAATTTTTATCTAAAATATATAATATCACATTTTTTGTCATTATCCAACAAATATTGTTTACATTTTGTGATAAATTTTTATTTTGTTTGCAAAACAAAAAATGTCGCATGGGGACGGAGTTAGTACGACATTTTTTGCAAAAATGTCGTATTAACTCCGTCCCCATGCGACAAAAGTGTTCATTCTCTGCTATATCAAAGCATTTGCTATAAAGTACGTCACAAGTGAAACAAACCACGCTATTGCGCATTGCATAAATACGATCCCTGCTGCCCACTTTCCCCCAAGCTCTCTCTTTATTGAAGCCACCGCTGCAACGCATGGTGTATAAAGAAGGCAGAACACAAGGAGTGATAGCGCCGATGCCCCCGAGAGCACCTCAGTTACGCTTACTGCACCGCCAAAAAGTACGGAAAGAGTCGAAACCACGCTCTCTTTAGCCATAAAGCCTGTGATCAGTGCAGTTACTATACGCCAGTCAGCATAATTCTGCAGTTTAAAGAGCGGCGTAAGGTACCCTGAAATAATAGCAAGGATACTGTCCTGCGGGTTTGCCACAAGATTTAATCTAAAATCAAAGCTCTGTAAAAACCATATAACTATTGAAGCAATAAATATTACCGTAAATGCTCTCTGAATAAAGTCCTTTGCCTTATCCCAGAGAAGATGGGCTACGTTCTTTATTCCGGGCATTCTGTAATTTGGCAGTTCCATTACAAAAGGCACTGCCTCGCCCTTAAAAAGCGTACTCTTTGAAATAAGGGCAAAAAGCACGCCCACAAGAATACCAAGCAGATAAAGCCCCACCATAATAAGCCCTGCATGTTCAGGAAAGAAAGCATTTGCAAAGAAACCATATATAGGCAGCTTTGCGGTACAGCTCATAAACGGTGTCATCATTATGGTCATCTTTCGGTCACGCTCAGACGGCAGAGTCCTGCTTGCCATAACTCCGGGAACCGAGCACCCAAAGCCAATAAGCATTGGTACTATGCTTCGCCCTGAAAGTCCTATCTTTCTTAAAAGCTTATCCATAACAAAAGCAACTCTTGCCATATATCCGCTGTCTTCAAGCATTGAAAGGAAGAAGAAAAGCGTACAGATAATAGGCACAAAGCTTATTACGCTGCCGACACCTGCAAAGATACCGTCAATGATCAGGGAATGAAGCGTAGCGTTAACTCCCGCATTTGTAAGGTAAGCATCAGTTATTTCCGTAAGTTTATCTACCCCGCCT
>JAEEOQ010000089.1 GCA_016284355.1 Lachnospiraceae bacterium
ACTATAGTTACAAACCTGGTACTTGGTATAAACGGAGCCTGGAACGATCTTCTTTGGCCGCTCCTTATGACCACTACGCCAAAAATGCGTACACTTGCAAACGGAATCGCTCTTTTCCTTGAGACAAGCCTTCAGTACGGTACCGCATTTGCGGGGGCGTTTATCTCTGTGATACCTATGATGCTCCTTTATATCTTTGGTCAGAGGTACTTTGTTGAGGGAACTGCGACATCGGGATTAAAGGGCTAAATAATTTAGCAAAAATGCTGTTGACTTTATATTGCGTTAGTAATAATATAAATACTGTAAGGTTGCTAAAACGAAATAGCGTTTTGGCAAAATATATAATGTATGGAGGACAAATAAATGAAAAAAACACTATCTTTATTACTTGCATGTATCATGCTTGTTTCTCTTGTTGCCTGTGGTAAGTCCGGTGGGGGAAATGCCGGCGGCAGCGCAAATGACAAGGCTTCATCAGATGGAGACACAAAACCTGTTACCATCCAGTTCTGGAACGGCTGGACAGGATCTGATGCTCAGGTTCTTATAGAGATGGTTGAAAAGTTCAACAAAGAGAACAAGTGGAAGATCACTGTTGAGATGGACTCAACATCTGATTTCAGAGACAAGATAACTCCTGCAATGGCAGCAAACAAGACACCTGCTCTTATCCTTGGAAGCTGCTCGGAGAAATATTTATACGAAGGCGAAGTAAGAAATCTTGACAACATTTTTGCAGATACCGGCATGAAGAAAGAAGATTTCGTTCCTTCTTATCTTGATGCACTTATGACAGACTCAGGTCTTTACGGAATCCCATTCCAGATTTCAAACTACGTTGTTTACTGGAACAAAGACCTTTTTGCAAAAGCAGGTCTTGATCCTGAGACTCCGCCGCAGTCCTACGAGCAGTGGACAGAATACGCGGAAAAGATGACAGATGCCGATAACCATGTATACGGTTCGGGCCTTTCCTACACCAACTACGGCGCTGTTGCATGTCTTATGCAGATGTTTGGCGGCGAGCAGATCACAAAAGAGAATGACAAGTGGGTTGCTCACTTTAAGGACAATGAGGGCTATGTAGACTTTGTTAAATGGTTTAACTACCAGTTTGATGCAGGTTACAACCCTGTAGAGGGCGACATCGTTTCAATGTTTATCGCAGGTCAGGTTGGTATGTATGTTGACGGACCTTGGGTACTTGCAGATATTCACAAATACAACATGAACTACGGCGTTACAACCCTTATCGAGACTCCTGAGGGCGGAAAGCAGGCTCCTGCAAATACACAGTGTTTCTTTATCTGTCAGGACTGCACTGATGAGGAAGCTCTTGCAGCAGAAAGATTCATTTACTGGTGGCATTACGGAAACGGCACGGAAAATGTTAAGGATACAGCAGTTTATGCATGGTCAGACCGCATCGGTTATCCTACCTACTTTAATCCTGTAGCTGAATGTGATGAGTACAAGAACAACAAAGATATGAATGCCATTACTATCACAGATCCTGAGTACTGCATGGATTCTATAGCACCGGGTGAATTCAGATACTGGTCAGAGATCCTTACGGGTCCTGTTATTGACTTTATAAACAACCTTACTTTCTACAAAGACAACGATCCTCATGAGCTCCTTGACAAGTGCCAGGAAGCTTCCGATACCATAATCAATGAGAAGTATGGGTACTAAATAGCTAATGCTAAAGTCGGCAAAAAATTACCTAAAAAAAATACACTAAATTCTAATAAAGAGACAAAGATTATTTCTTGCTAAACTGCTAAAATAAAATGCGGAGGGTGCTTTTTCCCTCCGCTATTTTAAAAATCAAAGGGGGATTACAAAAATGAGCACAGCAAAAGATATGGACGCTTTTATTGAGGAGAACATTAAAAGAGGCCCGGCAGGCTGCGGCGTAAGACTTACACAAAACGGCGAGGTTCTTTACGAAAGATATGCAGGCTATGCAGATCTTGAAAAAAAGAAACCAATCACCGAAAAGTCGGTTTTCAGACAGTATTCACTTACAAAGGTCATAGTTTGTACAACACTTATGATGCTGTACGAAAGAGGTAAATTCCTTCTTCAGGATCCTATTTACGAGTATTTTCCTGAGTGGAAAAATACCATGGTGGCTGAGACAAATGAGGATGGTTCTGTTAAGATCCGTCCTGCTAAAAGACCTATTCAGGTTCGCGACTGCCTTTCCATGTCTATGGGAATCGGATACGGCGGCACGGATTATACTCACAGAAGGATGTTTGAAGTAAGAAAAGAACTTGAAAATTCCATGGGCTGGAATTACTCATTACGAGACGATATAAGAGCAATGGCTCAGGTTCCTGTTTGCTTTGACCCGGGTGAGCACTGGCTTTACGGATTTGGTCACGAACTTGTAGCAGGCCTCATTGCTGAGGTTTCCGGCATGCCTGTAAGCAAGTTTATGGAGGAGAACATTTTTAAGCCTCTTGGCATGAAAAATACAGCCTACAGATTTAAAGGCGACATGCGTAAAAACCTTGTAACTCCTTATATCCGTCATGAGGACGGTACCATGGAGCCAACAAGCGGTATGTTTGATAATCGCCTTGAGCCGGAAGCAATTTACGAGGGCGGCGGAGCAGGCATTATTTCCACTGTCCATGATTATTCCGTATTTGGAACAATGCTTGCAAACGGCGGAAAATTCAAGGGCGAGAACATAATCGGCGCTAAGACCATCGATCTTATGAGACAGAATGCATTAAGCGATGTTCAGCTTAAGGATTTTCAGAATTCTTACCTTGATGGCTATGGCTACGGTCTTGGATTTAGAACTCTTATCGACCCTGCAAGGGTATCAAGTACTTCTGTTGGAGAGTTTGGCTGGACAGGCTTTATGGGAACCTATATTTCCATCGATCCGAAGGAAAAGGTATGTCTTACATACATGCACAACATGGTACCAAACGACGAGGAATACATTCACCACAGAGTAAGAAATATAGCTTACGGTATGATCGATAAAGTTGAATAAACGGAGCAATTCGTATCAATTGTTTTTTGAAAAGTTTTTTGAAAAAAGATTTGATGGAGGAGAATAAAGATGACAAAGAATAAGAACTTGGCACTTAAAGCTCATGCACTGTTTTACAATCCTCTTAATATGGGGATCACTTCCGCGGGTTCTATCGAAACATTAAGATATGTGGACAAGCGCCCCGGAACCGAAGTGTTTACCGACAACACTGTACGTTTTTCTTTCTTTGCACCAAATGCAAAGACAGTTGAAGTGGCAGGTATGAGCGGCACTTTTAAGAGAGATAAGATCGCCCTTATTAAACAGGATGACGGCTGGTTTGTAAAGGATGTGGCTATGCCTTCCGGCTTCCATTATTTCCATTATTTTGTAGACGGCGTTCAGGCGGGTAACCCTGACGGAATGCTTTGCTACGGATGCTTTGAAAATACTGATTTTGTGGATGTTCCTGAAGATGTGGAGGATTTCTATTTAAGAAAAGATGTGCCTCACGGAACCGTTCACTACGAGATGTATAAGTCGGGCGAAAACAGCCGAACAAAGACTGCTCTTGTATATACTCCCGCAGGTTATGAGGAAAGCGATAAGAGTTACCCTGTTATGTATCTGCAGCACGGTGTAGGAGAGAGTGAGACTGGCTGGATCTGGCACGGCAAGGCAAACTATATCCTTGATAACCTCATTGCAGAGGGCAAGTGCGAGGAAATGGTGATCGTTATGAATGCGGGCTATGCATTCAGACCGGGAGAAGACGTTACTTTCCTTCCGGGAGACTTTGACTCAGAGCTTATTTACGATTGTATGCCATTTATCGAGAAACGCTACAGAGTTAAGACAGGCCGCGAAAATACTGCTATAGCAGGGCTTTCACTTGGCTCTGCCCAGGCGGCAAGGACTGCGGTAAAGCATCCTGACATTTTTGGTTATGTGGGCGTATTTTCAGGTCCTTTCACAAACGTACTTGACGGTATCAAAGAAAAGGATATCACATTTGGAGCTGTTTTCCTTGGAGCAGGCAAGTACGAGGGTCTTTCAGAGGCTAACGCAAGGACAGTATCAGAGCTTAAGGCAATCGGTGTAAATGCTGTTGGAAAAGAGTATGAGGGCTTCCATGAGTGGGCTCCTTGGAGACATTGCCTTTGCGATTACGCGCAGCTCATCTTTAAAGATGCAAGTCTTCCTCATTATGAGTCGACAAAGAACACGGCGGCAAGAAGACCTGCTTCGCCTATCGGCAAGAAGGGCCCGCTTTACATCTTTACCGACAGAAACCAGGCTATGGAGTCTAACGTTTACTTTAACGATCCTATGAACTTTAAGATCGACCGCGCGGTAGATGAGAACGGAAAGCCTGCAGGAAAGTACGTTAGCGTGCCTAAGGCTATCGAAGTTCTTGGCCAGGGCAAGATCAGGCTCTATTACAAGACCGACGCAGATGCAGATATCACAGCAGAGTTTAACGGCAGAAAAGTGACTCTTTCCCGCATTAACGAGGAATATTACGCAGCTGATGTTGATAATGTGGGTCCGGGTTATTACTATATCGATTTCTTCATTAACGGCACAAAAGTAGTGAATCCTATCGGAAATGTGGGCTTTGGCTCATTTATAAATGAGAACTACTTTGAGATGGAAGACCCTGATTTTGATGATTACTATCTTAAGGATGTGCCTCACGGCAGCGTGCACCTTCGCTCCTACAAGTCAAGTGTATGCGGGGCTGTTAAGCCGCTTTATATCTATACTCCAAACGGATATGAAAAGAGCGGCAAGCGTTATCCTGTTATTTATCTTCAGCATGGAGGCGGAGAAAACGAGACAGGCTGGATATGGCAGGGCAAAGTCTGGAACATTCTTGACAACATGATCGCAGACGGAAGAGCAGCAGAATGCATTGTTGTTATGGCCTGCGGATATGCATTTTACCCTGACGGCAGCTCAGATAATGCTATCGGATCGCTTTCTGATGAAATGGTAAATGACATAGTGCCGTTTGTTGATGCTAATTACCGCACTGTTTCAGATAAATTTGAGCGTGCTATGGCAGGCCTTTCAATGGGTGGTTTCCAGACTCAGTACACGGTATTCCATCACCCTGAGGTTTTTGGAAATGCAGGTATTTTCTCGGCAGCATTTAAGATAAAAGATAACAAGGATGACTACTCGGATATCCTCTTTAATAAAGAAAAGTTCGTAAATACATACAGATATATGTTCCTTGGTATCGGCGAGCAGGATGTTCGTATGTATGATGATGACGTGGAGAATATGAAGACGCTTCGCGAAAAATACGGACTACCTATAGATTTTTATCATGTACCGGGCATTCACGACTGGACTTTCTGGAGAAAAGCAATGGTACAGTTCCTTTTAAAGGTTTTTAAATAGGTTTTTACATTTGGGATTATTGATCATTGGAATTAAGTCAGGATATACCTGCAGGCGGCATAGGCAGTCTGCGGGTATATTCTTATTAAGGTTTATGGAGGTACTTATATGGCAAAAAAGTTTATGTATGAGCACGATGCCCCGATAGTTGAGACTGACTGCGGCAGAGTGCATGGGTTTATGTTTGATGATGTATATACATTTAAGGGGATACCTTACGCAAGGGCAAAAAGGTTTAAAGACCCGCAAAGGTTTACCTGGGACGGGGTACTTGAATGCACTAACTTTAACTATGCCTGTCCTGTTATTGAGGCTCCTGCCCTTGATCACAGTATTGATTTTGACAGGCATCTTGAGGTTAAGAGCGAAGAGTGTCAAAACCTTAATATCTGGACACCGGGGCTTGACGGCGCCAAAAGGCCTGTAGTAGTCTGGCTTCACGGAGGCGGTATGAGCTTTGGTTCTTCTTCTGAAGACGGACTTTGCACCGGGGAAAATATAGCCAAATGCGGCGATGCTGTCTGCGTATCTGTAAATCACAGACTTAATATACTTGGGTACTGCGATCTTTCTGATTTTGGAGATGAGTACAAGAACTCAGCAAATCAGGGCATCGCAGATATGGTCTTTGCCCTTAAGTGGGTGCATGAAAACATAGAAAAGTTTGGCGGAGACCCGGGAAATGTTACGCTTTTTGGACAGTCAGGCGGAGGCATGAAGGTTACTACCATACTGCAGACACCGGCAGCAGACGGGCTATTTCATAAAGGTGTTATCATGTCAGGCGTTCAAAGTGAGTCTATGTGCGATAACCACGGAAGCGGCAAAGCTATGGGCGAATACCTTATGAAAGAAACGGGATGTAAGGATATAAGTGAACTTTCGGAAGTTTCGCTTGATAAGCTTTTTGCGGCGGCAGCAAAGATGCGAAAAGAGATGAAGTTTAAGGGCTTTAATACAGGAGAAACGCCAACAAAGAACTATTATTATATGGGAGACCCGAGTTATGCGGGCTTTAGAGAGGAAACAAAAAATATTCCTCTTTTTGTTGGTACTACTTTTGGTGAGTTTAACGCTACAAAGTCTTACGCATACGAGAAACACAAAATGAGCGATGATGAGATGAGAGCGAGGGTGGAAGCGGAATTTGGAAAAGAGCTTGCAGATAAGATAATTCCGATCTTTAAAGAGGCGTACCCTGCAAGACCCCTTATAGATGTGATCTCAGCCGATTATCTTTTCAGGTACTACGCTAAGGCTTACGTAAAGAAAAGATCAGCCCTTAATTCCTGCACCTATGAGTACGTTTTTGATCAGGATATGCCGATGCTTGGGGGCGTAAGCCCGCTTCACGGTAATGACCTGGGCTTCTTTTTCCATACCACCGAAAAGGCTCCGGGGCTAAATGAGCCGGGAGTAACTGAAGCCATGGAAGATCAGGTCTTTAAGACATTTATGGCTTTTGCAAGGACGGGTGACCCCAATAATGAGACTATTCCGGAGCTTTTGCCATCGGCCCCGGGTAAGGTAAATACCATCTTCTTTAGGAAAGAACCTGAGGTAAGGGTCAACTTTGATGACAGCCTTAATGCGGCCCTAAGTGACGCCTTCCTTGATGAGCAGGAGGAATTCATGAGAAATGCCATCTCCGGCAGACTTGGCTGACCTAAGGTGCTTTTGGGAGGGGACGGTCGCTCCCTGCCGGGCGGGATTTTTCTCCTCTCATCATTTTTTCTTAGGGCAAGTTAACCCCTCTCGACCGTCGGGCGTTACCGACGGCTCTCGGGATGGGATGTAAACAGAAATACGGAATGTGACCTGCCAAACTGCGTTTGTCAGGTGTCGACACAAAAAAGGGCCATTTTGAAACAGTTGTTTCAATGTCCCTTCTTTTGTGTCTTTCCTTTCAGGGCAAGCCCTTCAAGGCTCACATTCCTTAAACTATCTTCCTACCCGGGAAAGTACATATTCCACCCATCCACGGGGCAGTTGCCCACGAAAAAACTCTTCGCGTCGAACAAATCCCTGGCGCGGTCGCTCCCTATCTCCACGTTACATATGTACCAGGTACATGTGTAAAGGGGAAGAAGAAGGCGTAGCCATAATGTCAAAATTGCTTGTTTTGACGATGAAGAAATAATATAATTATCTGTATGAGAGTGAAAAACTTAGGGGGGTAGTATGATTCAGAGAAAGTATTTTTTTCATGAGTTTGGTGAACTTGAGACGATTGTTACTCAGATTAAAGACAGTCCGGAATATACCTCATCACGAGGCGTGCTTATACAGCTAAATAATCCTAAGACCGATGCGGATGACGATCTGTACGTGGAATATATCAGAGAAAACCTTGACAGGGCGTGCCTTACAGGTATTACATGTGCAAATATCGCGGATGATAAGTACGATATCAGTCACAGACCTATTGAACTTAATGTTACATATTTTGAAAAAACCACCCTTCTTGAACTTTCTTTTGATATGAGCGAGTCTACGGGCTTTGAAGCGGGCCGTATCATCGACAGCGGCCTTTTTGTTGTCCCTCAGGCAAGATGTATTATGCTTAATTATTCCTGTAACAGCAACATAATCCATACATTTACAGATGAGTTCAGCCACCATGAGCTTCCGGTGTTCGGGGCAAAGGCAGGGCGCAGCATCAGGGCTCTTAATACGGCAAAAGTGTACGGAGATAAGGCCTATCCAAACGGTATAGTTGCCATAATATTTATAAGTGATTCTTTACGTCTTTTTATGGATAACTGCCTTGGATTTAAGGAAATAGGCAAAAAGATGCGTATTACAGGAACAGAAGACGATAATATCGTAACTACCATCGATGGAAAGCCGGCGGTGGAAGTCTATCATAAATATCTTAACGTTACCCCTAATAATTATTTTGTTCAGAATGTTTGCGAATTTCCGCTTGTGTTTGGAAAAGGAGAGTGCATGCTCGCAAGGGTTCCGTCGGGCTGCGGAAAAAACGGGGAGATAATCTTTACTGCAGATGTAAATAAGGGAGATTCTTTCAGGCTTTCATACGGAGATCCGGATAACCTGTTTAAGGTTGTGGAACATTCGGTTAATGGACTTAAAGAATTTGAGCCTGAAGCGGTACTTCTTTTTGAATGCGGCAATAGAGTTCGATTTCTGAAAAATATGGCACAAAGAGAAATAAGCTGTTTCATGGATTATGCACCTCAGGCTGCTACATCCGTAGGGTATGCCGAAGTGTTTATAATGGGGTCTATGGGCGGCGTGCTTAATAGCGCCCTTGTGGCAGTGGGGCTTTCTGAAGATGACGGAATTGAAAACATGATCAGGCCTTGCGTTAAGGAAGATAAATCCGATGAAAAAGAGGATGAGAGGGAGTATATCCCATTTACGGAAAGAATCCTTCATTTCCTTGAGAAGATGTCGGAAGAACTGCAGGAATCCAATAAGGAACTTGGAAAAGTTGCCTACACCGACAGGCTCACAAAGATCTATAACAGATGGGAGCTTGAACATAAACTTGATGAGACCATACAGATATGCGGAAACGGAGAAACTCCTGCAGGTATTATCTTTATGGATATAGATCATTTTAAAAACATCAATGACACTTACGGACATGATGTGGGAGATCTTGTATTAAGGGCTACGGTAAATCTTATAAAGGACGAACTGTATGAAGGCCGCATTTTCGGGCGCTGGGGCGGAGAGGAATTTATATGTATCCTGCCTAATGCTGATGCAAAGGAAACAGCTGCTTTTGCGGAATTCATTAGAAAAAAGATCGATGAAAACTGCTTTGTTACCGCAAGACATGTAACCATGAGCTTTGGAGTAACGCAGTTTCGCCCGGGTGATGATCCGGAATCATTTGTAAAAAGAGCGGATGAGGCTCTTTATGAGGCTAAAGAAACAGGAAGAAACAAAGTTGTGATCAAAATTTGATAGAAAATGGGGAGGGATTATCATGGCCGGCAATAAAAAAGGGATCGTGCCATTTATTTGCAGTTTCTGCCACTATGGTCTTCTTGGAGGCGCTCTGTTTTTTGATGATAAGAGCATGACCTACAGGACAAATAAGGTAACTGTGGAAGCAAGGTTCAGGAATCTAAGGATACCGTATACTGAGATTGTTAGCTTTTCCTACATGAAAGCTTTGCCTATTGTTTCTTTTAATATGGCTGACGGCGAAAAGTTTTCATTTATGATATTTAATTTAAAAAGGTTTAAGACGGTGTTTGAAAGGATAGTGCGCATTATGGAAATGGAGGCTGTCTTTGACAGGGCTTTAGAACTAATTGAGGCGCTTCCGGGCAGCGCAAAAGAACTTCTTGAATTTCAATCTGAGATCAAAAACCTTTCAGATTATTACGAAAGCCCTGACTTTAAGGCAGATTTTGAAGCTGATGAAAACGGCAAAGTCCCAAAAGGAATAAAGAGGGGAGTTCTTTCTGAAGACGGGATCTACGACCTTCTTGAAAACAATAAAGAATTTTTACATATGTAAAGATGACCCTTTGCCGGAAACTCGGTTTCAGGCTTAGGGACATCTTTGTTCTGGACATGCGAAGCATGGAGCAGAACTTCATTATAAATCATTGGAGGATCATTTTATGGAAAATTATGTTAAAAATCCGTATTTACCGTCGTGGGAATATGTACCTGATGGCGAGCCGTATGTGTTTGGCGACAGAGTGTATGTATACGGGTCACATGACAGATTTAACGGATGCGTGTACTGTATGGGAGATTATGTGTGCTGGTCGGCGCCCGTAAATGACCTTGGAAACTGGCGTTACGAGGGCGTTATCTACAGAAAGGACCAGGACCCGTATAATACGGACCTTCAGGGAAATCTTTACGCACCTGATGTTACGGTTGGACCTGACGGAAGGTACTATCTTTATTATGTACTTTCAAATGTGGGTTTTGTGTCGGTTTGCGTAAGCGATACACCTGCGGGAAAGTATGAGTTTTACGGTTATGTGCATTATAAAGATGGCACAAGGCTTGGAGAAAAGGAAGGAGACGAGCCGCAGTTTGACCCCGGAGTTCTTACGGAAGGTGATAAAACCTACCTTTATACCGGTTTTTGTGCCATGGGAGATACAAGCAGACACGGCGCCATGTGCACCGTTCTTGGCCCTGATATGCTTACGGTAGAAGAAGAGCCTGTATTTATTGCCCCGGGCAATTGCTACAGCGAAGGAACAGGCTTTGAAAACCACGCCTTTTTTGAGGCTCCCTCCATCAGAAAAATAGGAGATACCTACTACTTTGTATATTCTTCTCAGGTTTGCCACGAGCTTTGCTATGCGGTAAGCAAGAACCCAAAGGCCGGTTTTAAGTATGGCGGGGTTATCATTAGCGGCGGCGATATCGGCATTGACACGTATAAGCCGGCGGATGAGTGTGCATACTACACAGCAAATAATCACGGCAGCATCGTTCAGATCGGAAAAGACTGGTTTGTCTTTTACCACAGACATACAAACGGAACGAACTATTCAAGACAGGGGTGTTTTGAAAAGATAATCGTAAATGCAGACGGCACTATTCCTCAGGTACAGATGACAAGCTGCGGCGGTCTTAAGGCGCTTCCCGGCAAAGGCGAGTATCCTGCATATATCTGCTGCAACCTTTTTACAGATATTCCTGTTACCTACGTGCCCTGGTCAGGCTTTATGGACGACCGCTTCCCAAAGGTAACCCAGGAAGGTGGAGACGGACAGGAATGCCTTGCATATATTGCTAACATGAGAAATTCCGCTACTGCAGGCTACAAGTACTTTGACTGCAGGGGCGTAAAGAGGATCGGCGTTACCACCATGGGCTACGCAAAGGGCTTTGTGGAGGTTCGAACAAATTACAAGGGTGAAGTCATTGGCAGGATACCTGTTGGCTATGCAAATGTATGGAAAAAGGACTATGAAGACATCACTCTGCCTGACGGCGTAAACGCGCTGTATTTTACCTTTGCGGGGGATGGATTTTTACAATTTGCCGGTTTTGAACTGGAATAACATATGTACCAGGTACCTGTGTAAAAAAATTACATATGTACCTGGTACATATGTAATTAAAAACAAATTAGAATAGCAAAAGTATGTTGTATAACCAAATAACCCATGATATACTATACTTCGCCGAGTTAAATCGGTAAACAATATTATATATCAGAGGGAGTAAAGTATTTTGAAGAGGGAAAAATACAACGTATTTAGCGTAGTCTTAAGACTTATACGCTTTATTTACAATGAGAAGAGAAGTCAGCTTTTCTGGATGGTACTTACTGCCATCTTTATGGCTGTGCTTCCTTTTAAAGAGATCTTTTTACCAAAGGTCGCCATAGGAACACTTGAAAAATACGGCAAGGATGCAGCTTGGCCGCTAGTAAAGGTTATGGCGATCTATTTTTTATGTGCAGGTATTGTCACATTCTTTTCTTCCTATCTTACGCAGCGTATAAGCGCAGACAACATGCGTATGCGTATGCGCTATCTTATTCTTACAAGTAAGGTTCTTCAGACCATGGATTACAAAAATGTGGAAGATGCCACATTCTGGGAAAAGAATGATAAGGCTTTAAACGCCGGCAACAGCAATGATAACGGTGTAGAGGGCATTATAGATAAGTTCACCAAGATCCCGGCAAGATTTATAGTAATCATTGTCATGAGCGTTATGGTTATAGGCTTACATCCTGCGATTTTTGCTCTTGCCATAATCCACTGGCTTACGCTCATGTTTGTCTCTGCAAAGACTCACGACTTTGAGTATTCAAAGAAAGAAGAGATAGCGGGGGCAAGCAGAAGAAAAGAGTATTTTAAGAAAACAAGCCAGGACTTTTCTTTCGGAAAAGATATTAGGATCTTTAATTTCAGAAAAAGACTTTTAGACAATTTAAAATACGAGATAAATGCATACGTTAAGCTTTTTGGAATGGTGGAAAATAGAAAGTATGTCCTTGGCCTTCTTGGCATACTTACCCTGCTCCTTACAAATGTGTGCATGTACTACATCCTTATAAAAAAGGCGGTAGCAGGAATGCCTATAAGCAGCTTTACCATGTACACAGCGCTTATGGTAAGCTTTTCGGAGGTACTTAACCTTTTTGGCGACAACCTTATGCTTGTTCGTAATGAGGGCGAGTATGTTGATGCAATGTTTAAGCTCCTTGATGATAAGCTCCTTACAGAGGGAGATAAAGAGCTTCCTCTTGATGGCCCTATAGAGATAGTCTTTGACCACGTGACCTTTAGATATCCTCATACAGATAAGGATATATTTAAAGATTTCTCATTTACCATTCATAAAGGCGAGAAGCTTGCCATCGTTGGTGTAAACGGTGCCGGAAAATCAACTCTTGTTAAGCTAATGTGCGGACTTTATGCGCCTGATGAGGGACACATCTACATTAACGGCGTGGACATAAACGACCTTAAGAAAGAAAACCTGTATGCCTTATATTCAACTGTTTTTCAGGATTTTAATATCCTGGCATTTACCATTCGCGAAAATGTTGCCTGCAGCAGAGAAAATGTGGATGATGCAAGAGTAATGGAAGCACTTGAAAAGGTTGGCCTTGGAGATAAGGTTAAGAGTTTTGAGAAAGGCCTTGACCAGATGATGCTAAAAGTCATAGATGAGAACGGAACCGATTTTTCAGGCGGCGAGCGTCAGAAGCTTGCAATAGCAAGGGCACTTTATAAGGATGCTCCTGTAGTTATAATGGACGAGCCTACAGCGGCTCTTGACGCACTTGCAGAGGCTGAGATCTACGAAAGCTTCTCAGGACTTGTGGAAGGCAAAACGGCCATCTACGTTTCTCACCGCCTTGCAAGTACGAGATTCTGTGACCACATTGCTCTTTTTGACGGAACCGGCGTAAAAGAGTACGGCACCCACGAGGAACTTATGGAAAAGAAGGGTACCTACTACGACATGTTTGTGGTTCAGGGAAAATATTATCAGGAGGAGGGAGCAACAGCATGAAAAAATTAGCTCATTTATTTAAGCTTACCTGGAAGGTTTCTCCTTTATATATCCTGGTACTTGTTTTAAATTCAATAATATCAGGCGGAAAGATAATACTTAACATAATCATCCCAAAGCTTCTTATCGATGAGCTTTTAGGGGCAAAAAGACCTGAGATGCTGCTGCTTTTTGGCGGTCTTGCGGTACTTAACAATGTTCTTGTGAAATTTATCGAAAATACCTTAACAAGGTATCTTACGGTAAAGAGAGAATATGTGGCAAATATGCTTGAAGAGAAGATGGCTGAAAAGATCATGAATATCGAGTATTCATATCTTGAAGACCCATATTATCTTGACCTTAAAGAAAGAGCGGTATTTGCCATACATAACCAGAATGCAATTGCGGGAAGTATCAGAGGTGCAGCGCAGGCACTTACGCAGCTTGTTACTCTTATAGGACTTGCTTCCATAATGCTTACCCTTGGTCCTGTACTTATAGTCCTTGTGCTTGTTGCCTCAGGGCTTTCACTTCTTTCATATGCACTTATGAGTAAGAAGATGGCATTTATACAGCAGCAGATAATCCCGATAAACAGAAGATTTGGCTATTATTTCAGTACTGCCATGGAAGCAAAGGCACAGAAAGAAATAAGGCTTTACGACCTTGAGCCGATAGTTACAGATGCCATAAGAAGAGATAACGAGCTTACATGCGATAAGTTCAAGGATGTATTTAGCACCATCGGTTTTTCTCTAGGGCTTATGGGTGTTATAAGCGAGCTTGTTTCGGCGCTTTCATACCTTTACGTTGGTATTCGTACATTTACCGACACCTTCGGACGCATGATCTCCATCGGTTCCCTTACCATGTACGTTTCTTCAACGGTTAAGTTTGCGTCAGGCGTTCAGGCCTTTGGCGAAGAGGTGGTAAACTTTATGACAAGGCTGATTTACCTTGCTCCGTATCTTGAGTTTATGCAGCTTCCTGAGGAAGTAAAGCAGGAGGGCGGCGAGGAATTTAAGGGAAGCATAGATTCCCTTGAGTTTAAAAATGTTACCTTTACATACCCAAAGGCTGAAAAGCCAACACTTGTTGATATCAGCTTTAAAGTAAACAGAGGCGAGAAGATTTCTATCGTAGGTCTTAACGGTGCCGGAAAATCCACTCTTGTAAAGCTTATCTGCAGAATGTATAAGGCAGATTCCGGGCGGATCCTTATAAATGGCAAAGATATATACGATTATGATTACAAATCCTATATGAACAGCATTTCCGCCATTTTCCAGGATTACAAGCTTTTTAACTTTACCATAGCGGAAAACATTTCCTGCAAGATGGAAAATACAAAAGAAGAGGAAGAAAAGATCTTAAAGATAATCGATGAAGTTGGCATGCGCGAAAAGATCGATTCCTTAAAAGACGGAATCTACTCGAGATTCGGTAAAGACTATGATGAGGACGGCATCGAGATGAGCGGTGGGCAGAGCCAGAAGATCGCTATCGCAAGAGCGCTTTATAAGCCTGCAGAGCTTGTTATACTTGATGAGCCTGCATCAGCGCTTGACCCAATAGCTGAAGCCGAAGTATACGAAAAGTTTAACTCCCTTGTGGAAGATAAGACTGCTATGTATATTTCACACAGAATGTCCTCATCTGTGTTCTGTGACCGTATCCTTGTAATAGACGGCGGCAGCATTTCTGATTACGATACACATGAAAATCTTATGAAAAAGACAGAAAGCCTGTATTATAAGCTCTTTATGACACAGGCAGAGAACTATAAGATTGAAAAATCCGAAGAAATAGCCTAAATAAGCACCTCTTTAAGATTTTAGCAAAAAGTACTTGCAATAATCTTAAAGAGGTGTTATTATTCTAGTAAATTAGTTTGAACTCAAACTATCCGAAGTCAAATCATTTGAACTCAAATTATCAGCTTTCAAAATGTTTGAGATTAAACTTTCAGAAAATTTAGAAAGGAAGATCGTATTTTATGAACTGGGAAAAATGGTACAACAGCCTTTCGCCGAGACATAAGGTCAGTCACCTTTTTCATATCATCGAACATTGCAAGAGGCGAGTTATAGACAATAATATGCAAAAACTCGATTATTCCGCTGTTCAGCAGCGTATCCTTGCAATACTAAACCATCACGAGGGTGCCATGTCTCAAAAGGAGATCGCGGGTATTATGGGGGTTACCACGTCTACTATGGCCACTACTCTTAAAAAGATGGAAGCAGATGGTCTCGTTAAAAGGACTATGGATAAGCAGGACAATCGTATTAACAACATAGAAAGCACCGAAAAAGGTAAGCAGGCTATGGAATACGGTTTTGCTATCATGAATGCCATTGATGAAGATATTGTAAAGGGATTTACAGAAGAGGAGCTTACGACGTTTGTTACGCTTCTTGAAAAATACCAGAAGCAGGTTGATCTTTTGGCAGATGTGGATTATTCAAAAAAAGTAGAAAAAAAGGAGGAAAAGCTTTAAATGAAATTTTACTGGAAATATGTAAAGCCTCATATAAGGTATTTTATTTTGGGACCTATCCTCATGCTTACGGAGATTGTAGGTGAGGTGGCTATGCCATATCTTTTTTCTCTTATTATCAATGAGGGAATCAAGGGCGGAAAAGGAACAGGATACATTATTACTGTCGGCGTGGGAATGATCCTTTTTGCAACATTTATGATGTTTGGTGCCATCGGCGGAAGTTATTTTAATACAAAGGCGGCCGTAAGCTTTGCGGCAGACCTTCGTAAAGATTCTTTTGCCAAGGTTCAGGAATATTCCTTTGCAAACATCGACGCATTTACCACAGGTTCTCTTGTTACAAGACTTACAAACGATATCACTCAGCTTCAGAATACCGTGCGTATGGGCCTTGTAATGCTCCTTAGAAGCCCGGGTATGCTTATCGGCGGTCTGTTTATGGCAATAAGGATGAACAAACAGCTTGCACTTATAGTTGCGGCAGTTATCCCGCTTATTATCATTTTACAGGTATTTATCATTAAAGTAGGCTTCCCAAGATTCGGGATCATGCAAAAGAAGATCGATGCTCTTAACAACACGGTAGAAGAAGGTCTTACAAACGTCAGAGTTATCAAATCTTTTGTACGTAACGATGTGGAAAAGAAAAAGTTTAACGATGCCAATGCAGATCTTAAGAACAGTTCTATAAACGCATTTAAGATCGTTATCTATGCTTCCCCTGTTATGACAATGCTTATGAACTTTACGACTCTTGCGGTTGTATGGTTTGGCGGAAAGCAGATAATTGCGGGAGATATGCCTGTCGGCGATCTTACAGCATTTACCACATACATCATTCAGATCCTTATGTCACTTATGATGCTTGCCATGGTTATTCTTTCGGGCTCCCGTGCCCTTGCTTCCGCAAGACGTATCCACGAGGTGCTTGATGCCAAGGTTGACCTTGCAAATGAGCCGGATGCTGATGCAAGCCTTGAGGTAAAAGAAGGAAAGATCGAATTTAAGAACGTTTCATTCAAATACTATAAGAACAGAGAAGAAAAGGTTCTTTACGATATCAGCTTTACGGCAGAACCTGCAAGTACAGTCGGTATCATCGGCTCTACCGGTTCCGGCAAATCAAGTATGGTTCAGCTTATCCCAAGACTTTATGATGCGGATGAGGGCGAGGTACTTGTTGACGGCGTAAACGTTAAGAAATACACCCTTGAAAATCTTCGTAAGGGCGTAGGTATGGTGCTTCAAAAGAACGTGCTTTTCTCCGGTACCATCAGGGAAAACCTTGAGTGGGGAGATGAAAACGCTTCGTTTGAAGAGGTTAAAAACGCGGCATCCGCAGCTCAGGCAAATGATTTTGTTGAAAGCTTTACAAAAGGATATGAAACTGAGCTTGGTCAGGGCGGTGTTAACGTATCAGGCGGTCAGAAGCAGCGTCTTTGTATAGCAAGAGCTCTTCTTAAAAAGCCTAAGATCCTTATTCTTGACGACAGCACAAGCGCTGTAGATACAGCTACAGAGGCAAGGATAAGAGAAAGCTTTAAGACAGATCTAAAAGACACCACAAAGCTTATTATTGCTCAGCGTATCTCTTCTGTTATAAATGCAGACAAGATAATCGTTGTGGATGAAGGAAAGATCGTAGGTATGGGAACTCACGACGAACTTATGAAGTCCTGCGAGGAATACCGCGAGATCTACTCTTCACAGATGGACAAGGAGGTGACCGCATAATGGATAACAACATGAAAAATCCTCCTGCAGGTGAAAATAAAGAAGTAAAGGCCGAAGTAAGCGAGAGGCTTACAAGAGCTGAAAAGATAAAGAGAAAGTATCAGAAGATGGATCCTCGTATGGTCCAGGGCGGCGGCAGAGGTCCAAGAGGCGGCTTTGGAGGAAAACCAAAGGATATCTCAGGAACCATAAAGAGACTTTTTTCCTACATTGGCAAAGATAAGATCAAGGTAGTGATCACACTTATCTGTGTTCTTTTAAATACAGGATGTACGCTCCTTGGTTCATATATGCTTAAACCGCTTATCGATAAATACATAGCTCCGACTGACGGAAGCCGCGGAGATCTTGCGGGTCTTGCAAGCCAGCTTGTATTGCTTGCATGTATTTACATTATCAGCGTAGTTCTTACCTATGTTCAGGCAAGAATAATGATCAGTGTTTCGCAGAACGCTCTTCAAAAGCTTCGTAACGAGCTTTATGAGCATATACAGACCCTTCCTGTAAGGTTTTACGATTCAAACAATCACGGCGAGCTTATGAGCCGCTTTACAAATGATGTGGATGCGGTGGGAGAGATGCTTAACAGCACCATAACTCAGCTCTTTTCGGGCGCTATAAACGTTATAGGTACCTTGTTCCTTATGATAAAGATGAACATCTACCTTACTCTTATCGTAGTATTTATGCTTCCTGTTATGCTCTTTACGGTGGGCACAATAAGCCGTAAGAGCCGTAAGGCATTTAAGGCTCAGCAAGCAGCCCTTGGTGCGGTAAACGGTTATATCGAAGAGACTGTTAACGGCCAGAAGATCGTAAAGGTATTCTGCCACGAAGACCAGGCAATAGAAGAATTTAACTACCTTAACGACGATCTTAAGGGCAAACAGATAAGAGCACAGTTTATCGGTGGCGTTATGTTCCCTATCATGGGCAACCTTGGCCAGCTTACATACTGTATTATAGCTATGGTGGGCGGTGCGCTTTGCGGCCTTGGTCACCTTACCATCGGTGAACTTACCGTATTTGCAAACTACTCAAGACAGTTTAACAGACCTATAAATGAGATCTCTATGCAGGTTAACACCATTTTCTCAGCTCTTGCGGGCGCAGAGCGAGTATTTGCTATTCTTGATGAAAAGCCTGAACTTGCAGATAAAGAAAATGCGGTAGAGATGAAGAATATAACAGGTGAAGTTGAGCTTAAGAACGTTACCTTTGGTTATGATCCTGACAAGACTATCCTTAAAAATATATCACTTACCGCAAAACCGGGCCAGAAGATCGCTTTTGTCGGATCTACAGGTGCGGGTAAGACCACAATTACAAACCTTCTTAACAGATTCTATGATATAAACGAAGGAAAGATCATAATTGACGGCAAGGAGATAAAGGATTATACAAAGGATTCCTTAAGAAGCAATATCGCTATGGTACTTCAGGATACACACCTCTTTACAGGTACCGTTATGGAAAATATCCGTTACGGTCGTCTTGATGCAACAGACGAAGAGGTAATAGAAGCAGCAAAGGTTGCAAGTGCTCACTCGTTTATCATGAGACTTGCAAACGGCTACGACACAGAGCTTACCGGAGACGGCGCAAACCTTTCCCAGGGCCAGAGACAGCTTCTTAACATAGCAAGAGCCGCTATCAGCAAGGCACCTATCCTTGTACTTGATGAGGCTACAAGCTCTGTCGATACCCGTACCGAGCGCCATATCGAGCACGGTATGGAAAGACTTATGAAGAACAGGACCACGTTTGTTATCGCCCACAGACTTTCAACAGTTCGAAATGCAGACCTTATCTGCGTACTTGAACACGGCGAAATCATAGAGCGTGGTACCCACGAAGAGCTCCTTGAAAAGAAGGGCAGATATTATGCTCTCTACACAGGAGCCGTAGAACTTGATTAATTTTCTCCTCAACTGATAACCATAAAAAGAGCCTTGCGAAGGTTAACCTTCGCAGGGCTCTTATCCTTTTTGCGATCTGTTAATTATATCCTTATAAAGTCATTGCAGCGGACCAGGCTTCGCCCATATTTGCAAGATGCAGCCCTTCATGTCCGGTGTTGTTCATTATGTCTCTGAGATCAAGAAGAAGCGCTTTTTTTAAGTAATCCATACCCTCATCTTTTAGATCGTTTTGAAGAGCAAAAAGCGCATGGCTTGCAAAACTTAAGGTTGAATCGTGAAGGCAGAGAGGCTCAAAGTCTTCCCAGGCCTGAAGCTTTTCTTCTTTTGTGAAAAGCTCCGGAAACCTTGTCATTATAAGAAGCACGTCTGCCTGTTTAATAACCTTATATCTTTGAAGCCTGTCAAAACAAACGGTGTGATAGCTTGCCTCGTCATTTGGCTTTATGGAACTGATATCAACTTCTTCAAGCAGGTGAAAGGTTTCATCTTGCGTAAGATGCCCTGTATCAGGGTCTTTCGGGATCACGATGGCATTAAAAAGCTTATCCCAGTCTGATATCTCTTTATCTGAAATATTTAACCTTTTGTAGGTGTCGCCATTTTTTTCTCTAAGATCTTTTGCAGCTTTTATCGCAAGTTTTAAATTGTGCATAACCATAATGTTTGTAAAGAGGTTGTTGTTTGTTATGCCGCAATATTCGTCGGGACCTTTGCAAAAGAGCAGATCGGCTTTTTTACCGCCTTTATCCCATGTGTATCTTGAAGCCCAAAACCTGGCTGTTTCAACGTATACTTCAGCTGCTTTGCTGATATAAAAATCTTCATCTTTTGATGTTTTGCAATAATTATCTATAGCATAGACAACATCTGCTGTTATGTGCAGTTCACTGCAGCCTATATCCCAGGTTTCACATTGCTCACTGCCGTCAAGAGCCGACATCCAAGGGTATCTTGCACCTTTCGTGTTCATTTTTCTTGAATGTTCCTTTGCGGCAGGCAGCATGCCTATCCTGTAAAGACAGAGGTTTTTGGCTGCGTTAATATCGTTTTTAAGGTAAAAGGGAAGCATGAATATATCTGTATCCCAGAAGTAGCAGCCTTTGTATCTTCCGTGACTTATGCCTCTTGCACCGATATTTACCGTAGGATCGCCTGAGCTGCAGTTCATGATAAGTTGCATCATGGAATAGTTTAACGCAGATAAAAGCTCCGGGTCTGTTATCTTAACATTTTTGGAGTAATTTGTACTGATCCGGTTAAACTCAGCACTGTGGCGGGAAAGCAGCTCTTCATAAGATACTTTTTCCTCTTTTTTGATGCGAGGATCGGCGTCTCTGCTTGAAAGGATTGTTGTTATCTTGTCTACCGAAATACTTTTTCCTGCCGGAAGGTCAAAAGTAAAGTCAAGCAGCGTATCACCTGCTTTTTTGAAAGTAAATTCGCGGTCTATGGTAAATTCTACATTCTCGCTTACCTTAAGACCGGTGCCTTTTATATCGTAATCAGCGAAAATCGTGGTTCCTTCTGCTTTTGAACCGGATAAAAGCGCAAGATTTATTGTCTCGTCGTTGCTTTTTACCTGGTCGTCAGGGATAGGGCAGTTGCAGGAAAATGGCGAGATACCGCTTGTAAGTGTGAGGCTGATGTCGGTATTTGCAAGGGATGTAAACACGGTCCTTTGGGCAAATAAAGAAGGATTTGTGATATCAAAAACCCTTTCCTGTCTTACGGTTACGGAAGCCTCGTTAACACCAAGGGTAAAGCAAAAGCTGACCATTCCTGATGCAAGATTGTATTCTCTAATTATCTTGGAGTAAAGTTTTGCTCCGGTTCCGTTTATGAGGAGCTTATCGTAAACGGGGGTTGGGAGATTTACAAGGTCGGTTATGCCGGGTTTGATCTCTCCGAATATACCTGCCATATAAAGTCCTTTTGCTGTTTTTCGTTCTTTTTCTTCCAGAGAAAGATAACCGCGTACTCCCATGCGTCCATTACCTGCAAAAAATATACTCTCTGAAAAGTCGTCTTCCCAAAGATCGGATTCCCCTGTTATTTTAAGGGGTTCCAATACAAGATCGTTTCTCATTTAATTATCACCTTTGGTCGTTATGTTTTTGCAGGCTGTAAGCAGACTGTGGCAAAGAAAGCCGGCACAGGTTGCAAAAGCATCACCCGTAGTGCTTTCACCTGTGACAGGGTCAACGCTTTCGCATGCTATACCGTTGTCCATCTTTATGATCTCAAGCTCCTTAAGAGCCGTATCTTCATGACCTGAGATAAGGCTGTTACAAAGACTTAAAACCCATGGATATGGTGCGTGACGGCATCCTATCTCTGCTATTGGGTTGCCCGCAAAGCTTAGTTCGTATTTAGGGGAGCGTATAAGCTCAGTTGTATTTAACCATATTGGATCGCTTTTATCGCAAAAACCGTAGTAAGGAAGAGTCTGTAAAGAACCCGGGGGCTCGTCATAAATATCATAATGCCCTTTAAGGTCTACAGACCAGGCAAAAAACTCTTTGCCATCTTCATTTTTATAAATACAGTTATTGTAGATGGCATCGCGGATATTTGCGCATTTTTCATCGTAAAGAGCAGAATTCCTGCAGCCGGTAAAACTGTCAAGATATTTAAGCTCGGCAAAGGTCTTCCATACAAGCATGTTATCGTAAGTAAGGTATGGATAAACTATCTCATCATCTGTTGGCTGTAAAAAAGTGGAGTAAAGATCGGTGTTTTCTGCCTTTACCTCTGAAAGAGAAGCAAGTATCTGCTTTATGCCGGCCTTAATGTAGCTTTCTTCTAAGATATCCGTATCTTTTGAGACTCTTACATACGATGAAAGAGCAATGACAGGAGCAACAAGCTCATCAAGTTCAAACCCCGGTTCTAACATAACTCCGTCTATAAATCTTGAGTGAACACCAAAATTTCTTCTTTGACGGGTAAATACATAATCAAGAATATTTCCTGCAAGCTTTGTGTCTGCGTCAAGAATGGCGGGGAAAGCCCATAAAAGGGTGTCTCTGTCCCAGTAAGCGGCGCTTACATAATACCTTGTCGACCTGCTGGTTGCGCAGATAAGCTCCTCTGTATCAAGTGTTATGCCTGTTGAATAGAAGATACAGAAGAAAAGATTGGTATTGTAAAGCTTTGTGAGAGCAGGAGTTTGTAAAACCTTTATGCGTTTCTTAAGGAAAGATGAGGTTTTATCAAGCTCATATTCAAAGCCTCTTCTTAGCATCTCTTTTGCGCTTGTTACGGATGCTACCTCTTCAAAGCCAAAGCCCCAAAATACGGTAAGAGAGGAGGAACTGCCTGCAGTAAGTTCTTCTTCTTTTTCAATTCTGTACCAGATGGAAGAACCGTTTTCACCATATGAATTGGCACATGCAGTATCAGTCATGGGAGCAAAAGCAAAGAGAGGCAGACCCGTATCGAAATTAAATACAGGGCCGTTATTCCAGTTGCTTCTAAATACGGATTTTTTTCCTGTAAGCTCTTTGGATTCGTTAACGCAGTGCCTTGCATTGCTCCAGTTTCCCTTAAGACCATACTTTATGGTAATGTCTTTATCTGCATGAACAGTCATTTTTACAGCAAAGCCTCGTTCTTTTACAGGAGTAAGCACAGTCATTTCAAAGGTTCCGCCATCAAATTCACCTGAAAAATGCGGGATCCAGTAGTTTATGCGCTCTGCTTTTGTTATCTTGCAGAAACTTTCGTTGCTGTCATTTACAATAAAAAACGGAACGAAAAGAGAAGCTTCTTTTGTGCCGCTAAGCTCAATAAGTCCTTTATATTGCATTGTTAAAAAGGTAAGTGACTCAATGGAAGCATTCTCTTCGTTTATTGAAGGAAGAGAGATCATCTCATTGCCGGTAGGAATATAGCGATCCATATACGATCTCCTTTTTTGATCAAACATTAATAAAAACACTTAAACGGTTAAATAAATATCTACCATAGTTTTAACTGATTTTTGGTAGATAGTCAAGATATTTTGTAAAATTTACCAAAAAAAGATTGACAAACAAGAATTTTATGGTTATTATTTATACGAAAACTACTTAAGCGGTTAAGTAATTTATCCGGAGGTTATATGACTAGAGTTACTATGAGAGATGTTGCCCGGGAAGCCGGCGTATCTCCGGCTACTGTTTCTTATGTATTGAACGGAAAAGAAGCAATATCTGAAGATACAAAGCAACGTGTTATGGAAGCTATCGAAAAACTGGATTACATACCGGATCTTGCGGCAAGAAGCCTTAGCGTAAGAGATTCAAAGCTGATAGGTGTTGTTATCCCACAGACTGAGCCGGGAGACAGGCTTATGCTTCAAAACTCATTTTACAGCGAGATACTTGGAAGTATAGAATACTACGCCAGACTGCAAGGCTATCACATTCTTCTTTCTGCAACTGAAGCCAATGAGAACTATCTTTCTCTTGCAAAGAAGAGAAACCTTGACGGGGTGATAGTGATCGGAATGTATCCCGATGAGTTTTATCAGGAGATGAAAAAAACCCAGATCCCAATAGTGCTTATCGATAGCTATTGTAACGATCATTATTATCATAACATCCATATTGATGATGCTTACGGAAGTTATATGGCTACAAAGTATATGCTTGAATGCGGTCACAAAGATATAGCGTTTTTTGTAGGACAGGTTAAAGAAAACGGCGTTATGAAAAAGAGACTGCAAGGGTATAAAGAGGCACTTGAAGAGTTTGGTGTTCAATTTGAAAAAAAATATGTATTTGAAAGACAGATTGATTTTGAAAGCGGCATCATTCTTGCAAAGCACCTTGTGGAGTCTAAGCTTCCCGTAACGGGCGTTGTGGCGGCAGCCGATATCCTTGCCATAGGAGCCATGAAGGGCTTCTATGAAGAAGGAGTCAGGGTTCCTGATGATTATTCTCTTATCGGTTTTGATGATATAGAGATGGCAAAGTATATGAACCCGGGGCTTACGACCATAAAACAGCAGATATCATTAAAAGGGCAGAAGGCAGTTGAATTACTGCTTGCACATATAGCAAACCCAAAGCTTTCAAAGCAGGAGGAAATATTGCCTCTGCAGCTTGTTGAACGAGGTTCTGTTAAGATCTTAAAATAAGAAAAAGCGATTTGCACCGCCTCGCTAAAGTTAGTACAAATCGCGAAAGAGCAGGAACCCATTCAATGAGATCCTGTCGTTTCTATTGTAAACGATAGGGGGACCAATTATCAACATTTTTTTATTTGAACGGAGGAGAACTCAAATGAGAAAAACCGGATTACTTATGATCGTATCGATCATGCTTGTTGCTTCTATGCTTATCTGTGCATGTGGTAGCGCAACAAAAGATGTTTCTGATGGAAAGGTTCCTTCAGGACAGACTGAGACTTCAAATGAAACAAAGACTGATGACGTGGCAAAAGATGTTACCATTACATATTGTAACTTCAACTCTTCAGGCGGTAATGAGGAAACCCTTAACAAAATGTATGAAGCATTTCATGAGGAATATCCAAATATAACCGTAAAGATTGAAACTATCGGTTACGACGATTATTTTACTCAGATGCAGACAAGAGTAGCAGGCGGTACAGCTCCTGACTGCTATGAACTTAACATCGAGAACTTTGCTGCATATGCAAACAAGGGACTCCTTGCAGAGATCACAGGTGCAGATACAAGCGCTATCAATCAGACAGCACTTAACGCATTTAACGTAAACGGAAAGCAGTATGGTTTACCTGAGAGCTTTTCAAACGTTGTACTTATCTACAACAAGGATCTTTTTGACAAGGCAGGCGTAAGCTATCCTACATCCGACTGGACACAGGCAGATCTTCAGAATGCAGCTGAAAAGATCAGAGCGCTTGATGAGAATACCTTTGGTATCTGGCAGCCTATTACTTACAACGAATTCTTTAAGGTTGTAGCTCAGTATGGCGGTGCTCTTCTTAACGAAGACAAGACAGAATTTACCATTAATTCACCTGAAAATATCACTGCAGCTAAAGCACTTGTGGGCAGAGTTACAGAGTCAAATGTACAGCCTAATACCCTTCAGCAGGGCGGCATGGGCGACTGGGATATGTTTATGAGCGGTCGTCTTGGTATGATCCCTACAGGTATCTGGGCATTCCAGACATTTACAGATAACTGTGATTTTGCATGGGATATTGCTGTTGAACCGGGCAGCACAAAGAAGGCTACACACTTTTTCTCAAACTGCGTAGTTATGAATCCTGCCACAAAGAATCCTGGTGCTGTAGCAACATGGCTTTCATGGCTTACATCAAGCACAAAATCAGCTGATATCAGACTTGCAGCAGGTTGGGACCTTCCTGCACTTGCAGATATGAACGCACTTTCAAGCTATCTTGAGATCACACCTCCTGATAACAGAAAGGCTGTATTTGAGAGTCTTGATTACCTTGTTATGCCTCCTGTAATTGAAGATTATGCTCTTATGAGCGATATCATAAGCAAATATCTTGCAGCTGCAGCTGATGGTACAATGTCTGTTGAAGACGCACTTAACGCTGCACAGGCAGACTGCGAAGCACAGATCAAGCTTAAATAAGTTTGTTATAGCATAAAAAGGGGGCACGAAAACGCGCCCCCTGATTAATGCATATTTATTGTATGTTAGAGGTGGATAGATATGAAAAAGAAGGGCATTAACGCATTGTGGTTTATTATTCCAAGCTGTTTGGGATTTATTATCTTCTACTTTGTACCTATGTTCTTATCCATTATAATAAGTCTTACCGATTGGAACGGGCTTGACATGCTTTTTGCTCCCGGTTTCATGTCTGAACATTTTGTTGGACTGGCAAACTATACAGATATTTTAAAGGGCAAGGAGTTTTGGCAGGTACTTAGCAATACTCTTTTGTTTATTGTGATCTATATTCCGCTTATGCTTGCATGCTCTATTGGAGTGGCATCTCTTCTTGCTGCAAAAAAGAAGGGGATAGGAGTTTTCAGAGTTTTATATTATATTCCTGTTTTAACCTCATGGGTTGCAGCATCTCTTATCTGGAAGAGTATTCTTGCTCCGCAGTTTGGGGCACTTAACGGTATCCTTGAGATATTTGGCATACAGGGCCCGGGGTGGCTGCTTGATGAAAAGTGGGCAATGCCTGCCATTGTTCTTGTTTCTGTCTGGAAAGATATGAGCTTTTTTGGGCTTATACTTCTTTCGGGAATGGTAGGAATCAACACTTCTTACTATGAGGCGGCACAGATAGACGGAGCGGGAAGATGGAAGAGATTTACTAAGATAACCCTTCCGCTTCTTACACCTACTATTTTTTATGTACTTATAGTCAGCCTTATAAATTCCTTCCAGCTTTTTACCCAGATCATGATAATGACAGACGGCGGACCTAACGGCGCAACTCAGGTACTTGTTGAGCGTATTTACAAATACGGTTTCAGATACTTTAAGATGGGCTATGCTTCGGCAATATCATGGCTTTTGTTTGTTATAATTATGATCTGTACAGCGATTCAGATGAGAGGTCAGAAACGGTGGGTGCATTATGAAGTTTAAAAGATCTTTATCGACAATTTTATTTTATTTGATATGCATTGTTATTGCATTCATCGCGATCCTTCCTTTCCTTTGGATGATCTCAACGTCTCTTAAATCAAGAGGAGCGCTGATGAGTATCCCGATTGAATGGATACCTAAGAATCCTTCATTTGATGCTTACAAAAAGCTTTTTTCTAAATTTGCTTTTTTCAGGACTGTGGGAAACAGTTTGTTTATTTCTGTTACTTATACGGTAGTTACCCTTATATCCGCATCTATGGCTGCCTTTGCCTTTGCAAAGATCTCATTTAAAAGAGCGGATCTTCTTTTAAAGATTTTTCTTTCCACAATGATGATCCCGACACAGGTAACCATAATACCGCTTTTTGTGGTAATGAACAGACTGTCACTTGTAGATACCTATAGTTCGGTATTGCTTCCTTCAATTTTCAGACCATTTGCAATGTTTCTTCTGGTGCAGCAGATGAGGACTATTCCTGATGATTTCCTTGATGCTGCCAGCATTGACGGGGCATCTATATTCAGTATGTACTTTAAGGTGGCGCTTCCGCTTTGTGCGCCAACACTTGCCACGCTTTCTGTTACCACATTTATGGAGTCGTGGAACGATTATCTTTGGCCGCTCCTTATGCTTACAAGTCAGGGGAAGATGACGCTTCCTATAGCACTTTCCACCATAAACGGGCAGTATACCACAGAATACAACGTACTTATGGCAGGAAGTCTTATTTCCATGATACCTATAGTTCTCATCTACATCTTTGCACAGAAGTATTTTAAGAACGGTATGATGGCAGGCGGAATAAAAGGTTGATGGGAGATTTATAAGAAGTGAAAAAAGAGATCAAAGCTTTGGATGTAAACGAGAAAATACAGATAAATAGAGGCGTGGCGGTCATTTGCTCTTCTGACTATGGAGTCTGTATCAGCTTGAACTATTCCGGAGCCTACGGAATGGGAGAAAAGTACAACGGTCTTAACCAGAAAGGAAAGACCGTCATAAATAACGTTGTTGAGAAGTTCTGTTTCCAAGGGGACAAGACCTATAACAGTGCACCTTTCTTTTGGACTGACAGCGGGTTTGGACTTTACGTCGATACATACAAAGAGACAACTTTTGTATTTGGTGAGGACATAATAGAAGTTCACTGCGAGAAGGAAACGGAACTTGTTTTGTTTAGCGGATCGCCTAAGGAAATTGTTTCAGAGTACATGAGGCTTTTTGGAAAAGCCGTATTGCCACCTGACTGGTCCTTTGGGGTCTGGATCTCTGCAAACAGATGGAACAGCGAAAAGGAAACTTTAGAGCAGATGGAAAAACTTCAAAAATACGATTTTCCTGCAAGCGTGCTGGTGCTTGAGGCCTGGAGTGATGAGTCCACATTTTACATCTGGAACGGCGCTAAATATACCCCAAAGGAAAAGGATGAGGTTTTAACTCTTTCTGATTTTGATTTTTCAGATGGACCATGGCCGGATCCTGCAGGTATGATAAAAAAGCTTCATGATAATGGCTTAAAGCTGATCTTGTGGCAGGTGCCGGTTTATAAAAAGCATAACGGCGGAGAAAAAGGCACGGTTCAAAATGCAAATGATGAAAAATACGCCATTGAGCACGGGTTCTGTGTAAAGATGGCCGACGGAACGCCTTACAGGATCCCTGAAGGGCACTGGTTTGACGGATCGCTTATACCTGATTTTACAAATCCCGCGGCAAAAAAGAGCTGGTTTAATAAGCGCAAATATCTTCTTGATATGGGCGTTGACGGTTTTAAAACAGATGGCGGCGAATTTGTTTATGAGGACGATGTTATCTTTGCCGACGGTTCTACGGGAAAAGAAGGCAAAAACCGATACGCTAAAGATTACACAACCGCTTATAAGGAATTTGTTGGCGTAGATAGAAATATCTTTAGCAGAGCGGGGTTTTCAGGGCAGCACCTTGTGCCTATATACTGGGCAGGAGACCAGCAGTCACAAAATGAGGAATTAGCTTCTGTGCTTAGCGCAGGGCTTTCTGCTGCAGCCACCGGAATTCCTTTCTGGGGCTTTGATATAGCGGGCTTTGCAGGACCGCTTCCTACACTTGATCTTTACAGAAGAGCTACCCAGTTTGCATGTTTTTGCCCTGTTATGCAGTGGCACTCAGAGCCTGACGGCGGCCAGTTTAAAGAACTTATGCCGGGAGCTGATGGTAATAACGAAAGAAGCCCCTGGAATATGGCAGAAAGCTACAATGCGCCTGAGTTTCTTGATGAGATGCGCTACTGGCATAAGCTACGTGAAAAGCTTATCCCGTATCTTATCTATACGGCAAAAGAGTGTGTAGAAAAAGACATGCCGATGATGATGCCGCTTGTATATGTTTATCCTTCAGATGAAGCGGCAGTCAGATGTGAAGATGAATACCTTCTTGGAGAAGAACTTCTTGTAGCACCGCTTCTAAAGGAAAATGCCACAGGAAGACGCGTCTATATTCCGCAGGGCACCTGGGTAAACCTGTTTACAGGTGAAAATTATAAAGGTGGCTCAGAGTACGAAATAGAAGCAGGAAACAAGATACCGGTGTTTTATAAAGAAGAGCACTCAGGACTAATTGATGAATTATTGAAAAAAATAAGCTTGGCGTGATATATATTTGCGCCAAGCTTTTGGTTTTTTATATTTATTCAAGAGACAACATCCAAATGCCCTTCATCTGTGAGACGAGAGTTGCGGCATCCCAGTGTTTGTCACTGTTTTTGCGGCTGTTGGAATCATTTACTATGACTTTTCCGTTGTCATCTATTCCTGTCAGAACTATAAAGTGCCCTGATGTTGTAAAGTCTCCCGGTTTCATGGAACATATCATTGGCGATTTTTCTGAGAGGTTATCTAGTATATAACGCTCAGAGATCTCGCCTTGTGATGATGAAAGACCGTAGTGCTCGGCGCCTGTTGTCATAAGGCTCCAGGAAGTGCCTTGGCCTGATACGTAAAACCCGTTTTCATCTGCATATTCGCAGACCGACTTTGGGGTTATGGAATCATCTTGCTTTAGGCCGCAGGCTACCATGGCAAGGCAAGTGGGGCCGCAGCCTGAAGTGCCTACGTATCCTTCGCCGTAAGAGCGATATCCCCATTTTTTATCCCATTGAATAAAAAGAGGAATTGAGCTCTTTTTCATTTCTTTTTTTACATCATCGTCAAGGTCCTTGCCGGCATATTTTGAGTAGTTTTCGGCGTATTCTGCAGCCTCCGGGTATTTTTCAACAAATTCCTGAATTGCCTCAGGAACAGGGACATCTGTATCTTCTGCCGCGATGTCTGTATGCTTGTTTTTTACAAGGTCAAAAATGATAAGTAATATGTATATTCCAAGAAGAACCGGAATGGCTCTTTTTGCAAACTTGATTATTTTTTTGCTGTTCATAATCCCTCCAAAACATCTGTAATACAAATACATATTATAACTATATGCAAAGGCTTTTAAAAGGCCTTTTTTCTTAAGATTTCCTTAAGGTGATGTTTTATTCGTAGATTATGAATGAAGCAAAAAAAGTATCAAGAATAAAATTAACCTTTTGGGTAATTTTATTATTGACATAACTAATTGATATTGCTAAAATACGATTAACCTAAGAGGTAAATTTTGGAGAAATAATTTGAGGATTATATACGGTAATAAGAAGATTGAAAGAGTTTGTGAGGATTCAAAAGAAGCTGAACTCACTTATGGACATATGATGGCACTAAAGTTAGCTCAAAGGCTGGAAGAAATAAAAGCAGCTGAATCTGTCGAAATGATGATTAGATTTCATATTGGCAGATGCCATCCATTAAAGAACAATAGAAAAGGGCAATATGCGGTTGATTTAGTTCATCCTTATAGATTAGTGTTTGAAAAACATGGAAGACAGATCCAGGTGGCAAATATTATTGAGATTGTTGATTATCACTAGATTTGGGAGGTATTGATATGACAAAAACCAGATTTCGTTTAGCTGTTCCGCCGGGAGCTACTATTAAAGAGCAACTAGAAGAAAGAGGCATGAGCCAAAAGGCTTTTGCTGCCAGAATGAACATGTCGGAAAAACATATAAGTAAGCTAATAAATGGCGATGTCCAGCTTACATACGAAGTAGCAGTCCGTCTTGAGATAGTTCTTGGACCTCCCGCAAGTTTTTGGAATAGCCTTGAGGCGGCGTACAGAGAACGACTAATGCAAGACGAATATAGAAAGCAGTCAAAAGAAGAGGCGGAACTGGTTGGAAGATTTCCTTATACCGAGCTTGTTAGGGCGGGTTGGCTTCCTGAATCCCGCGATAGTGGA
This sequence comes from Lachnospiraceae bacterium, assembly GCA_016284355.1. Lineage (GTDB taxonomy): Bacteria > Bacillota > Clostridia > Lachnospirales > Lachnospiraceae > JAEEOQ01. The sequence continues at coordinate 31,415 of JAEEOQ010000089.1, forward strand.
GAAAAGACCGAAAACCTGCGCCGTTTTTTTGAGATGGTAAATCTCTGTAACCTAAATAATGAGCTGGTTACTCAGATGGTTAGCAAAAAGTTAAGTTTAGCAGAAAAAAAAGACCTTGAACTTATTTCATTTGCTCAAAAGGCTAAGCTTTCAGCAAGAGATCGTGATGTTAATCCGTTAAATATAAAAAAGCTTATATCAGCGATACCGGAGATTAAAGCCTGCTCTACATTAAAAAATAAAAGTAGCATGAAAAAACTGTCCAGGTTATTATTGGATTGTGGTATAGTTTTGATCTTTCTTCCTAAACTTGACGAGAAAAATAAGCAACGGGCCACGTTTTACGATGGGAATAAGCTGGTTATAGGTTTTTCTGAAGGTATGGAAGAAGAAGATAATTTTTGGAGAGAACTGTTTCATGAACTCGGGCATATAATCCTTGGTCATTTGAAAATAGCAGGGAATCTCACAGATGAAGATGATGAAGCGGCATACGATTGGGCGGATAACACGTTAATTGATTATACAGTGTTTAGTGAATATAGGAATAAGAATGATTTTTCAGAAAAGAGTATTATTAAACTATCAGTGGAGTTAGATATAACACCACGAATAATAACTGAAAGATTACGTAGAGAACGGTTAATTAATTATAGTGTGCTAATTAATCTGGAAGAAAAGAAAGATTTAGACAAGACTAATTCAGGGGTATAAATGACACAAGTACCAGGTACATATGTAAAAAAGAGCTGTGGCCTCAAAGGTCACAGCTCTTTTTACATGCCTATAAAAGTTTATGAAGGTCAGGGAAAAGCTCGATGCTTCGAGGCAATATTCCCTTAAGATAAGCAAGTGTGATACCGTAGTTGGTAAAAGGTATGCCTGCATCTACGGTGCATTTCATGCGGTATGTTACTTCGCGCTCTGTTGTCATGCAGGCTCCGCAATGGATGACCATAGCGTATTTTGAAAGAGTTTCCTCATCAGGGTATTCTGTTCCGCTTACTGTCTCAAAATTAAGGTTTTTACCTGTTACTTTGCGAAGTAGGTTAGGGATCTTAACAGTACCGATATCCTGACATTGCCTGTGGTGAGTACAACCCTCTGCCATAAGGATGATGTCGCCGTCTTTTAGATTTTTGATTGTAGCAGCACCTTTTACCGCAGTCTCAAGAAAGCCCTTGTATCTTGCAAGGAGTATTGAAAATGAGGTAAGAGGTATTTCCTTTGGAGTAGCAGCGGCTACTTCGCTAAAAGCCTGGCTGTCTGTTATGACCATGCGGGGCGGGATTTTAAAGGAATCTATAACCCCTGCAAGCTCAGCAGGCTGACAGCATACGCAGGTTGCATTTGAATCCAGTATATCTCTTATCATCTGCTGCTGGGGGAGGATTATCCTGCCCTTTGGAGCAGATTCATCGATAGGGATAACAAGTACCAGATTATCCCCTGCATTTATAAGGTCTGCCACAAGATGCTTTTCAGTGGTGCTTTCGCTTCCAAGTCTTCCTATGGCCTCTTTAAGCTCATTTATGCCTTTACCTGTTACGGATGAGACATAGATCTCGCCTGGTACTTCCTTTATATCTTTTATTCTGTCGCATTTGTTGTGGCAAACGATATAAGGGATGTTCTTAGCCTTTATAAGGGCCTCGAGCTCATCATCAAGAGCTGTTCTGCCAAGCTCTTCATCGATAACGAGGATGGCGATATCTGTTTTGTTAAGGCACTGCTTTGCCTTGGCAACTCTTTTTGCGCCAAGCTCGCTGTCATCATCAAAACCCGGTGTATCTATGATAACAACAGGTCCCAGCGGAAGTATCTCCATTGATTTTGTGACAGGGTCCGTTGTGGTGCCCTTTATGGCAGAAACAATTGCCAGATCCTGGTCTGTAACTGCATTTACAAGTGATGATTTTCCGGCATTTGTGCTGCCGTAAAAACCTATGTGAGCTCGCTCACTTCCCGGGGTATCATTAAGTCCCATAACTTATTCCTCTTTGTTTTTTATATTTTTACGTCGCCTGCAGCAACGCTTGGATTAAAGATCGAATCTGCCTGAGCGTCTGTAAGCTCGATGCCAAATACTTCTTTGTAGTAAGCCTTGGTCTCTTCTGTGATGTTTACATCTGCAAAAAGATCAGGGTATGCAAGTTTTGCAAGGAAGAGAAGAGTAACAGGGCAGTCAACACCCGGTGTATAGCTTCTGTACATTCCAAGAGGCATCTTGTATACGTTTTTGTTCTTTACTGCGTTAACTTCGCTCCAGTCGTAGTTTCCTACAGTATTTTCGTAAAGATCCTGAGGGAAGGACTGGTTAAAGTTTGTAATGAAGATAAGTGAAGGATCCCATGCGTAGATCTGCTCCATATTTACTGCCACCGAGTTGTCTTTTTCAAGCTCTGTAGCCACATTTACAGCGCCGATGGCATCTGCCCACCACTGACCAAAGAACTGTCTTCCGCTTGTAAGGATTGTCTGGTCACTGTACTGGAAAAGGAAGAAGGCTCTCTGTCTTTCTTCATCAGGAATGTCTTTTACCCTGTCCTGTACGAATTTGTACTTAGCCTCTGAGTACTCACGGCAAACTGCAGTCTTGTCGTTTTCAGGGAAGATCTCTGAAAAAAGTGCTATCCAGTTGTTTAATGTTTCGATGCAGTCATAATCCCATTTATTTACAGATACAGCAACTGCAGGAAAACCCTTGCTAAGGAGCTGGTCTCCAAGGTCTTTGCTTGAAGCACTGTAAATAACAAGATCCGGGTCAAGAAGAGCAAGCTCTTCGATATTTACATTTGATCCGTCGATAAATGAGGTGCTTGCATTTAAGATCTCAGGGTAAAGCTCAGAAAGAAGGCTGTTTTTTGCAGCGGTCATGCTGGCTCCTGCCATTCCGACAATCTTATCTGCTGAATCAAAAAATACAGATAAGAATGCAGGAATAGGGAAAATGTCGCATACTACGATACGGTTGATATTTTTATTTAATGTTACTTCGTTGCCGTTGTGGTCGGTAACTGTTATGGTATCTGAAGTCTCGTTTGTTTCTTCTGCGGGCTTAGCAGCTTCTGCAGTTTCTTTTGTGTCTTCATTTTCATCGGATGCGACAGGAGCGGTTTCTTCTGTCTGATCCTTTGATACGGTCTCATTTGTGTTTGTGTTTGCTTTTTCGCCCTTTGAACATCCTGCAAGTGCGCTTACCGCAATGCAAAGGATGAGCATCAGACTTAAAATCTTTCGTGCTTTCATTTTGTAGTTCCTTTCGTGTGTAAAAAATATTTATCCAAAAAGGGTTAAGCCCCTTTAAGATCTGCTTAAATAACGCTTAACGGGACAATGTAATCATCTTCGATGCGGGCGCGTACTCCAAAGGAGCGCTCAATATTTTCTTCGGTGATAACATCTTCCGTATGGCCAAAAACAGTGTGCTCGTCTATAAAAAGAAGAGCCTTGTCTGCACGCATAAGGGCGTGCTCAGGGTAATGCGTATTAAAAATACATGAAATGCCATCGTCTTTAAGCTTTGCCATGGTGTCAAGTACGATAAGCTGATTTCTAAAATCAAGGCCTGATTCCGGCTCATCAAGTATAAGTAGCTTTGGCTTTGAGATAAGAGCCCTTGCTATAAGCACCATCTGAAGCTCGCCGCCGCTTAGGGCATCGCATTTTTTTTCTGCAAGCTTTTCTATCTTAAGCTCTTTCATAAGCTCGTAGGCAGACTTTCTATCTTCAGCCGATGGGCTTGAAAATGAGTTTATCTTACCTGCAAGGCCAAGAAGTACCATATCAAGGCATGAAAGAGAACTGGTGCTAAGTTTGCTTTGTGGCACGTAGGAAATCTTGCTCCAAAGCTTTTTAGGGGAAAGCTTTGAAATATCTTCCCCGTCGATAGTGCACCTTCCGCTTGAAGCCTTTAAAACTCCCATTGTAACCTTAAGAAGAGTGGTCTTTCCGGCGCCGTTTGGCCCGAGTACCGCCATAACTTCGCCGCTGCCTAAATTAAAAGAGATATCCTTTAATACAGCAGGGCCGTGAGGATAAGAGTAGTTAAGCTTATTTACATCAAGTATCATAACAGTCTTGTCCTCCTCATCAGGTAGATAAAGAACGGCGCACCGATAATTGCGGTAAGAATGGAGATCGGGATCTCACTTGCTGTAGCGCTTCTTGCCACAGTATCTACAGCCACCATAAATGCGGCGCCGATACTTATTGAAAACGGGATAAGTCTTTTGTGATTACTGCCTACCATCATGCGGCACATATGAGGGATAAGAAGCCCGACCCAGCCTACCTGACCGCACATGGATATAACAGATGCTGTCATAAGGGTGGCGCAAAGCATGGTAACAACCCGAAGAGCCTTTATGTTAACTCCTGTTGAAACGGCTTCTTCTTCTCGAAGGGGAAGAAGATTGAGTTTCCACCTTATAAGATAGATAACGATAAGTCCGAATAAAATAGCGGGAGCACCGAAAATGAGGTTCTTGTAGCCGGCGCCCGATAACGATCCCATAAGCCAGTAGGTTATGGCAGGAAGCTCGCTTTCTTCATCAGCCACATATTTAATAAGTGAAACAAGAGAAGAAAAAAGTGAGCCGATCATAATACCCGATAAAACTATAGCTGACATTCCTTTGCTTTTTCCTGAGCCTGCAAGAAATGTAAGTACAACCGCAACAAGGCCAAAGGTAAAGGAAGTAAGCTGCACGCCCACCATACCAAGGTGAAGTAAAAGAGCAAGGGCTGCTCCAAAGCTTGCACCGCTTGCTACGCCTAAGGTATCTGGGGTGGCAAGGGGATTATCAAAAAGGCTTTGAAAAACGCATCCTGCAACAGAAAG
>JAEEOQ010000090.1 GCA_016284355.1 Lachnospiraceae bacterium
AACAGATGAGTTTCAAAAAGTCAAGTGATATTTGCGATTTCACCTCATTATTGGTATAATACTTTTATGTGATAGCCTGCTTTTTGGCGGTTGGATTATTTAAATGGAGGGTTTACTATGAAGAAGTTTTTTAAGAGATTAAGTCTTGTTCTTGTTTTTTGCATGGCGCTTATGATGCTTAGCGCCTGCGGCAGTGTCTGGTCGGTTGACCTTACAGACCCTGCAAAGCCTGAAATCACTTCTACCACCTACTTTAGCGAGGAAGAGCTTGCTATGGATATGGGCGAGCTTTCAGGCGAAGAGGCCAGCGGTGTTACACTTCTTGACAGCCTTAAGGCTGATAACCCGGATCTTGAACTTAAAGATGCCACTATAGACGGTGTTAAGTACAAGTATACGGAAGACTATAGTTATGTTAAAAATCCGGATAATACTTCGCCAAGCTCATATATAGACAAAAAGACCGGCGAGGAAACTTATGTAGCTGATACAAAGATCATCTACGCAAGCAAGAAGAAAGCCGAGCTTTATAACTACGGTACTTATAAAAATGAGTATACCACAAGTACTCTTGAATCAAGCGAATATTTGGAGTTTTCGGACCTTAAGGTAAAGCTTCCTTTCAAGGTTTACTACACAAACGGCACAAAGACCGGCAAAAAGTCGGTTACCTTTGACAAATCCTTCCTTGACAGCAAGGAAAGATGTGTAGCTGTTGCTAGCAAAGCTATTTACGACGAGAAGAAGATCACCGTAAAGGGCGTAAAGAACGGCAAGACTTACAAAGTAGGTCAGGAGATCAAGATCTCTTCAAAGAATGCCATAAAGGTATTTACTATAAACGATGAAAACATCGCAGCAAACAGCTATATATTTAATGAAGCCGGCAAATACAAGATCAAGATCGTTCTTGCAAACGGAACGCAAAAGAAACTTACGATAAAGATTAAATAATATAAGAAAGCGACCCCGGGCGGTCGCTTTCTTTATGACAAAAAGTTTTTTACCTCTCCCCCTTCGTTGACTTTGCCTTCCTGTTAGTGTAAAATTTTATGTTGGGAAGCGGCTTTTTTAAAGCCGAATTTACGCTCTTAAAGGAGATTATCTTATGAAAAAGACAACCGGTTTACTTATCTTATTACTTGCTTTTAGTCTGGCTTTAGCAGCCTGCGGAAAGAAGAAGACAGAAGAGCCTGTAGAGGTGGATGAGGTTAATGAACAGATACCTGAAGTTACGCCTGAGCCCGCGCCTGCCCCTGAGCCTGTAAGCGAGGCTGCAATAGAAGAGACTCCTGCCCCTGTAGACCATACTAATGAGGTAAGAAGCCACCTTAACGGACTTTATATTCCAAAAGAATACGAAAATAAAAGACCTTACGCGGTTATGCTTAATACCCTTGATCTTGCCTACCCACAGAGCGGTACAAGCGAGACAGCTATCCTTTACGAGATCTTAGCAGAGGGCGGAATCACCAGGTTTATGGGCCTTTTTGATTATATATCCGGAGAAAAGGTTGGCTCTGTAAGAAGTGCCCGCCACTATTATGTTGAGTACGCAAAGGAGTACGACGCCATATATGTACATGTGGGCCAGACTCCTTACGCTCTTGATATGATAAAGAAACTTAAAGTAGACGATATCAATGGTCTTTACGGTGAAGGAAATGTGGCATTTTACAGAGACAACTCAATAAAAGCACCGCATAACACTTTTACAAGTGCAAAGGGCATTGAAGAAGGCAGAAAATATAAAAATATCGACGACACCCTTCCTGAAGGCTACGTTGATGAATTTAAGTTTGAATATACCGATGATGACAGTGAAGGCATAGACATTAGTAAGCGCGAAGGCGCCATTAAAGCTGATAAAGTTACTTTTGGCTATTCTTACTTTGCTGAAAGCTATATGAACTACGACGCTGAAAACACTTACTACACCAGAAATGCTTTCGGCTCAGATCACATCGATAAAAACACAGGAGAAAAGCTTACTTTTGAGACTCTCCTTGTACAGTTTGTAAATGAATACAATAAAGACAAAAACGGCTACCAGACTATGGAGCTTGCGGGCGCCAATGGCAAGGGTTACCTTGTGAATAACGGCTATGCGGTTCCTATCTACTGGAGTAAGGCAAGCGACCTTGCAAGCACGCATTATTTCTACGACGAGGCTAAGACTGATGAGATAGTCCTTAACCCGGGCCGTATATATGTTAGCGTATTTCCAAATAACAGAACTGAGTACCTTAAGTTTGAGTAAACAGCATTTGTAAGTGGCATACCTTTACAGACAGGGAGGCTTTATGAAAAAACTGATCCATGTACTTATTGTATGTATGATCATTTCTCTTTGCGGCTGCGGAAAGCCGAAGATCACTGAAAATAACGGCATCGGCACAATAGAGAAACCGGGCGATGAGGAGAAGCCTGTAGAATACAGCGAAGAAGATAAGACAGGTGAGAATACCGATTCTCAGCCTAGTGATGAAAACCCCGGCAGCGATCTTGCGCCTGTAGTAGAACCTGAGCCTGAAGAGAAGGTTATCGAGTCTTTCAGAGATTTCTTTGAAGAAACGGACAACAAGGGTGTTTACTCTTTAGATCTTGGAGATACAGGCCTTTCAAATTCGGAGCTTAATTTTGTCGGTAACAAGGTTTTATATGTTGCTTCAGACTATAGCGATACTCCTGCAGTGTTTAGGCTTATAGACCTTGACACCGGCGATATAAGGCAGAAGCGTTTTGCCGGCTACAGTCCCTATTCTCTTGAATACATTCCGATAAATGATGAGGAATTTGCTCTTTTTAAAAGCTATGAAGCTACTCTTTGCATATATAATTCAAGGTTTGAGCTGCAGCGGGAGTTTGTGATACCCGGCAGCGAAGAGCAAAAAGAGGAATATTCTGAGTATGAGGGTTATTACGGCGAATATACATATTCCGCAAGAGTAACAAAAGACGGCAAATACGCCTGGGTATCAGATGGCAGAGGTTCCCTTAAAAAGTACGATATTGAGACTTTTGAAGAGCTGATATCTGTTGAAGACGCAAAAGACAGCTATTTTACTAACGGTGATTACGGCGATGAGTACCTGGTACTTGGCAGGTATGATTCAAAAGAAGATACTTTTATGACCCTGCTTTTTGACGAAGTTACGGGAGAGAAGGTTGCTGAATTTCCTGACCGCGGAACTGCCTGCTTTTCGCCTGATAAAAAGAGGGCGGTTCAGGCCTGCTCAAACGACGGCGATTACAAGCTGATGCTTTTTGAAGACCTTACAGGCTTTGAACTTCCTGACGTGGCTTCGGGAAAGGCCATAGAGATAAACTCCACGGAAGAAACCTACAACTATATGGTTGACTGGGACGATGATGTGGTCGTAACTTACGAATACAACTACTCGCCTGTTGGCAGTATAGCAGAGGTTAACTGTTACAGCCTAAAGACCCTTGCAAAGGTTAGCAACTTTGTAATAAACAGCGGCAATTCGGGCTTTAATTACTGCCTTGACGCAAAGCGCAACGCATTTTTAGCCACCTGGTTTGATGATGACGGCTTTTCCCGTCTTTATGCCTGGGACTACATTAACGATGAAGTTGAAAACACAAGCAAGTACTATAAAAAATATACTTCTATTCCAAAGAAGCTTGAAGCTAAGAGGGCGGAGATGGAAGAAAAGTATAATATGTACATCTACCTTGGCAGCGAGTGTTACGTAACAGACTTTGATTACAGGCTTGAGCGTACTACAGACTACGAGAGGATGTACGATGTGCTTTGCGATGTGGATGAAGTATTCTCGCTGTACCCTGATGGCTTTTTTGCTCAGATCTGTGTGGGCGAAGTAAGGACTCTTGGTATTTACCTTTGCGGCGGTTTTGTAAAGGTAAGCGATTATTCTGCAGACAACGCTATCGCGCTTACCATGCGCTCAGGCTATGAAAATACCTTAGCCCTTGATATTACCTGCGATGACGCCCTTATAAAAGAAAATGTGGTACACGAGATATCTCACTGGATCGACTCGCGTATCGATGCCCTGCAGGAAAGGGGCAGGTTCCTTGATTACGACGCTGAGTGGGATGCACTTAATCCTAAGGATTTTAAGTATTTCTACAGCTATGTTGATTACAACACCCGCTGGGAATACATTTACGATTCAAACGCTAAAAAGAAAAATAAGTTTTACTTTACCGATTCTTACTCTCAGACCTACCCCGGCGAAGACAGGGCAAGACTTTTTGAGTATCTGGTCTACGACAACTACGATCAGGGCTATATGAGTATGCCGCACGCCAGAGAAAAGCTTGGCTATTACTTTAAGGTAATAAGAGAGGTTTTTGATACCACGGGCTGGCCTGCCGAGACCACCTGGGAAGAAAAACTCCGCCTTGCAAACGAGAAGTACAAGGAAAAGGATAAAGATAAAGAAAAAGACAAAAACAAAGAATGACAGAATATAGGGAGATTTAGGGATGACTTTACTTAAAGCAATAATAATGGGAATAGTCCAGGGAGTGGCAGAGTTTTTGCCTATCTCAAGCTCCGGCCACCTGGCACTTTTTAAACACATACTTGGTATAAACCTTGAAAGCGGCATGCTCTTTGATGTTTTACTTCATGTGGGCACGCTTGCTGCTGTGTTCATCGCTTTTTTTGCTGATATCAAAAACCTTGTAATTGAAGGCTTTGGTATAATAGGAGATTTCTTTGTAAATCTTTTTAACGCGGTAGCAAATCTTTTTAGGAAAGATAAAAAGCCGCTAAAGAAAGTGGTCAGGACTCCTTACCGAAGATTTGTTATGCTTATCATCGTTTCTACCATACCTACAGGTATAGTGGGGCTTTTGCTTAAAGACATAACAGAGAGCGCAGGAAATACTCTTATAATACCGGGTATCTGCTTTGTGCTTACTGCTATAGAGCTTTTAGTAGCAGAAAACTGGCGCCCGAAAAACCACGGCAGAACAACAGAAAAGAACGCTAAGTACCGCGAAGCACTTATCGTTGGAACTGCGCAAGGAATCGCCACATTTCCGGGGCTTTCACGAAGCGGAACCACAATTACTGCAGGTATTGTATGCGGTTTTGAGAAGAATTTTGCGGTAAGATATTCTTTTATAATGTCTATTCCTGCAATACTCGGGGCTCTTGTACTTGAGCTTAAAGACATAGGAGAGAGCAGCGTAAGCAGCACTGAACTTGCTTACTTTGGAGTAGGCGCAGTGGTGGCAGGCGTAGTTGGTTATTTTGCCATCAAGCTTATGCTTGAGACCGTAAGAAAGAAGAAATACAGATATTTTGCATATTACTGCTTTGTAATAGGTCTTATAGCGATCTTCTGGAATTTATTCAGCATAAAATAATTTAAGGTAGGTAGTAAGTTTTGACAGATAGTAAGAAAGGCACGGGTTCAAAAAAGAAAAAGAGCGGGCAGCTTAGAAAGGTACAGTCTGCAAGGACCGGGCGTCCTACAGCTCCGGGAAAAGCAGCCGATCAGTCTCGCAGCGGCAAGGGAGTAAAAAGCGCTGCGCCTGAGAGCTTTTTTGCCAAATACAAAGACGAGATCTCTCTTCTTATAACCCTTGTTTTTGCAGTTATTTTGCTCCTTTCAAATTTCCATCTTTGCGGGCCTGCAGGGGATGTTATCAATTATTATTCCTTCGGTCTTTTTGGATTTATGGCTTTTGTTCTGCCTATCCTTCTTTTCTTTGGAGTGGCATTTTACATAAGTAACAGAGAAAACAGAGGCTTTGTAAGAAAGCTGCTTTGCGCGGTTTTTGTGTTTTTTGATCTTGCGGGGCTCCTTGAGCTTTTTAACTACGGCAATGTGGCAGGGAGCGATGCGGCTAAGATCTTTGTTTCCTGCGCGGAAGGAAAGAACGGCGGCGGCCTTGTGGCAGGCTATTTTGTAAAGCTTCTTTGCATGGCTCTTGATACTGTGGGAAGCTATATCGTGCTTATAGCACTTATGATAATACTTATGATGTTCCTTACGGAAAGATTTTTCTTTAAGAGCATCGGAAGGCGCGCTAAAGACGCCATGGCTACAGCAAAAGAGCGCAGAGAGCTTGAAAGAGCAGAAAGCGAGAGAGAAGAGCGCTACGTACAGCGTTCTATTGATGACGGCGAGCCTCTTTATGAAAGACAGAAGCTTAAAAGAAAACCTCGCAGCTATACTTTCCCTAAGGAAGACTTTGCGGCAGATACCGAGATGAGCGAGATAAAGCCTGCATCTGAAAGCGAGCTTTATGATGTACCCGGCGCCGGCAAGAATGAGACAGTTACTCCTGTAAGGCCTGAGCCGGAGTTTACGATCCACAGGTCTGATGCTTCTTATGTTGATAATGAGGACGAGACTACTGATTTTGACAATTTTAAAGCCGACGTAAAGGGCATGTTTGATGAAGAAAAAACCGATAACGTGGTTCCTTTTTACGAAAAAGAGCTTAAAAACAAGTTTGGCGATAAAAATAAAGACGTAGCTGCATTTGATAACGAGTTTACGAGTGCGGATGATTTTAAAGACGACTTTAGCGGACCTAAGTTTGCAGACGGACTTTCAGAAAACGACGCAATACTTGCCGCAAAGACAGTTACAGACGGCAAGCCTCTTGGCTCATGGGGAGCAAAAGAAGGGCTTTCTGAAAGAAGTGAAAATGTGGCAGGCCACAATGTAAGCGGCAGGATATCTTCTGACCCTGATGTAAACAGCGAAACTGCAAAGGAGATGGAGGCTGCCATAGAGCAGACCCGTATTCCATATACATTCCCGCCGGTATCACTTCTTTCAAGGCCAAGCGCACCGCAAAAAGGTACCAGCGACAAAGAGCTAAAAGAAACAGCCATCACCCTTCAAAAGACTCTTGAGAGTTTTGGAGTAAATGTTACGGTAACCAATGTTTCCTGCGGCCCTACTGTTACAAGATACGAACTTCAGCCTGAGCGTGGTGTTAAGGTAAGCCGTATCACAGGTCTTGCAGATGATATAAAGCTTAACCTTGCGGCTTCTGAGATCCGTATCGAAGCGCCGATCCCGGGTAAAGCTGCTGTAGGTATCGAGGTTCCAAACAAGACAAATTCTACCGTATTTTTCAGAGAACTTATCGAAAGCAAAGAGTTTAAAGAGAGCAAATCGGCTATCTCATTTGCAGTCGGTAAAGATATAGGCGGCCAGGTTGTTGTATCTGACATTGCTAAGATGCCGCACCTTCTTATAGCTGGTGCCACAGGCTCGGGTAAATCGGTATGTATAAATACCCTTATCATGAGTATCATTTACAAGGCAGACCCTAACGATGTCAAGCTTATAATGGTAGACCCGAAGGTGGTTGAGCTTTCCGTATATAACGGTATCCCGCACCTTCTTATACCTGTAGTTACAGACCCGAAGAAGGCTTCGGGGGCTCTTGCCTGGGCAGTAGCTGAGATGACTGATCGTTATCAGAAGTTTGCAGAACTTGGCGTAAGAGACATAAAGGGTTATAACGAAAGAATTGAAGGAGCAAAAGACCTTCCGCCTGATGCAAGATATGTTAAGATGCCGCAGATCGTTATTATCGTAGACGAGCTTGCAGATCTTATGATGGTGGCTCCGGGTGAGGTTGAAGATTCTATCTGCCGTCTTGCACAGCTTGCCCGTGCAGCCGGGATCCACCTTGTTATTGCGACCCAGCGTCCTTCAGTAAACGTTATCACAGGCCTTATTAAAGCAAACGTACCAAGCCGTATCGCTTTCAGTGTTTCAAGCCAGATAGACTCCCGTACCATCCTTGACGGAGCGGGAGCAGAAAAGCTTCTTGGTAAGGGCGATATGCTCTTTGCTCCTTATGGCAGCTCCAAGCCTACCCGTGTACAAGGTGCTTTCGTTTCTGACGGAGACGTAACAAAGGTAGTAGAGTTCCTTACAAAACAGTACGAAGGAACAGACTCAATCTATTCAAGTGATATCGCAGAAAAGATAGATAAGGCACAGCCTGCAGGCGGTAAAGCAGGAAGCGGCGCAGGTGCTGATGATGAGGGCGCCGGCGGAGATGTAGATGAGTACTTTGCAGAGGCAGGCCGCTTTATCATTGAAAAAGAAAAGGCTTCTATCGGTATGCTGCAGCGTGTTTATAAGATTGGCTTTAACAGAGCCGCCCGCATTATGGACCAGCTTTGCGAAGCAGGAGTAGTGGGGCCTGAGCAGGGTACAAAGCCAAGAGAGATACTTATGACCTTAGAAGATTTTGACAACTACCTGGAGATGCATTGATCTTAGTTAATGTACTTAATAAATGACAGTAGTTTTTATAATTTGTCATTTTAACCGGTGCATGTTAAATTTAGAGAAGAAAAAGTATTAGGGAGGATTTACGATGCTTACAGATATTGAGATCGCCCAGAGCGTGAAGATGGACCACATTAAAAATGTGGCTGCAAAGCTTGATATTACAGAAGAGGAGCTTGAGTACTACGGAAAGTACAAAGCTAAGCTTTCTGACGAGCTTTGGGAGAGAGTTAAAGATAACAAAGACGGTAAACTTATCCTTGTTACCGCTATCAACCCTACCCCTGCAGGGGAAGGCAAGACGACTACAAGCGTTGGTCTTGGCGAGGCTTTTGGCAAGCTTAACAAGAAGGCTGTTATTGCCCTTCGCGAGCCATCTCTTGGTCCTTGCTTTGGTATAAAGGGCGGCGCTGCAGGTGGCGGATACGCACAGGTTGTTCCTATGGAAGATCTTAACCTTCATTTTACCGGAGATTTCCATGCAATTACTTCTGCAAACAACCTTCTTGCAGCTCTTCTTGATAACCACATACAGCAGGGCAACGCCCTTCGTATAGATACTAACCAGGTAGTCTGGAAAAGATGCCTTGATATGAACGACAGGGTTCTTCGTAACGTGGTAGTTGGCCTTGGAGCAAAAGCAGACGGCGTGGTACGCGAAGATCACTTTGTTATAACCGTTGCTTCTGAAATCATGGCTATCCTTTGCCTTGCAGAAGATATGGAAGATCTTAAAGCACGTCTTTCACGTATCGTTGTGGCTTACAATTTTGACGGTGAGCCTGTTACCGCAGGTCAGCTTAACGCAGTTGGCGCTATGGCAGCGCTTCTTAAAGATGCCATAAAGCCAAACCTTATCCAGACAGTTGAGCACACACCTGCTATAGTACACGGTGGTCCTTTTGCAAATATCGCTCACGGCTGTAACTCAGTAAGAGCTACTCGCTACGCTCTTAAGCTTGCAGACTATGTGGTTACAGAGGCAGGCTTTGGCGCAGACCTTGGCGCAGAGAAATTCTTTGATATCAAATGCCGTATGGCAGGCCTTAAGCCTGATGCTGTTGTACTTGTGGCTACGGTTCGTGCCCTTAAGTATAACGGCGGCGTACCAAAGGCAGAAACAGGCATAGAAAACCTTGATGCTTTAAAGAAGGGCATCGTTAACCTTGAAAAACATATCGAAAACCTTCAAAAATACAACGTGCCTGTAGTTGTAACTCTTAACCGCTTCACTTCAGATACGGATGCAGAGCTTGAATATGTAAAGAACTTCTGCGAAGAAAGAGGCTGTGAATTTGCTCTTTCCGAAGTATGGGCAAAGGGCGGCGAAGGCGGAATCGAGCTTGCAAATAAAGTGCTTAAGACTCTTGAGACCAAAGAATCACACTTTAAAGTACTTTACGATGATTCTCTTTCAATAAAGCAGAAGATCGAGACCGTAGCAAAAGAGATCTACGGAGCAGACGGCGTAACTTATGATGCTGCCGCAAGCAAGGCAATCGACCGTATCGAGGCTCTTGGCTTTGGCAACGTACCTGTCTGCATGGCGAAGAATCAGTATTCTCTTTCAGATGATGCAAAGAAGCTTGGCAGACCGACAGGCTTTACCGTAAATATAAGAGAAGCTTATATAAGCGCCGGTGCAGGCTTTGTGGTAGCCATAACCGGAACCATTATGACAATGCCGGGTCTTCCAAAAGAACCTGCTGCAAACAGGATCGATGTAAATGAAGACGGCGTAATAACAGGACTTTTCTAAAAATGCTTTAAAGAGCCCCCAGTGCGGGGGCTCTTTTTTGTTGCATTTTTTTCAAAAAAAACTTGCGCAACTCCACAAAATGAGATATAATTTGTTCAGCAGTTTAACGCGGTAAAATATTCAAGTGTTAAAGCTGAAACGCGCCAAAGCTGCAAAGTGATAAATAACCAAAGGGGGCTAATTATGAAAAATCTCAAAAAAGCGGTTGCTATGCTTGTTATAGCAGCTATGGTACTGGGAGCAGCAGCATGCGGTAAGTCTTCCGGTTCCGGTAACACAATCAGCGTAATGCTGGGCACTAATGTCATGTCTCTTGACACCAATCTTGCAACAGACGGTGATTCTTTCGAGGTCATCGCAGACTGTATCGACGGTCTTACCCAGATGGATTCTGAGGGCAGCGCAGTTCCTGCACTTGCTGAAAGCTGGGATGTATCTGAAGACGGATGCACTTACACCTTCCATCTTCGTGATGCCAAGTGGTCAAACGGTACTCCTGTTACAGCGGCAGACTTTGAGTATGCATGGAAGCTTGCTATGACAGCAAACGTGGAGTATAACTACATGTTTGATTCTTCAGTAGGTGCTGTTAAGAATGCAGACAACATTCTTTACGAGGGAGGAGATCCTTCTACTCTCGGCGTAACAGCAGTAGATGAGAAGACTCTTAAGGTTGAACTTGAGGTTCCTGTTTCTTTCTTCCCGTCACTTATGTATTTCCCGACATTTTACCCTATTAACCAGGCTTTCTATGAGGGTCTTGAAGAGGGTAC
>JAEEOQ010000091.1 GCA_016284355.1 Lachnospiraceae bacterium
AGAACCGGAGAAAGCTTTTCGTGTGCAAATTCCTCGCTGATATCAACGCTTTCAACCTCGCCGATAAGGACCTTGGTATTTTCCGGAACCTTAACGCCTGCAAGAGCAGCTATGGTAACGGGACGCTGTCCTACGATCTTGGCGTTTAGTGCGCCGTTTATAATAATGGTCTTTCTGACCTTGTCAAGCTCTTCGCCTTCAAGGAAGTAGCAACCTCTTGCCTTAAATTCTTCCTTGACCTCTTTATAAATATCTTTGTCCACTATGGTGCTTTGCTCGCTGGCACAGATCATGCCGTTGTCAAAGGTCTTTGAATGTATAATGGAGTTAACCGCAAGCTTGATATCGGCGCTCTTATCGATAATAGCAGGAGTGTTTCCTGCACCTACGCCAAGAGCAGGTTTACCGCTTGAGTATGCAGCCTTTACCATACCGGGGCCGCCGGTAGCAAGGATGATATCTGCCTCGCTCATAAGAAGATTTGTCATATCAAGAGAAGGGGCATCGATCCAGCTGATGATCCCTTCGGGAGCCCCTGCTTTTACGGCCGCCTCAAGTACTGTCTTAGCGGCAGCTATGGTACTTTGCTTAGCGCGAGGGTGAGGGGAGATGATTATGCCGTTTCTTGTCTTAAGAGAAATAAGTGTTTTAAAAATAGCGGTAGATGTTGGATTGGTAGTAGGAATAACAGCTGCTATCACTCCGATAGGTTCGGCTATTTTCTGAGTTCCAAAGGATTTGTTTTCTTCAATGACACCAACGGTTTTGGTATCTTTATACGCATGATAAATGTATTCGGAAGCAAAATGGTTTTTAATTATCTTATCTTCGACAACGCCCATTCCTGTTTCACTTGCTGCAAGCTTGGCAAGTGGTATTCTGGCTTTGTTTGCTGCCATAGCTGCTTCAAAAAAGATCTTGTCTACCTGTTCCTGGGTAAAGGTAGAGAATTCCTTTTGAGCCTTTCTGACTCTGGCAATTTCATTCTGGAGCTTTTCAATACTGTCGATAATCTCTCTGTTCATAGGTTTAAATACCTCCATATAAAGCTGAACTTATTGTTAAATAAATAACAAATGTTACAAGAACATTATACACTATAAAAAATAAAATGCAATAGATTTTTGTTATTTTTTTAACGCAGGTTTAAAAAATTTTTTTATCGCCCGTATTTTGGGGCTTTCACAGAATAAAAAAACCTCACCGTATGCAGCGGTGAGGTTTTCTGGGTTTCATTAACCAGCCAGGCTTTCAAACTGAGCCATATAAAGCTTGTAATATGCGCCGCGTTTTGCCATTAGCTCTTTTGGTGAGCCGGCCTCGGCGATGCCTCCGTCATTTATTACAAAGATGCGGTCGGCATTCTGGATGGTTGAAAGACGGTGTGCGATAACAAAGCTTGTTCTGCCTGCAAGAAGAGCTTCGATACCTTTTTGTACCATTATCTCAGTGTGGGTATCGATGCTTGAAGTGGCCTCATCAAGTATGAGTACTCGAGGCTGACTTACCATAGTTCTTGCAAAGGCGATAAGCTGTCTCTGACCTATCGAAAGGCCTGCACCCTGCTCTTTAAGCTCCGTATCGTAGCCCTTTTCCATCTTCATGATGAAATCGTGGGCATTTACGGCTTTAGCAGCAGCGATAATCTCTTCGTCTGTGGCGTCAAGCTTTCCGTAAGCGATGTTGTCTCTTACGGTGCCATGGAAAATAAAGTTATCCTGGGTCATAACGCCCATCTGCTTACGAAGGGAATTGATCTTAACTTTCTTTAAGTCGTATCCGTCTATAGCTATAGTTCCGCTCTGTATGTCATAAAACCTGCTTATAAGATTAACGATGGTGGTCTTTCCTGCACCTGTAGGCCCTACAAGAGCGATAGTCTCGCCGGGCTCTACGGCAAAGCTGACATTATCAAGTACCTTTGTCTCATTTTCTGTACCAACATCGTATGTAAAGGATACGTTATCAAATGTAACTCTGCCCTCTACAGGCGGAAGATCCGCAGCGTCAGGCGCATCTTTTATCTCTGCCTCTGTGTCGAGCACATCAAATACACGTTCTGCAGCAGAAAGGTTTGTAACAAACTGGTTAAGGAAGCCTGAAAGCTGGATAACAGGATCCCAGAACATGCCTACATAGTTTGCAAAAGCCATTAAAAGACCAAGGGTGATGGTAGAAGGCCCAAGGAACTTGACTCCCACAAGGTACATGCACATCATACCAAGTGCCCATGAAGTATCTGCAAGAGGAGAGTAAAGGTCAGCTACTCTGCAACACCAGATAAAGGTGTTGCACTGATCTTTGGCGAGCTCATTAAACTGGGCTCTTGTCTCGTCTTCAGCGTTAAGGCTCTGTACTACGCGCATACCTGCTATGTTTTCATGGGTGTATGCGCTAAGGTTTGAAACTTTCTTTCTGTGAAGCTGCCAGCGGGAGTGGTTTGTCTTCTGTACCCAGAAAGCGCCAACTACCATAAAAGGAAGGGCAGCAAGTGAGGCAAGAGAAAGCCTCCAGTTCTTTACAAACATGATAACAAGAACGGTTATAACAGTAAGGATATTTGGTATAAGGCTTGTTACCGCCCTTGAAAATACATCACGAAGTGAGTTAACATCTCCCATGATACGTGCAAGGATCTTTCCTGTAGGCCTGCTGTCAAAGTAGGTAAAGGAAAGTGTCTGAATGTGCTCATATACCTCATCTCTGATACGCAGGATGATCTTGTTTGAGATGTAGCTCATAACATACATACGAAGCTTTACAAGGAATACGAAGGCTATATTTATAACAAGAGCAACTGCCGCAAGCTTAAAAAGCCCTTCATAGTCTGCGTTTGCAACGTGTACGTCTACCGCTCTTTCTATAAGGAGCGGATTTACTATGCTTATTCCTATGGTAAGGAACATAGCGATAAATACAACGATTATAAGTCCGGTGTATTCTTTAAGGTATCTTAGCAGACGCACTGTGATCTTTTTGGCGTCTGTAGCGTTTATTTTTTCGTCTTCTCTAAATGAATTAACTGCCACGATTAGCTCACCTCTCTTAAGTCTGCGGGATACTGCGCATTGTAAGTAGCGTAGTAGAGCCCTTTCTTTGCCAGTAATTCTTCATGTGTTCCGCGCTCCGCAATGCGGCCGTTATCAAGGTATATGATCTCATCTGCATTTCTGACGGCTGAAATACGGTGTGCAATGATTATCTTTGATGAACCGGTGATCTTTGCAAGAACTTTCTGGAACTCCTGCTCGGTCTCCATATCAAGGGCTGATGTGGAATCGTCAAAAACAAGTACGGGACTGCCTTTTGAAAGTGCTCTTGCAATGGAAAGTCGCTGCTTTTGACCGCCTGAAAGGCCAACGCCTCGCTCGCCGACTACGGTAGCGTAAGACTCGTCCATCTTCTCGATAAAATCTTTGGCCTGGGCTTTTCTTGCGGCATCTGCCACTGCTTCGTGTGAAAGAAGTCCGCGTTTGCCCATTTTTATATTCTCTTCGATGGTATCAGAGAAAAGGAATACGTCCTGCATTACAACAGCGCATGTTTTTCGTACGCTTGAAAGCGGAAGTTCTTTGATATCTTTTCCGTCCATAAGGATATGGCCCTTGCATGGATCGTAAAATCTTTGTAAAAGGTTTACAACAGAGCTCTTGCCGGCTCCTGTAGCCCCCATGATACCAAGGGTCTTGCCCTTTTCAAGCTTAAAGGAGATGTCGCTTAAGATGTCTTTATTATCAAGTGATAAGGAAACATTCTTAAACTCAAGATCACCTGTAAGATCAGGGGCATTTTTAATGTCTTTGCTTGTAAGCTCAGGCTTTTCATCTGCGATAGCCTTAAGCTTTTTGTAACTTGCAAATGAGGATGAAAGTTCGTTTGTAAGCTCTGCGATCATATCAAGAGGCCAGGTACAGTTTCTTGAATACTCTACGTATGCAACTAAAGAACCAAGGTCCATCTCGCCTTTAATAACGAAATATCCGCCAAGCATGGCACAGACTACAGGAAGTATAAGTCCTATAAAGTGGTAGAGTGGATAAAACTGCGTAAGTACCTTTGTCTGGTTCATGTTAAGGTCAAAATAGTGCTTGTTGTGTTTCTTGAATTTATCTATTTCATATGCTTCCCTCGCAAATGCCTTAACAGTACGGACTCCCGCAAGATTCTCCTCTGCAACTGTGGTCATCTCCGCATTTTCTTCGCTTATGTCGGAGTAAACCTTATCAAACTTCTTTTCAAGATAGAAGCTTAGTGCGCCTCCAAATATCATAACCGCAAGGGGAATGATGGTAAGGACTTTGTTAAGTGTGAACATGCAGTAAAGTACTGAGATCATGTAGGTGGATACCTGGATAATGAGCATACCTGTCATACCGAAGGCATCCTTTACCTTGTCCACATCCTCGCGAAGTCTTGCCATAAGTTCTCCGGTGTTGGTGTTATCAAAGTAATTCATGGAAAGGGTCTGAAGATGAGCAAAAAGATCTTCTCTCATCATACGGCCTATAGTCTGGCTGTTACGGTCGTAAGTAAACTCTTTGATATAGCCAAGTACCGCCCTTCCGATACCGATAGCTACAAGAGCGACCAGGAGCCACGTAAAACGGCTGAAATCCTTTCCGATAAAAACCTCATTAACTATTGTCTTACTGACCATAGGTGACATCATCTCGAGCCCTATGGCGATAAAAAGACAAGCTGTAGCTATAACATAGCTTTTCCAAAATTTTAGTACGTAAGTGCTTAGTTTCTTCAAAATGTCTCCTCCCTTAAGTCAAAAACTCGGCGCATAAGATAAAAAGAGCCCCGGGTAAATTTATTACCCGAGGCTGATGTTATCAAATATAAAGCATCCAATAAGCGAAACCGCCATCAAATACTCTGCTCCGAGGTAATAAAAAACTTTGAACGATGATCAATGTGACTAAAGCCATAAAAGCCCGCAAGAACCTTATAGCCATCAAAAGTATTGATTGTTCTGATTACTAAGTTTGTCATAGTCTATTACCTCTCTTTCCCTAAATTTATCAAACGGCTGACAAATCCGCTTGCTCCATTATTTAAACATATAGATTAAATAAAGTCAATAGAAGTTTTTGATTTTTGTGAATTTTATATATTAGTATTGCTAAATGTAACCATAATCACCACTTCTTTTTTGGACATACCACTCTTTTTCCTGCGGCTCTGATCTCAACGTAGCAACCGCAAGCCTGGCAAGTTCCTGCAAGAAGATATTCGCAGCTTTCGCAAATGTGAAGACGCTTTGCGTAAGCTTTCGGAGCAGCTTTATCTGAAGGAGAGAGGGCATTAATGTAGCCCTCGATCTCCTCTTTGTATCTGTCAGGGTCAATGTCGCGAAGAAGACATTTCTTACAAAATCTTTGGGTCTCTTCCATAAAACTTCAAACCGGAATTATACGGTAAGTGTAAGATGAAGCACGCTGCAGGCAGGAATAGCAAAGCAAAGCTCGTTGCCGTTTGCCTTTACATCGTCAAAGGCCTGAACCTTAACTGTTTCAGGAGCGTCAAAGGTGTTGTGAGCATTCATCTTGCCTGTTACGATCTCGCCCTTAACTTCCTTAACAGGTGTATCTGTAAGGACAGTTCTGATATCGTAAGCGTCTTTTGCGGAAAGGTTTGTAAGTGTAACGTGGATCTTGCCGTCTTCTCCAAGTGATACTGACTCGTTAAGGTTTGGAACCATGTATTTATCTTCAAGACCGATGCAGTCTGTCTCGATGTGTGAATCGAGAAGAGTGCCGTTCTGATGAGCTTTGTACATGTTAAATACGTGGTAGGTAGGAGTCTTTATCATCTTGTCGCCATCTGTAAGGATAACTGCCTGAAGCACGTTGATAAGCTGTGCGATATTTGCCATGCGTACTCTGTCGCAGTGCTTGTTGAAGATGTTAAGGTTGATACCTGCAACAAGAGCATCACGAACAGTATTCTGCTGGTAAAGGAAGCCCGGGTTCGTACCCGGTTCAACATCATACCAGGTTCCCCACTCATCTACGATAAGACCGATCTTATGGTCCTTGTCATGCTTATCCATTATCTGGGTGTGGCGAGAGATAAGCTCTTCCATAAAGAGAGTCTTTGAAAGGGTCTTATACCATTCTTTTTCATCGAACTGTGTAGCGCTTCCCTTATGCTCCCACTCGTCTCCCGGAACAGTATAGTAATGAAGTGAAAGACCATCCATAAAGCCGTGCTCGCGCTCCTGAGCTTTTCTGAAGCATGTTTCAAGAACCACGTCAGTCCACTCGTACTCGTTTCCGTTTGGGCCGCAGGCAATCTTAAATATAGGATTCTTTGGGTCGTAATTTCTTACAAATGTCTGGTAGCGTCTGTAGTTGTTGCCATAAAACTCAGGAGTCATGTTACCGCCGCAGCCCCAGTTCTCGTTACCTACACCAAAGAAGTCAACCTTCCAAGGCTTCTCATGACCGTTTGCCTTACGCATATCTGCCATAGGAGATACGCCGTCAAAAGTCATATACTCTACCCACTCGCTCATTTCCTGAACAGTGCCGCTGCCCATGTTGCCGTTGATATAGCGCTTGCAGCCGATCTGCTCTGTGAGCTCCATAAATTCGTTTGTTCCAAAGCTGTTGTCTTCAAGAACGCCGCCCCAGTGGGTGTTGATCATTTTCTTTCTTATTTCCTTAGGGCCAACGCCGTCGCGCCAGTGATATTCGTCTGCAAAGCAGCCGCCCGGCCAGCGAAGTACAGGAAGTTTAAGCTCGCGAAGAGCCTCAACAACGTCTTTTCTCATGCCGTTTACATTTGGAATGTCAGAATTTTCCCCAACGTAAAGTCCTTCGTAGATACACCTTCCGAGGTGCTCTGAAAAATGTCCCTGAAGTTCAGGGTTGATGTGTCCCTTTTTGTTTTTAGGGTTGATGTAGAAATTGTACATTTTAATGATCCTCCGATTTGATTACTTTTGTGTAAATCAATATGATTATATACTATCGCGACCGCTAAAACAATGAATTTTCACCATAATTTACATGTTATGAAATAACAGACATTGAAGATGCAGCCTGTCATTGTTATAATCTTATTTGCATGGATTTATGCACTAAAACAAAAGGAGAAAAAAGATGGGAAGAAATTATTATCAGTTTATTGACATTACGGACTTTGGACCGTATGTAACAAAGCTTATCCTTGGTATGCCAAGAAAAGTTAAAAAAGACGAATTAAGCACAGATCAGTTCAGCGTTTTTGTAAAGATCTACGACAAGGCAGGAAATCCTGTTATGCTTCCAAAGAGCTTTATCGAACGCGACAAGTTTTTCCCAAGCGAGGCATTTCGTCCTGTATGTAAGGTTTATCCTTGCTGCCGCTTTGGAAATGAAAAAGAAGAGAGCGAGTTTGTGGCTATCGAGATGCCATACGGCCCTATTTACAAGGGAAGTTCAGCAATCGCTTCTGACTTCACCAACATGAACGGCCACAACAAGTACACCGTTAGTGATTACAGAGTAACTCAGATCAAAGAGATAGGAAGCGGCGACGACACACTTGTAGGTCTTGTATTTGACAACTGCGCAGGAGTTTACAACTTCAAGAAAGACCGTTTCCGCGAGGGCGTTTCTTCTTACGAGAAACTTCCTATGCATTACGGATATTTTGTTCCTGAAGTTAAGAACGGTAAGAGACCGCTTATCATCTTCCTTCACGGCGCAGGAGAGGGCGGACATGAGCCTGCAATTGCCTGGAGCGCAAACAAGGTTACAGCTCTTTCGGACCCTGAAAATCAGGCTAAATTTGGCGGCGCTTTCGTGCTTGTACCTCAGTGTGAGACAATGTGGCTTGATAACGGAACCCATCAGTACAACGATTCCGGTATCAGTATGTATACAGAAGCATTAAAGGCTCTTATCGATGAATTTGTTGCAAATAACGAGTCAGCTATCGATACAGACCGCATCTACATTGGCGGTGATTCAAACGGCGGATTTATGACAATGCGCATGATCATGAGCTATCCTAAGTACTTTGCAGCAGCATACCCTATCTGCGAGGCTATGATAGATGAGAGAGTATCTGAAGAAGATATAGCTAACATGAAAGATCAGGCTATCTGGTTTACACATGCAAAGAATGACCCTGTTGTAGTACCTGACAAGTATGTACTTCCTACATACAACAGACTTATGGCTGCAGGCGCAAAGAATGTACACTTTACCTTCTGGGACAAGATCGTGGATATTCATGAGGGCTTTAAGAATGAGAATGGTGAGCCTTTTGAATATATGGGCCATTTTGCATGGATCCCAATGCTAAACGATGACTGCAAGGTTGACTTTGACGGCAAGCCTGTAGTCGTAGACGGAAAAGAAGTAAGTCTTCTTGAGTGGATGAGTAAGCAAAAGATCAGCCGTTAGACTGCACAGAACGCAGTTTGTGCGGTCTTACGGATGTCTTTGTTCTGGCGAGCGAAGCGAGAGCAGAACTTCGGAGCGCAAAACGAATATGTTTTGCGAAAAAGTCGTTAGACTGTACAGAACGCAAAAAGCGGATGTCTTTGGACATCCGCTTTTGATAATTACTTAAAATACCTATCAAGGAATCCCTTCAGTGCTTTTCCGTGTCTTGCTTCATCTCTTGCCATCTCATGTACTGTGTCGTGGATAGCATCAAGATTGTTCATCTTAGCACATTTTGCAAGATCGAACTTACCCTGGGTAGCGCCAAACTCACAGTCAACTCTCCAAGCAAGATTCTTCTTTGTTGAAGCAGTCATATTCTTCTCAAGGTCTTCGCCAAGAAGCTCTGCAAATTTAGCTGCATGCTCAGCCTCTTCATAAGCTGCTTTTTCCCAGTAAAGACCGATCTCAGGATAGCCTTCTCTATGAGCAACTCTTGCCATGCAAAGATACATGCCCACTTCTGAACACTCGCCCTCAAAGTTGGCTTTCAGCTGCTCAAAGATATATTTCTTATCCTCTTCGCTGATCTCAGGATTGTTCTTAACAGTCTTTCCGTAAACACCGAATTCATGCTCGGCTGCAAGAGTAAGCTCGCCTTCTACTTTTTTAAACTTATCTCCGCTAACATGACATACAGGACACTCATCAGGTGGATTATCACCTTCATGAACATAACCACAAACAGGACATACGTATTTTGCCATAGCAAAAATCTCCTTTCAACGTTTTGATAATTCTAAATATACTTTATTATTTGCGTGGTGTCAACGAATAGCTATCGCTTTTTCTCAATATTTTTAGTATAATTCCGATATATAAGATAACTATTTTTATCGCCCACAGGAGACTTGCTTATGAAGAAAAACAAACTCACTATAATTCTGGCAGTTATCGCAGTTATCGCTCTTATTGGATGGGGCGTTACCGCAGGAATGCTTAAAGATGCAAGAAAAAGTACAGATCCGGACGGAAAAGCTGTGGCTTCCGTTACTGAAAATATAGCAGACAATACGGCAAATGAGGATACTCCGGAAGAAAACATTTCCGCAAATGAGGATGTATCCGGAAGCGAGACCGTAAAAGAGCCGGACGGCGCAGGCAAAGAAAACGCACCTGAAGCACAGGACAGTGAAAGCGGCGAAAACATTTCAGAAGATGATCCTGATAAGGAAGAAAACACTTCAGATGCATCCTTAGAAAACAAAAAGGATGACAAAGAAGAAAAAACGGAAGACGACACGAAAAACACTGTAGACGTAAAGGATTCCGGTAAAGAAGAGGGCAAAGATACAGGTAAAAAGGGATCTGATAATAAAGACACCAAAAAAGACGATAAGACAGAGGATAAAAAGGACAACGATAAAAAGCCTGTTAAGACCACAGCAAAGGGTCTTCATGTAGACGGAACTCACCTTGCTGATGCAAGCGGAAATGCTGTTCAGCTTCGAGGCGTCAGTACCCACGGCCTTGCATGGTTCCCTGCATATGTAAATAAGGAGCTTTTTAACGAGCTTGCAAGTGATTGGGGCGCAAATGTTGTAAGACTTGCCATGTACACGGAAGAATACGGCGGGTATTGCTCCGGGGGAGATAAAGAAGCCCTTAAAAAGCTTGTAAAAGACGGCGTAAAGTATGCCGCAGATGCGGGAATGTACGCCATAGTAGACTGGCATATACTTTCAGACGGCGACCCAAATAAAAATAAAGAAGAAGCAAAGAAGTTCTTTAAAGAGATAACAAAAGACCTTTCAGGGTATAGCAACGTGCTCTACGAGATCTGCAACGAGCCAAACGGCGGCACAAGCTGGAGCACCATAAAAAAGTATGCGCAGGAGATAATCCCCGTTATCCGTAAAAATGCCCCTGATGCAGTCATAATAGTAGGAACTCCTACCTGGTCCCAGGAAGTTGATAAGGCGGCGGCAGACCCGATAACAACTGATGACAACGTGGTATATGCACTTCATTTTTACGCAGCTACCCACAAGGACGATCTTAGAAACAAGATGGTTAAGGCCGTAAATGCAGGGCTTCCCGTATTTGTAAGCGAGTTTGGCATATGTGATGCTTCGGGAAACGGCGGATGCGACGAAAAGAGCGCAAACGAGTGGATAAAACAGCTTGATAAATACGGCATAAGCTATGTTTGCTGGAATCTTGCAAACAAAAACGAGTCATCATCCCTTTTCCTTTCAAGCTGCAGCAAGACAAGCGGTTTTAAAACTTCAGACCTTTCGGATGAAGGCAAGTGGCTTAAGAAAGTGCTTACAAAAAGAGCCGGAAAGAAGCTTGAATTTGAAGACATTCCGGAAGATAGCGGGAAAGACGATAAATCCGGTGATAATGCCGCAGGGACTTCAGAAAATGACAGTAAATCAGATAAAAAGGAAACGGATGTAAAGAAAGATAACAAGGCTGACATTTCCGGGAAAAGCGGCGATCTTTCCTATACTGCAAAGGTTGTAAACAGCTGGGAGGAAAACGGCAAGACCAATACACAGTACACTGTTTCTGTGACAAACAACGGCAGTGCTGTGGATAAATGGGAAGTAAACATCACATTTGGTGGAAAGATAAAACTTAACAACAGCTGGAACTGTGAGGCCTCGACCGCAGAAAATGTGCTTACCATAAAGAACGCGCTACACTCCGGAAGTTTAGAAAAAAACGCCACAGTTTCCGATATTGGTGTTATAATTATAGAACAATAATCTAAAAAAGAGGTGAAATCATGCCGGCTTCATATCTTCATCAATCAATAGCTACAGATACTTTAAAGGATTTAAATACATTTGAGGGTTTTTCAACCGCAGCGTTCCTTGCGGGAAGCGAAGGACCGGATCCTTTCTTCTTTTCCCTCATTCCAAAGAAGGATGCAGTAAGACCGCCTGAGGTGGGACATCTTTTGCATAAGACAAAGACCGGAGATTTTCTTAAGGCGCTTATCCTTGCCTCGGTAAATGATCCGGTGCTTAAGTCATATACCCTTGGGTATCTTTCTCATTACGGAACAGATA
>JAEEOQ010000092.1 GCA_016284355.1 Lachnospiraceae bacterium
TCGCCTGTTATAAGGCCGATACAGCCGTTCTTTTCTGCAAGGTGCTGCGCTATCTTCATCATATATCTTCGCATGATAATGGTAAGCTCTTCGTGCGGACATTTCTCGTAGATAGCAAGCTGGATATCTGTAAAATTGATAACATGGAGCCTTATAGGGCCTGTGTAAAGAGATACCTGCTTTGCAAGGTCTACTACCTTTTTCTTTGCTCTCTCGCTGGTATAAGGAGGAGCATGGAAATATACGGCTTCGATCATAACGCCGCGCTTTGCCACCATATAGCCTGCAACCGGGCTGTCGATACCGCCTGAAAGAAGGAGCATTCCTTTTCCGGCGCTGCCAAGAGGCATACCGCCCTGGCCTTTTATCTCTTCTGCGTATACGTAGGCTCTTGCTCTTACTTCAAGAGTAATATAACGCTCAGGGTTATGTACATCTACCGTAAGCATCTCAGGGAAACAGTCCTGAAGATAACCGCCCATCTCTGCCGCGATCTCAGGGCTTGTCATAGGATAGCTTTTATCCCCTCTTCTTGACATCATCTTAAATGTGAAATGCTCACCTTTAAAGCGCTCGCCGATATACTCCTTGCAGGCTTTTTGCATATCTTCCCATTTTGTGCTCTCGATTATAACAACAGGGCAGATAGTAACGATACCAAACACACGCTTAAGTGCTGTTACCGCCTCGTCGTAGTCATACCCTTCAGAACACTCGATATATATTCTTCCCTGCTCTTTTTCCACCTGAAACTCGCCTTCTACTTCCGCAAGGGCGTGCTCTATCTGGCGTACAAGCTGATTTTCAAATATATATCTGTTGCGGCCTTTAATGCCGATCTCTCCGTATTTAATTAAAAATGCTCTGTAATTTACCATATATTACCTTTTACTTTCTGGTGTATTTCCTGTAGATCGGAAGGAGTTTCCCGAGCGCCTCTATAGCCTTATCTATCTCTTCGCCTTCCGTAAACAATCCAAATGAGAAGCGGATGGTGGAATCAAGAAGCTCTTTCTTAACTCCGATAGCCTTAAGGGCACCGCTTATGCCCGGGTGGTTTGAAGAGCAGGCAGAACCTGAAGAAACGTATATTTCCTCATCTTCAAGTGCATGAAGAAGGACTTCTGCTTTTATGCCTTCAAATGATACGCTTACAATGTGGGGAGCAGTCTTTCTTACTGCCTCTGAAAGAGGAATACTGCGGTCTATGGCATTTACCGTAGCCCCTTCTATCTTTTCGTCAAGCTCTCTTATAAAACGCTCTTTGTTTGCATACATCTTTTCGATGTGGTCTGCATGGTTTTTAAAATAAATATCTACCGCTGCTCCAAGACCTGCTATGGCAGGAACGTTCTCGGTACCGGATCTTCTGTTTTTTTGCTGCTCGCCGCCGTATATAATAGGGAGATTTCTTACTCCGTCTCCGATATATAAAAATCCGCTTCCCTTAGGGCCGTGGATCTTGTGCCCACTTACTGAGAGCATATCAATACCCATCTTCTTAGGGTAGATTGGAACCTTGCCATAGCCCTGTATAGCATCTACATGGAAGATTATATCAGGGTTTACCTCTTTTGCGGCTTTGCTAAGCTCAGCCACATCAAGTATCGACCCGATCTCATTGTTTACTATCATGCATGAAACAAGGATAGTGTCTTTTCTTATAGAATCTTTAAGGACCTGCGGGTCCACATGGCCAAGGCTGTCTACCGGAAGGTAGGTTATCTCGTAGCCTCTGCTTCTTAAAAACTCCATAGGGTTGTATACAGAAGCATGCTCAAAGCAGGTTGTAATAAGGTGTTTGCCTTTTCTGCTCTGCGCTAACGCTGAGCCAATAAGCGCCTGGTTGTTACTCTCGGTACCGCCGGATGTAAACACGATATTGCCTGCGTTTACCTTAAGAGTCTTTGCTATTTTTTCTCTTGCCGCTTCTACGTACTCTTCTGCTTCCATGCCCATAGCATGCTTTGAGGAAGGGTTGCCGAAATCAAAATCAAGAGTTTTCATCATAATGTCGCGGACTTCCGCAAAAGGTCTTGTGGTAGCCGCATTATCTAGATAACACTGCATTTTAAGTTTACCTGTTACTTTCTATTTCAAACATTAATACAGAAAGAGCGGTAAGGCCTGCCGTCTCTGTGCGAAGGATGCGATGGCCAAGGGAAATAGGCTTAACCCCAAGCTCCATGGCAAGATTTAGCTCATCTTCTTCTATACCGCCTTCAGGGCCGATAAAGACGCCCACAGAATCGCACTTTGCAGCTTCTTTCATAACTTTGCCGCTATTTACTATATCTTCCGCCTTTTCATACGGAATAACATTGTATACGTTTTCTTTTGATAAATCAAGAGCCTCTTTATATGAGACGATTTTTGCCACTTCAGGCACTATACCGCGCCCCGACTGCTTTGCCGCTTCGTAGGCGATCATGTTCCAGCGCTCAAGCTTTTTTGCTTCTTTTTTCTCATCATCAAGCTTAACTATGGTGCGCTTCATCATAACAGGCACTATCCTGCTTGCCCCAAGCTCTACAGCCTTTTGGATTATAAGCTCCATCTTATCTTTCTTTGGAAGCCCCTGATATAAGGTTATGCGGCATGGAAGCTCAGCCGCGTCTTCAATCTCTGCGGTGATCTTGCAGACCGCTTTTTTATCTTCAAAGGCCATAATGGTAACGTCAAAAGCGCGGCCGTCGTCTGCGCACACTATAAAGCCGTCGCCCACGCGGTAACGCAGCACATTTTTAATGTGGTTAAAGTCGTCGCCCTCTATATAAATATTGTCGCCTGTAATCTGATGGCTTTTTACATAAAAACGGGACATATCAGTCTCCTTATAAAGGTCTTTTTGCCACTATGCATACCCAGTCTTTGAGGTGATTTATCTCTACAACCTCAAGACCTGCTTTTTCTATAGCCTCTCTTACCTCATTTTCCTTCATGTCGATGATGCCCGAGGTAATGTAAAGGCCGCCTTTTTTCATACAAGGCTTAACTACAGGGGTAAGAGGAACAAGTACGTCGGCAAGGATATTTGCAACCACTATATCGTACTTTTCTACTCCTGCTTTTTCCTGAAGGGCCTTATCTTCTATAATGTTTCCGGCCTCGCAGGTAATTAGTTCTTTTCCAACATGGTTTGTTTCCATGTTTTCATATGTGGCATCCACAGCTATAGGGTCGATATCGACAGCGTATGCACACTTTGCACCCATTTTAACCGCTGCTATTGAAAGGATTCCGCTTCCGCAGCCCACATCAAAGATAAGATCGTCTTTGCGTACAAACTTACGAAGGGCTTCTATACAAAGCCTTGTGGTCTCATGGGCTCCGGTACCAAAGGAGATACCCGGGTCTATCTCAAGCACAAGGTCTCCTTCTTTTACGCCGATCTCCTCTTCGCTCTGCCAGGTAGGCTTAATAACTATATCTTCACCAATGCGGAATGCATGGAAAAATTCTTTCCAGTTGTTTATCCAGTCTTTGTCTTCTGTCTCTGAAAGAAGTATCTTTTTATCTCCTACAGGTACGAAGGTCTCAAGCTCATCAAGACCGTCAAGCACCTGTCTTATAACCTCTTCGTCTGAAGGAAGGCCATTTCTGTCATCAGGGTCTATATAAAAATTGACGGTTGCCTTTCCGTCGTCAGGTTCAAGCTCAGGTAAAATGTCTACAAACATTTTCTTCTTGTCGCTCTCTGACAACGGAACCTTATCGAGTATCTCAGCACCTTCTATTCCAAGGTCTGCGAGCATATCAACGACAAGGTCTACGGCAGCCGTCGTGGTATTTATTGTAAATCTGGTCCATTTCATATTATGATCTCCTTTAGTTTAAAAACACTTTCAAAACTCTCGGAGATTATAACATAATTTCATTAAATATGCAAAAACTCTACATAATCAACGCCTTCGATCTCTTCGATCTTCTTTTTAAGAGGCGTATGGTCTTCTTTTTGAGGAAGTATGAATTTAAAATACATCCCCATTATCTCGTCTACACCGCTTCCTTCGTCATATCTTTCCATATCATGGACGTCAATGTCGTTCTCTCTTGCAAATTTCATTATACGCCTGATGGTACTTACATTTTCCATCTCAACGTATACCGCTACCTGCTTGCTCATGCCGCGCACTCTGCCTTCAAATTTGCTCATAACTGAGTTGACGGCTACAACTAGGACAAAACCTGTCAGGGCCGGTATATAAAAGCCGCAGCCAACCGCCATACCAAGGCAGGCACAGGCCCAAAGAGAAGCTGCTGTGGTAAGGCCTTTTATCTGGCGTTTTCCCGTTACCATAATGGTACCGGCGCCAAGAAAACCGATGCCGCTTACTACAGAAGCACCGATACGGCTTGAATCTG
>JAEEOQ010000093.1 GCA_016284355.1 Lachnospiraceae bacterium
TCCTACCTTTCTGAAGTATTTATCTATAAACTCCTTAGGAAGAGCCTTAAGGGACTTATCGTTGTATAAACCAACCTGGGCTTTGGCAAGCACCTGTTTGTCTATATCGGTAGCAATGATCTTGATATTGCTTAGCGGTAAAAATCTGCTAAGAAGCATAACAAGGGAGTATGGTTCATCTCCTGTTGAGCAGGCGGCACTCCATATCTTAAGATTCTTGCCGTTTTTCTCAAAAAGATAAGGAAGAACCTCTTTTTCAAGGATATCCCACTGCTCAGGATTACGATAAAACTCCGAAACATTGATGGTAAGGTAGTTTACGAATTCCTCAAAGAGGACCTTATCAGACCTCAACCTGTCAACATAAGCCACATAGGTCGAAATGCCATTCTTTGAAATGAGCGCATCGATCCTTCTTTTCATCTGTCGCTCTTTGTATGCATTAAGATCAATACCTGTAAGCGATAACACCTGACTTTTAAAGCTCTCGTATGTATTCTCCAAGGCGTTTACCTCCGCAAACAATTATTTATAAATAGTCTGATTATTCTTCTGTCTCAACAGGAGCGCTCTCCTCAGCTTCAGCAGGAGCCTCTTCTTCTTCAGGAGCAAGAAGTGCCTTGATGGAAAGGCTGATCTTCTTTGTATCTTCTTTGAAGTCAACGATCTTTGCTGTAACTTCCTGACCTACCTTAAGTACGTCAGATGGCTTTTCAATATGCTCTTTAGCGATCTGTGAAACATGTAAAAGAGCATCAACACCCGGGCAAAGCTCAACAAATGCACCAAACTCTGTCATACGTGCAACTTTACCTGTTACAACATTACCTACAGCATATTTTTCAGCAGCACCTGCCCATGGGTTATCCTCAGGGAACTTCATGGAAAGAGCAACCTTGTCGCCGTTGATCTCTTTAATAAATGCTTTAACTTTATCACCAACCTTAAGAACCTTTGAAGGATTGTCGATATGAGCCCAGCTCATCTCTGAAATGTGTAAAAGTCCGTCAGCTCCGCCAAGATCGATAAATGCACCAAATGAAGTAACATTCTTAACTGTTCCTTCAATTGTCTGACCTACGCTGATAGTCTCAAATAACTTCTTTGTAAGTTCAGCCTTCTTGGCAACCATAAGCTGCTTTCTGTCGCCGATGATCCTTCTTCTCTTAGGATTAAACTCAGTGATAACGAATTCGATCTCCTGACCTGCATACTTTGAAAGGTCTTTTTCGAATGTGTCTGAAACAAGGCTGGCAGGGATAAATACTCTTGCTTCATCTACGATAACACTTAAGCCGCCCTCAAGTACCTGTGCAACAGGTGCCTTAAGAACTTCTTTGTTTTCAAATGCTTCTTCAAGTCTCTTGTTACCCTTCTCGGCAGCAAGTCTCTTGTATGTAAGAAGCACCTGACCTTCACCGTCGTTTACCTTAAGAACCTTAGCCTGCATTGTATCGCCGACTTTGGCTACTGTGGTAAGATCGACAGGTGTATTTGAATACTCACTTCTTGTAAGTATTCCATCTGCCTTGTAACCAATGTTAAGAACGATCTCATCCTCCTTAACAGAGATCACAGTACCTTCTACAACCTCTCCGTTGTGTATTTGTACTAAAGACTCTTCTAATAATTGTTCAAAACTCATTTCTGACATGTTTTTGAACCTCCTCAATAATATTCTTTGGGGTAGAAGCCCCTGCGGTAATACCTACGCAACGAAAGGATCGTAATAGTGTAAGATCCAGGTCAACAAGTGTCTGTATATAGTAAGTATCCACACATTTTTTTATACATATATCGTATAATTTTTGTGTGTTGGAGGAATTTTTGCCTCCAATCACTATCATGCAATCAACCTGCCCTGCAAGCTCCTCTGCCTCAGCCTGTCTGAGCTCGGTTGCATTACAAATCGTATTTAAAACAATAATATCATAACTCTTTTTTTCAAGAATTTCAACTATTCCTTTCATTTTTGTCAAATTGAATGTTGTCTGAGTTACAATTATGTGTTTTAACCCTTTATTTTTTGAATAGTCTAAAGCTTCTTGCTCATTTGCGATAATAACCGGGTCGCTGTTGCACCATCCGCGTATACCCTGTACTTCAGGGTGATCTTTATCGCCAATGATAAGGATCTTGTTTGCGGGATCTTTAGAATGCTCGTCCACTAAATTATGAATCTTCTTTACAAAGGGACAAGTTGCATCCACTATCTCAAATCCAAGATCTTTAAGCTCTTTTTCCGCAGCCCTCGTCACTCCGTGGCTCCTGATTATAACCTTGCCTTTTGGAAGACTTTTAAACTCTTTTAAGTCATATATCGGAATAATACCTTTTTCTTTAAGCTCTCCCACGACTGTTTCGTTGTGGATTATGTCTCCGAGGGTATAAACGGGAGTATCATTTTCGGTGCAGGAAAGAGCCATATCTACAGCTCTTTTTACACCAAAGCAAAAACCTGCGGTCTTAGCAACCTTAACTTCCATTATTTTGTTTCCTTTTTATCGTTATAAGTTTTAAGGATAGTATCCGTAACTTCTTCGATATTCATAAATGAAGCATCAACCACCACAGCATCATCTGCTTTTTTAAGGGGCGAAACCGTTCTTGTCATATCCTGTTCGTCTCTTTTAATGATATCTTCTTCAATTTTAGCAAGATCTGCACTCTCACCTTTTTCAAGCAGTTCTTTATATCTTCTTTTTGCTCTCTCTGCGCTGCTTGCAGTAAGGTAGATCTTTAAAAATGCGGAAGGAAGTATGGCTGTTCCGATATCTCTGCCATCCATAACAACATCAGATCTTTTTGCAAGCCCCTGCTGCAGATTAAGAAGATGTGCTCTTACAGGAGCAAGAGCACTAAAGGCCGAAGCCGCCATGCCTACTTCTTCTGTTCTTATAAGACCGTTAACATTTTCTCCGTTAAGTATAACGATCTGCATTCCCTCTTCATATCTGATGTCAACATCCACATCTTTAAGGGCTTTGACTACCGCAGCCTCATCAGATGAGTTAACACCTTTTCTTATCATGTAAAGCCCGATAGCTCTGTACATGGCGCCTGTATCCACATAGATAAGGTCAAGGGTTTTTGCAAGTCTTTTTGCTATGGTACTTTTGCCGGCTCCTGCCGGTCCGTCGATGGCAATATCGTAATTCATAAATAATCTGTTCCTTTAAATATTATTTTTCTGCAATGGCTTCAACTTCGCAAAGAACGTTCTTTGGAAGTGTCTTTACAGCAACGCAGCTTCTTGCGGGAAGGCTTGTAAAAAACTTCTCGTACACTGCGTTAAACGCAGGAAAATCGTTCATATCGGCAAGGAAGCATGTTGTCTTTACTACCTTGTCAAATGAAGAACCTGCGGCTTTTAAGATCTCTCCTACATTTTTGCAGGACTGCTCTGCCTGAGCTGCAATGTCACTTCCCACTATATCTCCTGTAGCAGGATCGATAGGTATCTGGCCGCTTGTAAATACAAAGCCTCCTGTCACTTTACCCTGTGAATAAGGTCCGATTGCAGCCGGTGCGTTTTTTGTTGCGATTGTTTCCATATCAATTATCTCCCTTTAATTATTTTATACTGTATATTATATGATAGCATTCATTTATTTTGGATGCAAATCCGTTTGCAAAGAAACGAAGCATATCACATATTAACCTTGTGCTCTTCCTGCGGCAGCCCCTGTTGACCAGGCGATCTGAAGATTAAAGCCTCCTGTATAGGCATCAACATCAAGCACTTCTCCTGCAAAATAAACACCTTTACATTTCTTTGATTCCATGGTCTTAGGGTCTATTTCTTTAACGTTTATACCGCCTTTTGTTATGATCGCCTCATTGTACCCGCGAAGACCTGTAATGTTAAGCGGAAAAGCCTTAAGAAGGTTAAGAAGCTTTTTTCTTTCCTCTTTTTTGATCTCACATACCTTCTTTTCAGGATCTATCTTGCTAAGCTCTACCATAACAGGAATTATAGACCTTGGAAGAAGCTTATCAAGAGAATTTTTAAACTCTTTGTTCTTATTTTCTTCAAAGTCACGCAAAAGCCTTGCATCAAGTTCTTCTCTGCTCATGGCAGGCTTAAAGTCGATAAAGAGCGTAACATTCCCATCCTTTACCTCATCGCCCACATCGGCAGATGCTGAAAGAATAACAGGACCGCTGACTCCAAAATGGGTAAAGAGCATCTCTCCAAACTCTTCATAGATCTTTTTATTGTTTTTATAAAGGCTTATGCTGACATTTTTTAAAGAAAGTCCCGAAAGATCTCTTACAAAACTTTCTTTAGTCTCAAAAGGCACAAGGGAAGGTCTTGTGGCATTTACTGTATGTCCAAGACTTTTTGCAAAGCTGTATCCGTCTCCTGTGCTGCCGGTAGAAGGATAAGACAGGCCGCCTGTGGTAATGATCACGGAATCGCCTTCTATCTCTGTCTTTCCGTTTACCGTAACACTTTTAAAATGTCCGTCAAGCGTATTTACAGCGGTTACGTTACTGTAATACTTTATCTGTACGCCAAGGCTCTTTAAAGCGCTGTCAAGAGCTTTTATAACATCCGACGCTTTGTCAGACACAGGGAAAGCTCTGCCGCCACGTTCTTCTTTTACATGCATGCCCCGGTCTTCAAAAAAAGCGATAACATCCTCATTTGTAAAGGAGCGGAGACTGCTGTACATAAATTTACTACCTCGAAGGATATTTTTCCCTATATCCGTGATGTCTGCCGTGTTTGTAAGGTTACAGCGCCCTTTTCCCGTAATATAGATCTTTTTTCCGCTTTTTTCGTTTTTTTCAAGAATTATAACTTCATTGCCGTTTTTAGCCGCATGATAAGCTGCCATAAGGCCTGCAGCACCTGCTCCAATCACTATTACTTTCAAATTAATTCCTTTCCGCAAAACACTTACAGCAAACAAAAGAGCCAATCTCTTGGCTCCTTTGAAGGTTATCTTGTTAAATAAGGTTCGTCCTTTTTCAGTTCTATGTGTCCGGTTTCGTAAGCCTCTCCGTTTACAAGGAAATAGACTTCTTTCACATCTGAAAAATTATCAAAAACACTGTATGAAAGACAATCAAGCACAGAGCCTTCAGCGCTGCTTCCAAGACTGCCAAAAGGCAGGAAACTGTCGTCTGCGCTAAAATCTATAGTGACTTTACTGCCCTCATTTGTAACTGAGCCAATCTTAATGTCAATATCGTGATCTTCAAGCTCGCTGACAACGGCGGTGATAACATCATCTACCTTAAGCTCGTCTTTGTATTCTACCACAGTCTCGATGCTGACTGTATCAAGGCTTTCATCTTCTATGGTATAGATACCGATCTTTTTTGCTGTAGGCGTGCCTTCAGGAGCTATACTGCCCTGCCCGCTTTGATTTTCACTTTCCAAGATTTTTGCGTTTATCTCATCCTGTGTAAGCGCAGGGTCCTTTTTTGAAGCACAGGACGCCATAGCAAAAACAAGAAGGAAAACAAATATAAAATAAAGTAATTTCTTCATTTTCATGTCCTCTCTTAATTTTAAGAGCCAATATTACGCATCGATTTTAGAGGACAAGTATGTCAAAAAAATGTTATTTTTGAGTTAAAAATCAGTTATTTAGCACTGCTTTGTTTTTTACAATGTATTCGATCATCGAAATAACCGAAAACAGAGTCGAAAGCACAATAAAGATAATTTCTGCCACTCTGAACGCATAAAAGTCAAGATGAAGTATAACAAGGAGGCACATGATCATCTGGCATACAGTCTTGATCTTACCTGCGTAGCCCGCAGCTATAACCACTCCGTTATCTGATGCCACAAGCCTGAAACCGCTGATTATAAACTCTCTTGCAATAAGGATGATAACCACATATCCCGGCACTCTGTTAAGCTCCACAAAAAGAATAAACGCAGAAGAAACAAGGAGTTTGTCTGCTATAGGATCCATAAATTTACCAAAATTAGTCACAAGATTCCTGCTTCTTGCAATATATCCGTCAAGGGCATCGCTTGCCGAAGCAATGGCAAATATGGCAAATGCTATGTAGTTGTTATATGGTATGGAGTCCAGCAGCATTACAGCCACAAAAAACGGTATCATACATACCCTGAATATTGTTATCCTGTTTGGTAAGTTCATCTTCATGAAAAAAACACCTCGTAATGTATTAATATTTAGCAGATTATCTCGTTTCCGTAAAGATCGTATTCGGTAACATCCGTTACCACGGCTCTTATCTTATCTCCCGTTATATGCTTTGCATAGCTTTTAACAAAGAAAAATCCGTCTACATCCGGAGCATCACCGTAGGTTCTGCCCACATATACCGTTATATCAGGGTCTTCCTCGTCGCCTTCAGGAAGGGTTCCTTCTATAAGGACTTCATATTCTTTATCGATCTTAGCTTCGTTCTTTTCTTCAGATATCTCCTGGGCAAGGATCATGATCTCATCAAGGCGCGATGCCTTAACATCCTCATCTACCTGGCCCTCCATTAAATAAGCAGGAGTACCCTCCTCCGGAGAATAAGCAAACGCCCCGAGTCTGTCAAATTCGGTTTCATCGATAAAATTATAAAGGTCTTTAAAATCTTCATCAGTCTCACCGGGAAAGCCCACCATAACCGTTGTACGAAGAACGATATCAGGTATTGCTTTACGGAGTGCTGCGATCCTTTCTGTTATCTCGGACCTTGTGGTACGTCTTCCCATAGCCCTAAGGATACGATCGGAAGCGTGCTGCACAGGCATATCAAGATAATGACAAACCTTTGGATTTGTCGCCATCTCTTTAATTAGCTCATCTGTTATCTCCTCAGGGTAGCAATAAAGGATCCTGATCCACTCGATCCCGTCTATTTGGGAAAGCTCACGCAAAAGCTCCGGCAGCATCTTCTTTCCATAAATGTCGATGCCGTAGCATGTAGTCTCCTGTGCCACAAGCACAAGCTCTTTTATGCCTTTTTCCGCAAGAACTTTTGCCTCGCTGACCACATCTTCCATCTTAACGCTTCTGTAATTTCCTCTGATGTAAGGGATAGCACAGTATGTACAACGCTTGCTGCAGCCTTCCGCTATCTTAAGACCTGCGGAAAAGCCGAGTTTTGAAAGAAATCTTTTACCATGCACCGTAGCAGGAGTATCTTTATCAAGAAGATATTCTGTCTTTTTACTTTTAAGCACGTCATCTACCGCAAGGGCGATCTTTTCATAAGATGCAGCTCCTACGATAACATCTACTTCAGGAAGATCAATCCTTATCTCGCTGCTGTATCTTTCGGCAAGGCACCCTGTGGCAACTATGCCCTTTAAATGCCCGTTTTTCTTAAGGTCCGCCATCTCTAAGATAGTGTCGATGCTCTCCTGTTTTGCATCGTGTATGAAAGCGCATGTATTTACGACTATAACATCTGCCTCATTTTCATCGTCAGTTATGGTATGGCCCGATTCTGCAAGAAGAGCCAGCATAACCTCTGTGTCTACAAGATTTTTATCACATCCGAGTGAAACAAAATAAACTTTTGCCATTACTGTATATTCAAAGCCTCCTTTGGACTTGTGGAAAGTCTAGCATCGCTTCTTTTAATGCTGTAAGTCCCTTTTTGTAATCCCAAACTTTCTATAGCCAGAGCTATCTTCTTTTCAGCCTTAAGGCCTCTTATTGCATCGGTCTCAGGAAGGATTATCACTATCTTTCCTTTAAAAACCCCTGCCACATCAGACATTCTTAACGTGCCCTTAATCTTAGCGGCAATGCGGATAAGATCTTCTTCCCCTGCAAATATATGTATAAGAGACAGCGGTCTTGCGTATCTTTTACACCTGTAGAATTCTTTCTCAAGTTCTTCCATAAGGCCTGTTTCCGAAAGAAGTCCCGTAGGGATGTCGATTCTTTTTGCCGCAGCATTATAAATAAGTATCGGATCGTAATTCTCTGCTTTTTCTGCAAGAAGCCTGAACCTTCTGGTGGCATTTTTAATGCCATGCATATTAAGAACGATTCGCCAGCTTGCTCCGTCATATACCGCATATTTTGTGGTAACATCTGTACCACCGGCATTTTTGATAAGATCAAACTCTTCTACCGTTATACTTATCTCCGCCGCTCTTTTGTAGCTGACAGAGCCAATAAGCGGATGGCTTAACATTTTGTTAAACTTTATGGAATATGACTTCATTTCATAGCAGGAATCCACAGCCTTTCTAAATTCCGTAAATTCCTGCAATGAAACCATTTTCTTATCTTCATCCGTAAGCTTTACGTAAGCTCTTTCATAATAACCGTTTAACAATGAATAGAAAAAATCATCCATGGAAGCCACTGCGTTTACCATAGTATCAGGTGTGACCGCAGGCACTTTTGTATCTCTTACGGAAGGCAAAAAGCGGTATGTTTTAAGCCACTTTTCATGATATGCCGCTCTTTTCTTTTCGTCTGACAAGGTATCATAGGCAACATTTAAAAGAGCCATTTTATCAGCGCCCTCATTGCCGTCAGGGTGATAGACGGCCGAAAGTTTGTGATATGCTGCCCTGATAACTTCAGGGGAAGCATCATAATGCACTTCAAGAAGCCTGTAATAATCGATGAATTTTTCCATTATAGCTCCGTAAAAATTATTTGCGGTTAAAGTTTATAAGGCAGCCTTTAGTTATGATCTTCTTCTCATCTGAGGTAAGATCCGCAAGTTTAAGGGTCATTGTTTTTGAAACAAAACTGTCTTTATCAATGACAAGAGCCTCAAATTCCTTTGCACCCTCTTTAACTTTATTCTTTACGTCATTAACAAAAATGAAGTCTCCGTTTTTAAAAGGAATCTCATCTTCGTAAATAAAAGGAAGCATGCCCCAGTTTATAAGATTGCTTCTGTAACGCTTTGTGGCATATTCCTTTGCAATGTTTGCAAGGCCGCCAAGAACTCTCTGGCAGGACGCAGCCTGCTCTCTGGCAGAGCCATCTCCCGGTTTAACCGCATAAATGGTGCTTCCGATCTCGGTATTTGACGGCAGGGCCTTATCATATACCTTTTTAACAGCTTCAAAAGCCTTATCGTACGCGCCGTCCGTAAATGCGGTTCCTTTTACTCTGTTTGCTTCTTCTGTTCTTACTTCTTTAGCCTTTCCCACATACTCAGGATCTTTTCTTGAGAGTGTGTACTCGGCAAGACCAAGCGGATTACTTCTGTAAGAACTAGTCTCGCCTGACGGAATAAGCTCATCTGTTGTGGTAACAGGATCATGTATCTCTGAAACAACGCGTAGCATAATATTATCTGAAAGCTCTTCGATCTCAGGCCAAGGAACGATGTTTGGTCCGAATTTGATCTTTGCTTCCTTGTCAGGTTTTAAGATACCGTCATAAACTCTGTTGTCATATATCTTTTTATCAAAGAAATATTTAGGTATATCGTATTTAACATCAATATCGGTTGCTGCAGTAAGGAAACCTTTATTGGCAGCTGTTGCCGCGATACTTCTAGCATCCATAAGAGCCACTGAAGCGATCTGACCGTTTGTGATCTTGCTTCCTTCCCTGTTAGGGAAGTTTCTGGTGCTGTGACGAATGGAAAGGCCGTTATTTGCAGGTACATCTCCTGCACCAAAGCAAGGTCCGCAAAATGCTGTACGCACTGTGGCACCTGTTTCCATAAGGTCCGCTATGCGGCCGTTACGTACAAGTTCCATGTAGATAGGCTGGCTGGCAGGATAGATAGAAAGTGAAAACTCGTCCGCACCGATGTATTTACCGCGAAGGATATCCGCAGCGGCGCAAAGATTTTCAAACCCTCCGCCGGCGCAACCTGCGATAACACCCTGCTCCACATATATACGGCCGTCTTTAACCTTGTCTGTAAGATTATATGGAATCTTGCCGTCAAGGCTTACAAGAGCCTTCTTTTCAACTTCTCTTAAGATATCGTATGGGTTGGCATTAACCTCTTCGATGGTATAAACATTGCTAGGGTGAAACGGCATGGCTATCATAGGCTTGATCTTTGAAAGATCAACAGTCACCATTCCGTCGTAATAAGCTACTCCGTTTGCCTTGACTTCTTTATAATCTTCAGGTCTGCCGTGAATTGCAAAAAAATCTTTAACCTTATCATCTGTCTTCCAGATAGATGAAAGACAGGTGGTCTCTGTGGTCATAACATCTATGCCGATCCTGTAATCTACAGAAAGGTTTGCGATTCCGTCGCCTATAAACTCCATGACCTTATTCTTTACATAACCCTTTTCAAATACCGCGCCGATAATGGCAAGAGCAACGTCCTGCGGACCTACGCCATCTTCCGGCTTTCCCGTAAGATATACAGCCACCACATCAGGCCTGTCGATATCGTAGGTTTGCGAAAGAAGCTGCTTTACAAGCTCAGGACCGCCCTCACCTATAGCCATAGTACCAAGAGCGCCGTATCTGGTGTGGGAATCAGAACCAAGTATCATACGCCCGCAGCCTGCAAACATCTCTCTTGCAAACTGATGAATAACCGCAAGATGAGGAGGAACATACATACCTCCGAATTTCTTTGCACATGTAAGACCAAAAACGTGGTCATCCTCATTAATGGTACCGCCAACGGCGCATAAGCTGTTGTGGCAGTTTGTAAGAGCATACGGCACAGGAAACTCGGTAAGTCCCGACGCCATAGCTGTCTGGATGATACCCACAAAAGTGATGTCGTGAGAAATAAGCCTGTCAAATTTGATCTTAAGCTTTTTATCGTCTCCCGACTTGTTATGGCTCATAAGGATGTTATAAGCCATGGTATTTTTTGCGGCTTCTTCCGCCGCAATGCCTGCATTTGTTAAGATCTCCCTTCCGTCTTTAACAAATACTCCGCCATTTGATAAAGTGATCATTATCTATACCCCTCTTTCCTCACATTTGAAGTTTATTTTACAACATTTGCCCCTGCTTGTAAATGGTGGCAAAAAAACGGGACCGTGTCGCTGCATTTTGCAAAACATGCACGGTCCCAAAAACCAAAATTTTTAAATCAAAGTATTATCAGCCAAAGAAATCCACCATATCTTTAAGGCTTGCGCAGATATCGGCTATGCTGTTAAGACTTTCGGTAAGATCTGCCACGTCCTGTCCCACTGTCTCAGTTGAAGCGGAAACCTCCTGCGAAATAGCCGCATTTTCCTGTGATGCGGATGAAAGCGAAGAAACTGCCTCCACAAGTTCATTTTTAACCACTTCAAGGTTACCTGATTTTTCTTTTATATTGTTTATCTTAAGCTCTATCTCTTCGATATTTTCCTTAAGAGCCGCCATCTTCTTTCTTACATCTTCACTTCTTGCAAGCTGCTCTTTGTTGATCTCTACAAGCTGTACGTTTGATTTGCTAGTTTTGTTCATGGTGCTTACGATGTCTTCGATTATCTCTGTGGTTTCATTAACAGATTTTGTTGATGCCCCTGCAAGATTTTTGATCTCATCTGCCACAACCGCAAAACCTCTGCCGTAGATACCCGCATGACTCGCCTCAACGGAAGCGTTAAGCGCAAGGATATTGATATGCATAGCTATCTCATTGATGGAATCAACGATCTTCTTTGCCTTTTGTGTGCTTTCAACGCCGTCCCTTATATCTTCTGAAATATCGGCAACAAGCCTGTTGTTTGAATCAATACTGTCATTAAGCTGATTGATACTGTTTTCGGAATCGCTAAGGCAATTCTTTATGGTATCTATAAAGCTGTAGCTTTCATTTATTTCATTGTCTACGACATCGATATTTGCAGAAAATTCCTCTGTGCCTGCCATAGCCTGCTGAGAAGCATCAGCCTGATTTACGGCTTCTGTGGCCACATTTTCCATAGCCTTGCTGATCTCCCCTGCCTCCTGGTCAGTTCTGTCTGCTATACTTCTGACCTCATCCGAAAAACGCTCAAGATCCGCATATTCTGAGTTAAGCCTTTCTGAAACTTC
This sequence comes from Lachnospiraceae bacterium, assembly GCA_016284355.1. Classification (GTDB taxonomy): domain Bacteria; phylum Bacillota; class Clostridia; order Lachnospirales; family Lachnospiraceae; genus JAEEOQ01. The sequence continues at coordinate 11,928 of JAEEOQ010000093.1, forward strand.
CTTGGAAACCTTCTTAAGTACAGACTGTGCGATAATTGTTACAACAGCCATTCCGATAATACCAAAAAGAAGTATATTCATAACAGACTGAAGGATAACCTTATTTACAGCCGACTGGCTTATACCCGTAAAAAGCATGCCAAAAAAAGCGCCATTAGAGTATATAGGAAGGTAACAAACAGTATAGTCTTTGCCTATGATCTTAACATTGTTTTTTGTATAGGTCTGGCCGCTTTTTACCTTTGCGTAAATGCCGGGATCTGCCTGTGTTCCAAGAACATACTCGCCTTTTTCATTCTTTATATTTGTTACAACACGGGTGTCATCAAGGAAAAAAGTATGATAAACATTAGGGTCTTCATCGTTTATCCGGTTAAAAAGCTCAACACTTAGCTCTTTCCCGTTTACGGTAAGTATTCCGGTTTCGCTTTCATACTGCCAGTCTTCGTGACCGTTTTCAAGAGCATCTCTTAAATGAATTGTTGAAGTCTCGGCATAGTTCTTGTAGTCTGACATGATCTGAAAAAGTGAAAAGATCACAGAAACGACTCCAAGTAATAACGCCACTACAAATACTGCGGAAAGTGTCAGCATCCTAAGCTGTCCTGTTACGGTGGTTCTCTTTTTTGCGTCTTCCTTCTTCATTAACTTTCTCCTCCCGTGAGATATAATCTGTTAAATCATGGAGTTCCAAGTGCAATTCTTATTTTACGATAAAACGCTAATAAAATCAATCATTTTCGCATATTTATTTTTGAAATCTCTGAATTTTAATAAAAACATTTTCACATCATGATAATCATCAATTTAAAAAGTCTTTCAAACTTTAGTTACACTAATAAAACACATTAAAATAAGTTCCTTGATTTTTCGCCTCATCTATATTAAAGTAGTTTAAAATAAGTGTAGCACGGAGGTTAAACTATGCGACATCTAATCAGTCCTCTTGACTTTAATGTTGAAGAGACGAACAGTTTGCTTGATCTGGCAGAAAAGATCATAACCGATCCTTCTGCTTTTAAAAATGTTTGTAATGGCAAAAAGCTTGCCACATTATTTTATGAACCGAGTACAAGGACCCGTCTTAGTTTTGAAGCAGCAATGCTCAATCTTGGCGGCAGCGTACTCGGTTTTTCTTCGGCCGACTCAAGTTCTGCCGCAAAAGGCGAAAGCGTAGCTGACACCATAAGAGTCATAAGTTCATACGCCGATATCTGTGCCATGAGACATCCAAAAGAAGGTGCCCCTATGGTTGCTTCTCAGTACTCTCGTATCCCTGTTATAAATGCAGGTGATGGCGGTCACAACCACCCGACACAGACTCTTACAGATCTTCTTACCATAAAACAGCTTAAAGGAAGACTTACAGATCTTAAGATCGGTCTTTGCGGCGACCTTAAGTTTGGCCGTACCGTCCACTCTCTTATAAGCTCGCTTTCAAGATATGAAGGTATCAGTTTTGTTATGATTTCCCCTGAGGAGCTTAAACTTCCCGATTACATCAAGCACGAAGTACTTGAAGAAAAAGGTATCCCATATAAAGAGGTAACAAACCTTGAAGAAGTAATGCCTGATCTTGACGTATTATATATGACAAGAGTTCAAAGGGAGCGTTTCTTTAACGAAGAGGATTATATAAGACTTAAAGACATCTATATCCTTGATAAAAAGAAAATGGCCCACGCCGGAAAAGATATGCTTGTTATGCATCCTCTCCCAAGAGTAAATGAGATCACTACAGAGGTTGACGACGACCCAAGGGCTGTGTACTTTAAGCAGGCCGAATACGGCGTATATGTACGTATGGCTCTTATCCTTACATTACTTGAGATGGAGGTGCAATAAAATGCTTAATATCAGCGGACTTAACAACGGCGTGGTAATAGACCATATTAAAGCCGGCGAAGCTCTTAACCTTTACGATTACCTTGATCTTGACAGATACCCGGGCTGCATTGCCATCATCAAAAATGCAAAAAGCAGTAAAATGGGCAGAAAAGACATAATAAAGATCGAAGGCACTCCTGAAGATATCGATCTAAACATGCTGGCAGTTGTTTCCGAAAGTGCCACCATTAATATCATAAGGGGCGGTATCCTTGAAGAGAAAAAATCTCCTGTCCTTCCTGAAGTGATAAAAGATATTTTTAAGTGTAAAAACCCAAGATGCATAACAAGCATCGAGCAGGAATTACCACACATTTTTACACTTACGGACAAAAAGACCCGTACCTACAGATGCCGTTACTGCGAGCAGGCTTTTAAAGTAAACTAGGCTCCTTACACTTTTCTTTTTCACCTTGTTGTATTATAATTACGCGTGAAAAGGAGTGACAACATGGCTAACTTTACACAAAACGCTATCAAAGAAACCTTTGCCGAGCTGCTTGAAGAAAAACCTTTAAGCAAGATCACGGTAAAAAACATCGTTGAAGGCTGCGGTATCAACAGAAACTCATTTTATTATCACTACCCTGATATACCTTCTTTGCTTATAGCTATGGTAGACGAGAAAACAGAGCTTGTTATAAACAAATATCCTACTATAGATTCTATCGAGCAGGGTCTTGAAGTTTCTCTTGATTTTGTTCTCGATCATAAAAAAATGATGGAACACATTTACAATTCCGTAAGCAGAGATCTTCTTGAAGACAGCCTTATGAAGATCGCGGACCACGTGGTAAGAGCTTACTACGACAAGCTTTCACTTGAATACGCTATAGATGAAGAAGAAAAAGAGCTTATAATCAGGTTTTACAAATGCGAATGCTTCGGCTTTGTTATAGACTGTATAAACAACGGTCTTTCTGATAAAACCAAAGAAGAATGTTTACGATTCTTTTCTCTTCATAAGAGTATTACAGATTCCATACTTGAAAAGCTTCCAAAAAAATAATACTTATCTATAAAAAGCTCCCCGGGATGTGGCTCCCGGGGAGTTTTTGCGTTATGAAAAACGCTATAGCTATACAAAGGAGTGCATGCTATCAATTGATCTTGAAGACATAATTGTTCTTGTCTTCGTTTTCTGTGGCGGCGTCTTTTATGGCATTTATCCTGTCTGCATATCCTGCAAGATCGTCATCAACTAAAGATACCAGCTTTTCTATTGCTTTCTTGTCAAATTCTTCAAGTCCGTCTTTAAGCTTGACTGCGCCGTCTTTCAGTTTCTTGTCTCCGCCAAGAAGGTCTTTAGAAGACTCTTTAAGAGTTGCTGCACCGCCTGCAGCCTTTTGTACGCCGGCTGTGTAATTCTTTACACCTTCATAAAAAGTATTTACAGAATCAAGCTTTGACTTAAGTTCATTAAGACTTGATGCTCCTGCCTTCATTTTAGCTTTGCCTTCTTCAATACTCTTTTTAACTTCATCGGATTTAAGATTTTCTTCAACAAGGGCTTTTATCTGCTCTTCTGTTTTAGCAAGGATCATCTTTTCCACTTCATCTGTAGCCATCTTAGCTTCAGTATATTTATTAACAGTAGCTTCGTCTGCCCCCGGCATTGCAGCTGCAACGCCCGCCTTAACCTGTTCTTTTACAGCTGCGGTAACCTTTGCCTTAATGAGGTCTTCTTTTTCTCTTACGCCTGCTTCAACCTTGCTTCTTGCCATCTTTTCTACTGAGTTTACATCAAGCTTTGAAGCTGCGCCTTCAAGTACCTTTGCGTAGTTTTCTTTTGTAAGAGTAGGAACATCAAGTCCGCTCTGCTTTAATGTGGTGTTTGCGGTATCCAGAATGCTGTCAAAGATCTGGCCGGCTCCGTTATTAAGTTTGTCGTTATTTGCACAGATCGTGTTAAGGCCTGTTGATAATGAATCAACTCCGTCTGTGTATTTCTTAAGACCTGCATCAAACTCATCAAAGCCTTCTGTAAGCTTTACGGCACCGTCTATAAGCTTATCCATGGCATCTTTTACATCGTCCATATCCTTCTTAAGATCATCTGCATTTACATCCTTAAGATCCACATCATTTAAGAAATTACTGCTTGCAAGGATATAGCAGATAACGTCATCAAAGTCTTTTGCATCAAACTCAACATCAACGTTTCCCGGGATATCTATCTTATCTGTATCTGTTCCTATATTTTCCTGCATTCCTGGGAAAGCAAGACCCACAACGATACTGCGGTTACCGTCGTCTATTACTTTACCGGTAGAAACCGTAACGTTTGAAGCATTTTCATCCTCAAGCATAAGGCTTGTGATACAGGCATAAGGAACATAGATATCTTCCTTTTTGCCGGCGATGGTTTCTTCGGTTTTGCAAAGATTTGTAAACTCATAGCTTATCTTTACATGGCCGCTTTTACCCTTAAGCTCGTTTACATTTACCTCTTTATCATCAAGGAAATACTTTATATTAACGCTAACAGGAACCTTATCAAGGCTTACTTCATTAGAGTTGCAATACATAGCCTCAATGCTGTTTCCATCTGCACCTGAAAC
>JAEEOQ010000094.1 GCA_016284355.1 Lachnospiraceae bacterium
TGAACACACCAGATACGAAGACGGAAATATAACAGGCGGCGAAGTGATAAGTGCCATAACCGCATTGCAGAAAAAGGTAAGCGTAACGGTAAATAACGGCGGAAATGTCAACACCTACAGAGGCACTTTTACAAAAGAAGGAAATAAGCCCGGGAATACCGGATATGTGGCTCTTTCATATATTTACAGCGGAAGTGTAAAAAGGGACGCCAAGGGAGTTATAAATGAGATCGTTTTTACAAAAAAATAGATGGGTGATCCCTGCGACGGCCTGTTTAGTGAGCTTTATCATTGCCCTTTTGTCTGGGGTAAAAGGCAGCAAAGCCGAGATCATACTTAAAGCAGATAAAGACGGCAACATAACCTGGGAGAGTGAGCCTACCATGGCTACAAGTGGTATCAGATGGGAAACTGCAGGTTATCTTATCTACACCACAAAAACTCCCGACGGTGACCCGAAATCTTCAGGGCTCCCATTTGCAAGGATCTTAGCTGATGAGGAGCATGTAAAAACGGAAACTAAATATAACTCTGCTAAAGACAAGTACATAACCACAAACATCATAGATGCGGACTACATAAAGAAAGCCATAACAGGCAACAAAGAGCTTTATGCCGCATTTATGAAAAATGTGGCAGCAGGTAACAACACCCTTTATCTTAATTCATTTTTCAGAGTTTACAGCCTTTCTAACGGAAAAAAAACAGTATTAAAAGACAATATATATAGCAGAAGTGAGATAAAAAAGGCCCAGAGCTGGAGAAACCCAAATGAGTGGGACACGGGGCGCGGATATTTTAACGTAAAGGTTGAATATAAGGTAACAAGCAATGCATACGTAAAGATCGCTGATGCCTATGGAAATTACTTAAAAGACCCTTATCTTGCGTTTGATAAGGGAAATGTTGTTTATGTGGGAGATAAGGTAGATGTTAACCTGCCCTTAGAAGTTATTGCAGGAGGAAAAGTTTATACCCTTTACCGAAGTTATTATTATGAGAATACAGATTCTTCGGAGAAAAAGGATGACGTGAGGATTACTTCAGATAAAGAAGGTACCCTAAAGAAAAAGATCAAGCTTGGTCTAAGGTATGCTATGGTAGTGGGAAGGTATAAAGAAAAGAATACCACAGCTGAAAATGAAGACAGCATAGAAAACGAGCTTAATGAGCCTTCTGTCACTGCAAGTATAAGAAGCGATATCTACGAAGTTACAAGGGGAATACCGGGAAGTGAAAGCGTGTATCTTAAGGCCGGCGCCGACAGATACATATACAGCTACAGGCTTGATAATAAGACAGGCAAAAACACGTACCAAGCTACCGGAAAGATAACATGGAACCTTACCTATACCACGGGAGAAGGGGAAGATGAGGAAACTCATAACGATACCGTAGTTATGACATACCCCGTTACCCTTACAAGAGAATATTCCTACTGGGAGATAGGAGAGCTTACTGTATATGCACCAAGCAATATAACGGCTGAAAACGGGGCAGTAGCAGGGGGAAAGCTTTTTGCAGGGTTTGATCCGGGTGCATACCCTTCTGTTAATTATAAGCAGTTAGGTGGTATGGCATCTCACGTAAAAAAACCTGACAAGGCAGATAAAGTAATAGATCTTGGAACGCGAAGCTACGAGGGGCAAAGCCCGCCACCTGTATCTGTGTTTGAAGAAGTAAATGCGCTTGTGGGGGAATGCACGGTAACAAACGATACGCTTATGTTAGATGGCGTAAGCATACTGTCAGGCAGCGGGAAAAAGACGGCACCGGCCCCAGGTCAGGGCCCGGGAACCCCTGGAAAGAGCGAGACGGTAAGCAACGCGTATATCATTGATCCCGCTCGTGCCAATGAAGAGTACGGCTCGGCGGCAACACTGACATATAAGAAAATTGCTGCCGTGGCATCAAATTCACCTGCCACAATAAGTGTAGATATAGAAGACATAAACTCTGTAACGGTACATACCCCTGTATTTGTTAAGGGAAGCATAAAAGACGCTACGCGTTTTTGCCAGCTGGTAAGCCCAGACGCGTCAAGGTTTCAGATGGTACTTGATAGATTCTTTGGCGTAAGCCTTACAAATTATGGCCCCCACAGAGCACTGCCGGGGTATGGCCTTCGGGATTACGGAAGATATGCCGCCGCAAATGAGGTCAGCTTTCCTTTTAATGTAAAGGAGGGGGAAAAGGTAATACCTGCGGGTACCTGGCAGTCTCTGAATTCTGAGAAGACCTACTATATTCCGATAACCGTAAGGGAGGGGGATTACACCGTTAAATTCAGGAGCATTGCTATAAATGCATATCCAAACGGAAAAGAAGATAGCGAGGAGCAATATGCAAATCTAGAAATGTCTGATTATACCGCGACCGACTATATAGATGTACATATAAGCGGAAGACTGTATGACCTGACACTTACAGACATTAACGATATGCATTTATCTGCTCCTGTCGGAGATAAAGACAGAAACGGAGAGCGCACAGGGCAATCATTAAAAGAGCTTGTACCATTTACAGACGGAGACGTAAGCCTTGGGGCATCGCAAGGCATCTTAAAAAGAGGATACAGATTTGAATACAGTGTAAATACCTTAGGCGAATATGGAAACGAAGAAGAAGGCATAGTGATAGAACCAAGCTTTTACGTAATAGGTAGAGACGGCAAAGGCCGCATACCTGTAGATGTATACAGAACGGATAAAAAGGCGGATGAGCCGGTTTATCTTACGAAGGAAAAGGCAAAAGACTTGGAAGAAGGACGGGTAGTAACCTGGAGCGGAAGCTATGAAATACCTGATGATATTTTGGTTACGCCAAAGGGCTTTGATCTAAACGGATTTTTTGCTGCGGAAGGCCACATAACAGGCAGAGAACCTGTTTTTATAAGAAAAGGATATCTTCTTGTGAGCTTTGATGTCTACGCCTTAAAGGATGGCAAAAAGCGCCTGACATTATCGGCAGGTTCCTGTAAAATGTGGGAACTGCAGGGAGGTATCAAGACCAAAACCGATATATATGGAAACACATTTGAATTTACAAGCGGAGACTTTGTGCTTTACGACCTTCAAAAAAGCCTGAATGAAGACGTAAAAGTGGTAGTGATATATTAGGGCGTAAAAAAATCAGCCGGTCCGAAAGGACCGGCTGAAATGTTATTATTTTATAAACATTGCATCGCCGAAACTAAAGAATCTGTATTTTTCTTCAACGGCGATTTTGTATGCGTTAAGAACATGATCTTTTCCTGCAAGCGCAGATACGAGCATAACCAGAGTTGATTCAGGAAGGTGGAAGTTGGTGATAAGGTTGTCAAGAACCTTAAACTTATACCCTGGGTAGATGAAGATGCCTGTGTTATCGTGTCCTGCATGAACTATTCCGTTTTCATCTGCCGCTGACTCTATTGTTCTGCAGCTTGTGGTTCCGACACAGATCACGCGGCCACCATTTTTCTTTGTGTCATTTATTATCTTAGCAGCTTCTTCTGTTATCTGGTACTCTTCAACATGCATGTGGTGCTGCGTTACATCGTCTACCTTTACAGGTCTGAAGGTTCCAAGGCCAACGTGAAGAGTAACACTCGCGATCTTTATTCCTTTATCTTCGATCTTTTTAAGAAGCTCTTTTGTGAAATGAAGACCTGCAGTAGGTGCAGCGGCAGAACCTTCAAACTTTGCGTATACTGTCTGATATCTGTCTTTGTCTTCAAGCTTGTGTGTTATATATGGAGGAAGAGGCATTTCTCCAAGCTTATCAAGTATTTCTTCAAAAATACCATCAAAGAAAAACTTAACGATTCTGTTTCCTTCTTCTACCACATCTACTATCTCTGCAGTAAGAAGACCGCCTCCGAAGATTATACGGGTACCGGTTTTTGCTTTTTTGCCCGGTTTAACGAGAGTCTCCCAGGTATCAGTACCTGTTCTTTTAAGAAGGAGAAGTTCTATCCTTGCGCCTGTTCCTTCTCTTTCTCCTATAAGTCTTGCGGGGATAACCTTTGTATTGTTGATAACAAGGCAGTCACCCGGATTAAGATAGTCAATTATATCTGTAAATACATGGTGGCTAACCTCACCTGTTTCTTTATCAAGTACCATAAGCCTTGATGATGATCTGTCTGCAAGAGGATCTTGTGCTATAAGTTCTTCGGGCAGATCATAGTAAAAATCACTGGTTTTCATATAAAAATCCTTTCGGTGAAAAACTACAAACTGAAAAGAGCGTAAAGCTCGATTTCAGATTATACCATACATAAAAAATAGGTCAAGAAGAAAAAAGTCAACCTTCGCAGATCAAAGCTTCTTTGTCTTTAAATGCAAAACCAAGTCTGTGTATACGCCTTTTTTCTATACCTCTTGTAATGAGGTCTGTGGCATAATCCTTTTCTTCTATTTGGGTAAGAGCCCGTTTGGCTGTGTCTTCCAGAGTCTTTTCTTTCTTTTCGTCAAATACTTTAAATTCCATAACAAAAGCCGGATCTGTATCGTTTCGCGGCTGCATAACCACGTCATACCTTCCGATACCGCTTTCACGGTTTGAAGTAATAATATACTTATTCTGACAACTTGCTATAAGTCCAAGTACAAGACCGTGATAAAAGTTTTCAGGAGCTGAATCTCCGCTTTTAGCTGCATCAAAGTAACTGATCGTGGAGTATAACATACCGTTAAGCGTTCTTGTTGCATGTTCAAACTTTAAATTAAGAAGGTGATCAAGAAAATAGCCATAGTTGTCAATGGAGCCTGACACCATATATGCTATCTGATTTTTAAACATGGCTTTTGTTTCAAGATTGGTTATGGTAATATCGCATTCAGTAAAGCCTTCGTAATCTATATGCGCGTTTTCAGCCTTAACGTAGCCTGTGGCAAGGAGAAGAGAGTAAAAACTGTTTGGATCTCCGTCAAGATATTGATATGCTATATATTCATTTATGGTTTTATGAATAGTTTTTCCGCTCATTAACTCCTCAAATTCAAGCTTGACGCTGATAGGACACTTTCTGAGCAGTTCTGCTATAACAGAGTTGCTGCTTGTACCTATCCAATATGGAAAAAGAACTCGCCTGTTAATATAATTACAGATGGACCAGGGGTTATAAATATCTTTAGTTTTACCAAATATGAAACCGTCATACATTGCTTTAACTGCTTCAAATTCGTTTACATCCTGGCATTTAAGAGCATCTTTTACTTCTTGCTCGGTAAAACCAAAACAATCTGTAAACTTATCTACAGTACAGGTATTTATACTGATGTTGTTCATGTCAGAAAATAATGAGTTCTTTGCAACAACTGTAATACCGGTAACTATGGCTCTTTCGTAGTAATCATTACTTTTAAGAGTATGATTAATAAATTTCCTGTAGAAAACGATCATCTCATCAAAAAAGCCGTAAGCATAGCTTTCAGTAATAGGAGTGTCGTATTCGTCAATGAGGATATAGGGTTTAACTCCGTGATGGGTGTATAAAAGCTGGCAAAGATATTGAATTAAGTTGAAGTGTTCGGAATCATCTTCATCCATTCGCTTGTTGATCATTTTTTTGACCATTGCTATGTCTTCTAATGAGAGTCTGTCACTTTCAAGCAAATAACTGTGTTTAAAAAAACAATTATAAATTTCGAAATTAATGGCTTCGAGTGCCGACTTCATATTAGCACCCTTTACACCGGCAAATGAAATAAAAACTACCGGTCTGCTCCTAAAAAGAGAAGCGGTATGTAAGTCTTTGGCTACAGCAAGATCTTCAAAATCTTTAAAACTGCAGTTGCTGTTTGTGTCAAAAAACTCTTTTACGGTACTTAAGAGGAGAGTCTTTCCGAACCTGCGCGGTCTTGTAATAAGAGTAACTTTTTCGCTTGTATTAAGCCACTCGTTAATAAAATATGTTTTATCGACATAGAAAAGATGGTTATAACAGAACTCGTCAAAAAGCTGATAACCAACACCTACATTTTCTGAAAGCCGGGGGTTATCTTTAAGAATAGAATCAAGCTCTTTTAAATACGCCTGAAGGCGCTGCTTTTCAGCATTAAGTTTGTCTCTTTCTTCAAATTCGATAAGTATAGTCTCGCGGTCTTCTTTCTTTACGTAAGTACTGACAGACTTGCCGCCTATAGTACGCTGGATATAAGGCTGCTCCTTGCCGTTTATTTTCTTATAGGTAAGAGTGCCTTTAGGTAGCTTTTCAAGTTTATATTCAATATCTACAAGTGTTTGCTTGATAGACATACGCGAAACCCCCTTATAAAATGGTTACGATTGGTTATGACTATTATAACCATTTATAACCATTCTGTCAATCGAGGTGAAATTACCATTCGTTGTTTAGTCATATTCAAAAACACCCTGCAAGGCGTCTGATACTTCCATTATGTCGCCATAGGGAAGATGATCGGCCTTAGTGCAAGCTCTTGCAGAAGGGTCTATCAGTTTTATCTGCTCGCATATAACTGTGCCTGAAAAGCCTTTTTGCCCTGAAACCTTTATGTGGAGGGGCCCCGGATTTGAAGCCTTGATAACGGGACAGACATGGAACATGCCGGTAGCTTTAATAAAGGCATTCTTGCTTACTATAATAAAGTGAGCATTTTTGATATCATTTATCTTGATTATATTTCCCTGCTCAAAGGTCATAGCATTTCCCTTCCCTTAGGCTCACCCCAGTCAAATTCCGTAATCTCGATCTTGCCGTTGTATTCTGCAAGCCTCTCTTCAAATGTTTTGTGCTTGAATGCTTTTTTTAGCACAATAGTATCGTCTTTTACAAGAATATCCAGAACATCAGAACTTTTTAAATCTAATGCCTTCAAAATATCCTTTGGAATCCTGATGCCCTGACTGTTGCCCCAGGCACGAATAGCAACCTGTTCCATATCGCTGTACCTCCTTCATTAATATTCACGTATATACATTATACATTGTAATCTGTTTAATTTCAATCGATTTAGTCCTTATGATTGCCATTCGTTCCTTTATTTTGCATTTCGTTACTTTTTTGTTGACCAAGGGAGTAATTAGTGATACGCTAAAATGCGAAGAAAAGTTGGAATGCCTTTTGCTAACGTGTAGTTACGGAGAAAAACGATGAGCAGGAATGGGAAGATATTTTTGATCTGTGGCGGGATTTTGACCATAGTTGTAGTGATAATATTGGCGATATACCACATTACAGGAGAGAACTGGGTTACAGGACTTTCAAGAGAACGTTTTGTGTCGCTTTATGCAGATGTTAGCGTAGTTGATGAAAGAGGATTTTCCGATCTATTGACAAAAGCGGAAAGAAAAGAGCTTGTTAGCATACTTAAAAATGCGGATATGGAAAAACATAATATGCACTACCAGCTTGACCATCGTTATCGCTTTAGGGCCGGTAAGTACGTGCTTGGGTACGAGCCGGAAAAGGAGATAATCATCCGATTTGGAGATCAATCATATGAATATCACCTTGATGAAGCCTCCGGTAAAGAGTTAAAGAGGTTATGTAAAAAGATTGAGAACAGGTACTTTGGAATAGAAGAAACAGCAGACGCTGATAGCAGCAAATACACCAGACCAAAGCACAACCTTCCACAACCGGTTGAACCCGGTCTGATACATGGGTCATCGCTACCGCACAAAATGGTAGAGATTGACAGAAGTAATCCGATTACGCTGGGAGCAATTTCGATTAACTCCGTTGACATTCAGTTTAAAGAATACTATTAACCTGAATTTGGAGAGTTTAAGAATGATATAGGAATATATGGCTCGGATGCAGGTATCGAGGTAACGGTCCCGCTTTTTCATGATTATACCGGAAAAATAATTGTTCTAAATAATGATTTGTATTTTGCTTCGGAAGTAGACAAGGGAATAGTAAGAGTTGTAGATAAATATACAGGCGCCATTAAGAAGGAACACTATTTCAAAGGGCTTTCCATCGGAGATATGTATCTTCTAAGTGAAAGATATTTTCTTTGCTTATTCAAAGGAGATATTTATTTGGCAGACATGCTCAACGAAACTTTTGAAAATATATCCGGAGTTGGTTGCGTACATACATATACGCCAACCCCATATGGAATAGTGTACTCCTTAAAAAACAATGGTGATTCGCAATTTGTTGATATCTATTTAAATGGAAATCTAATCCATGAAAGTGCGGAATGGTATGACGTGAAAGACAATATCTTATGCATTTATACAGATTCGGAGATTGAAATAAATCTTGATGATGATCTGACCTGCTATGTTAAGGACACAAGGGTAAACATAAACTCCGCCTCGTTTTTTAACAAGGTAATGGATGTTATTAAGGCAGAAAAGCAATGGATTGGTGCCGGAACTGATAGCGTAGTAGAAAAAATGGATTATATCAGGGTTGTGAATAACGACGGATTAAAGTTTTTTGTGGGAGATCAGGGAATATATAGGGAGAGTATCATATCAAAAGACTTAGCAGAAAATTTTATTTTGTCAGGTGAAACGCTATATTATTTAATGAAAAATGATAGAGAACTGGTGAAAGGTATAGATATATATACATGTGAGCCTGTGTATGAGAGAAGATTTGATGGAATAGATATAGAATTATTATACTTGATCAATGATAATGACTTGATTTTCTTATCAAATGGTGAACTATTCCATTCTGCATTAAATGACGAAAAAATCACGTATATCAAGACCGAAAATGAGGTCAAAAGCTTTATTCCTACGAAGTGGGGAGTTTTGTATGAAGCACCTCAAAAGAATAATGGTAGCACAATCTATCTTAATGAAGATCTTCTAAATACCGATGTTTCAAATTATTATGTGGACAAAGATGAATTTGTTTTCGAAAATGCGGCATCAGAAAAAAGAAGAAAACTAAGTGAAGAAGGAATTCCTTTGATCATTCCTCCTGCAATTGAACTTCCAGAAAAGCCGACGGTACAGGAAATTGAGGCAGAAGTAATTGAAAAATGGAAAGATTTTAAAGAAAGTTTTAAAATTCAATTTTCTGACAAATATGATGCGGATTTTATAGTTCGGATAGAAGAAAAGTACACATATCCATATTCTTTTAAGTCGGGTAGAGATATAAAAGAATTACAAATCTGTTTTGAAGAACCTGATATAAAAAAATATAATTACATAAGTCAGAACGTGTATGTATTTGACGGATCGCGGAAAAATCTGATAGGCAGTTTGTCGGTTTCGGGTTATTTGGATAATACTAATAAACTTATAACAGATACATCTTTTCAGACATGCATGGATATGGATACAAACCTTGATTACGCCAGACGAAAGGAAAGAGAATATTCAGGAGAAACGGAAGTAATTATATGTCACCTTACAGAATATGATTTAAACAATAACACCATAATGCTTGATGAAGGTGTTAAAGCTGATAATGGCAGAGGGGCACAGTGGGCAGCTTTTACAGATGGAGTTTTTGAAAAGTATTCAGTTGATGATGATGTTATTATTACAGTCCATCCATATTGGCAAATAGAGACAACTTACATTGATAAAGAGGATTTTGCGAGGGAACTTGATGCAGTTATAAACATGAATAATGACGAACTAAATTATTTCAGCTTTTATGTTTATATAAGCAATGGGAAAGTCGTGACAATCCATGCAGCTGGCATTTGTTAATAATCAACAGGCGGAGCATTACCTTTGCTCCGCCTGTTTTCCTATGGGTATGATATACGGGGTGCCGTACACAGGGTCTTCTATGACCTTGCAGCGCATTCCGTATATTTCGTTAATAAGGTCTTCTGTGAGGATGTCTTTTGGAGCGCCCTCAGCTACAAGCTTGCCGTTTTTCATGGCAAATATGTGATCTGCATAGCGGGCGGCCTCATTTATGTCGTGAAGAACCATTACAATGGTGGTCTTTTTCTTTCTGTTAAGCTCTACAAGGAGCTCAAGGATCTCTATCTGGTAAGCGATATCAAGGTATGTGGTAGGCTCGTCAAGGAAAAGGATGTCTGTTTCCTGGGCTAAGGCAAGAGCGATCCATACGCGCTGGCGCTGGCCTCCTGAGAGCTCGTCTACGCATTTGTCTGCAAGGCTTTCGATGCCCATAATTGAAAGGGCCTCAGAAACAGCCTTAAAATCTGCGTCGCTCATTCCCTGCATTATCTTCTGATAAGGGAAACGTCCTCTTGAAACAAGGTCTGTAACGCGAATGCCGTCAGGCACGGTTGGAGACTGAGGTAAAAGACCTAAAGTCCTTGCAAGAGCCTTAGAAGGGTACTTGCTTAGCTCTTTGCCATCAAGCAGCACGCTGCCGCCTTCAGGCTTTAGGAGCCTTGCGCAGGTCTTAAGAAGCGTAGATTTACCGCAGCCGTTTGCCCCAAGTATAACGCTTACCTTTCCGTCAGGAATGGTTATATTAAGGTCATCTATAATTATCCTTCCGTCATACCCTGCTTTAAGGTTTTCTGTTTTTATTACATGTTCGTTCATAGGTCTTTACCCTTTCTTATTCATGCGAAGAAGCAAATACAAAAGATACGGAGCACCAAGTATGCCTGTTATAACGCCTACAGGGTACCGAACCGAAAATGCGTACTGACCTGCTATATCTGCCGCAAGCACAAGGATTGAACCCACAAATGCGGAAGATAGCATATTGTCCTTACCGCCGCCTGTCAGGCGGTCAGCTATAGGTCCTGAAAGAAAAGCAACAGAAGCAATAGGGCCGCTTATGGAAGTTGCAAATGCAGTAAGCAAAAGAGCAAGTAAAATAAGGGCAATACGCACCATGTTTGGGGCGGCGCCAAGTGTTACAGCAAAATCATCGCCAAGCCTTAATACCTGCAAATGCCTTGTAAGAAGCAGGATACATACGCTGCAGCATATAACCACAACAGCTAAAAGCCCTGCTCCCTCTATTTTTACACCGTTAAGACTGCCGCTTAGCCACCTTAAGGCGGTAGGAACGTCGTATTCTGAGGCTTTTAAAAGCATCCATGAAATAAGTCCGTTTAAAAATGCCTGAGCACCGATCCCGATAAGTATCAGCCTTCCATTTGAAAAGCCGCGCCCCTTTGATAAAAAGAAGAGGACGCAGGCAACTATTATTCCTGAAACCACTGCCATTATAGAAACTATGCTGCCTGAAAGGCCAAGGATGAGGATGCCGAATACGGCAGCAACGCTTGCACCTGATGTTACTCCGATTATATCGGGGCTTGCAAGGGGGTTACGAAGGAGCTTTTGAAAGGTGTTTCCTGCCATACCAAAGGCTATTCCTGCAAGGGCACCTATTATGGTACGCGGAAGTCTTAAAGTAACTATGGTAAAATAGCCTTCCGCTTTACCGGTGGTGTCTTTTATGGCATTTATTATTTGTGCCGGAGTATATACAGTTTTGCCGTATATAAGCTCAAAACACATAAGGCTAAGGGTAAGAAGTGCAAGCACCATGCAGATAAGAGCGTAGTGAAGATTTCTCTTTTTATATCCGGCTTTTACCGATAAAACCTGATCAGTCATCATAAAGCGCTCACCTTAACCTTTCTTACAATAAACACAAATACGGGAGCTCCAAGAAGCGCTGTAACTATACCTACTTCAAGCTCAGAAGGGGAGCCAAGCACTCTTCCGAGTACGTCTGCAAAAACCAGAAGCCCTGCTCCGCCAAGAGCAGAAAGAGGAAGCACAAGACGCATGTCAGGACCTGTTATAAGCCTTACAAAATGGGGTATCATAAGCCCTATAAAACCTATCGGGCCTGCAAGAGCAGTAGTACTTGCGCAAAGCAGTACCCCTGCAAAAGCAGAAACCAGTCTTATAAGCTTTACGTTAAGCCCAAGTCCCGTTGCCACATCATCTCCAAGTGCAAGAGCATTTAAAGAAGGGGCAAGGAAGATACAACATATAAAACCTATAATAAGGAACGGAGCCAGGGAAATTATATCACTCCAGGTTGCTCCGCCTATGTTTCCTGTCTGCCAGAATCTGAAAGAATCCATAACCTGGTTATTTGGCAGCATTACAGTATTTACAAGGGACTGCAAAGCTGTGCTTGCCGCAGCGCCCGCAAGAGCAAGCTTTATGGCTGTAGCACCGCCTCCGCCGATAGAAGCAAGCCCGTATACGCATACAGCGGTTAAAGAAGCGCCTATAAATGCAAGCCAGATGTACTGGGAATTAGTACTTATGTGTAAAAACGAGATCCCGCATACAACAAAAAATGAAGCCCCGGTGTTGACTCCAAGTATACTTGGGTCAGCAATGGGGTTTCTTGTAAGAGCCTGCATAAGAGCCCCGGAAAGGGCAAGGGCAGCACCTGCTATTATGCCAAATGCTGTCCTTGGAACCCTTGCACTTACAACGCTTACCTCATAAGGGTCGCCGGAGCCTATCTTAAATGCCGCAAGCACACTGCGAAGGTCAACATGCTTCGCTCCGAAAGTAACGGAAAGAAACATGGAGATAGCAAGCAGACATATAAGAGCAGTAAACAATATTAAGATCTTACCTGTAAATAAAGTCTTTTGTTTCATAAATAATTATCTTACGATCTTTGCAGCAGCCTCGCTTAAAAGATCAAGGTATGTATCAATGTTATAAGGGATTGAAAGGATACTTGGTGTTGCTCCTCCTGCAAGTGCGCTGGAAGGGTCGATAAATACTACAGCCCCGTCTCTTATGGCAGGAATAGTGCTCATGATCTCATCTTCCTGAAGAGCAGGGAGCATATCAGGAGTTCCGTAGCAGACAATAAGCTGAAGATCTGCAAGTTTATCTGCATTTTCACGGCTCATGGTCACACTGAAAGCTTCGGCATCTTCTGCAAGGGCAAGTACGCTGTCAGGGAATGGGAAACCAAGGTCTGTAAGGTAAGCGGCTCTTGGGTCGGTTGGAAGATAAACATAAAATGTGCTGAGGTCGTCGGCGTTTAGCCAGCAAAACGCTGCATCGATATCTTTAAGCTCAGGGCGGGCAGCAACCTTATCTGCTATAAGCTTTTCAGTCTTTTCCACAGCTTCCTGTGCTTCTTTTTCAAGACCAAGGCCTTTTGCGTTAAATAAGGTCTGTTCACGCCATGATGTCTGCCATGGCTTGTTTGGATAAGCTATAACAGGAGCGATCTGACTTAAGGTATTGTAATCATCTTCTGTGATACCTGAGTATGCAGCAAGGATAACATCAGGGTTAGCATTTGCTATCGCCTCAAAATCAAGACCGTCTACATCGTCAAATACATTTGGGGTAACGCCGAGTTTATCAAACTCATCCTGTGCCCAAAGGTGAAGGTTATGCTCTGAAGCAGCGCCGTAATTTGAAGCTGAAACGCCCACCGGAGCGATACCAAGTACAAGCGGCGTACTGTCGTTTTCCCAGCCGATGGTAGCGATCCTTTCAGGCTTTTTTTCGATCACTGTTTCTCCGAAAGCGTGTTTTATTGTTAGAGGAAAACCGGCTTCTTCTGTTTCTTTTATTTCTGAAGAAGCAGTTGTTATCGGCTCGTTTTTTATTACTTCTGGATTCGATGTGTTAGCAGTGCCTTCCCCGACACTTTTTCCACAAGCAGCAATAAAAAGCATAAGTCCCAGTACTATTGCAAATGATGTGATTTTTTTGAACATGATAGTTCCTCCCTATTTTTATTTTAGATATGTTAGCAAGTGCTAACGAGCGAGATTATAACATAGATATTTTGAATTGTAAAGAGAAAAATTACAAAAAATTAAAGCCTGCAGCAGATCGCCGCAGGCCTTAATATCGTGATCATCCGTGATACTTAAAAGCAAGTGTTGTCATATCTTTTATAGCTTCGTTCTTTTCAAGATATCTGTTTATTTCTTCTTCTACCGTCTTACAGGTTTTTCTTGCCGAGTCATTGCTTATATTGAGTATGGAAAGAAGCTTGGCCTCATTGTAAGCATCTCCGGCGCCGCATATGATATCTGCTAGACCGTCTGTGTAGGCAAGTATGATATCTCCGCGCTTTAACTCTACGGTACGCTCGGTATATTCAATACCGGGCCTTACACCGAGAGAATTGTTTGGCGGTGATTTGATGTAGGAAGCCTGTCTGTCCCTTATAAGAACAGGAGGCTTTGATCCGGCATTTATGTAGTGCATCTGGCCGGTCCTTATGTTTATGACACCAAGCCACGCATTTACATGCATGGAGGTGCCGTTTTTTTCGCAGATCAGATTGTTTGCAGCCGTTATTGCTTCCGATATGTTTCTTGAAGCAGAAGAAGCTCTAAGAATAAGCAGAGCCTTCATCATAAAGATGGAAGCAGGCATTCCTTTTCCTGAGGTGGTTCCTACACCGAATATAATATGTTCGTTATCCATGCGGACAAAGTCATAAAAATCACCTGTTACAGAAGCAGATGTATTTATATTTCCGTAAAGAGAGAAGTGTTCTTCGTTTGGAAACTCTTTTTTAAGGATCGAGTTCTGAACATCTACGGCATAATCATGTTCAACGTTTTCTATGGCATTTGCGTAGCCCTTCTCAGAATACAGCGAGCCGTAAAGCAGGATGATAGAGCACATGATCGTCGGATATCCAACTGAGATCCCGTAAAACAGCGAGGACACACCAAAGCCTATGGCAGGGAATAACAGGAAGGAAATAAGGGCGATCTTTTTTCTAAGTGTTACTTTAGAAACAACTATGAGATAACCTGAAAGCAGGTTCATGATCACAGGGAAAATGTAACTCAGGAAAAATGCCGGGGCTCTGTGATAATAACCATCTTCACTTACATAAAAAAGCAGGTTGTGAAGCGGGTTGATAACAGTAAATACCACGGTAAATACAAAGAAGAAACTGCAATATCTGGAGACTTTTACGGAAAAAGTATCGTTCCTGTTGAGGGCAAAACGAACATAGCCCCAGAAAACCGCTGAGTAAACATAGCCTATCAGATAATAGACCATATTGTTAAAATAGTTGAATACTGCGTATTGGGGAAGACCGTCAACAAGCCAGCAGCAGGCATCCCAGAAAATATTTAACGACACGATAAAGGTAAGTGCCATAAAATACTTGGTGTTTTTAGTAAAATTTGTATCGTCGGTAAAAACAGAAGCTGCCAGAAAGAAGGACACACCAAGACCGCAGAGATCGAAAGTAAGGTTAACGGTACTGTAGTAAGGAAGATTATCGATACCTCTGCTTATCATAAACACAATAATAAGTATGATGTTGGCAAAAAGGGATGTTAGCATCAATGCTGAGAGAATATTTTTTCTCGAATTTTTCACCGTCTCACTCCTTGTGGGATTTTAATAAATCTTCATGATAATTATAATTTATCTGCAAATAAAATGCAATATAATGAAGAGAAAGATAGTTATAAAAATTCGTGAAGTTAAATGCTTATTGAACTAAAATAATTGATGTGCTATCCTAAAAAAAGGGGAATAAAGGAGGAAAGAAGATGAATCTTGTACTTGCTTCAGGCTCGCCAAGACGACACGAGATACTTGAACTTGGCGGTTTTTCACACGAGATATTTGTCAGTAATGTAGAAGAGATAATGGATGAAACAGATCCCGCAAAGCTTGTTTTGAGCCTTTCAAAGCAAAAATGCGGAGCTGTTGCGGAGATGCTAAAGGGAAAAGCAGACACTGTTGTAATAGGAGCAGATACGGTAGTGGCTGTAGACGGGAAGATACTTGGAAAACCTCATGACAGGGAAGAGGCTAAAGCCATGATCAAGCTTATAGCAGGAAGAGAACATGAAGTTTTCACCGGTGTTACGCTTCAGGACACACAGACCGGAAAGACAGAATCGTTTTGCGAAAAAAGCGTAGTAAGAGTAGTAGGGCTTTCCGAAAAAGAGATAAACGATTATATCGACCTTAAAGAGCCTTATGACAAGGCAGGCGGATATGCGATCCAGGGCGCTTTTGCAAAATACATAAGCGGTATAGACGGCGATTACTACAATATTATGGGATTCCCTCTTTGCCACTTTGCCCTTGAAATTAAGAAATTCGAAGAAAATAAATAATGAGGTGATATCATGTCAGAAGATTTTATTACACTAACTATAGGTAAACAAAAAAGTATAGCCCTTATAGCCCACGACTCAAAAAAGCATCAGCTTATTGAGTGGTGCGAGGCAAATAAAGATGTACTTTCAAAACACTTTCTTTGCGGTACCGGAACCACAGCCCGTATGATAACAAATGAGACAGGCCTTCCTGTTAAGGGTTATAACAGCGGCCCTCTTGGAGGCGACCAGCAGATAGGAGCAAAGGTAGTAGAGGGAAAGGTTGATTTTATCATCTTTTTCTCAGATCCTCTTGCAGCCCAGCCACACGACCCTGATGTAAAGGCGCTTCTTAGAATTGCGCAAGTATATGACATTCCTATTGCAAATAATAAGGCAACTGCCGATTTTATGATCACATCGTCATATATGGACAAGGAATATGAGCATAAAGTCATGAATTTTAGCAAGAACGTACAAGATAGAGCCAATACTTTATAAAATGTATATATTTTTTCAAAAAAGACCACAATTAAGTGGTCTTTTTTTAGAAAATTTCATTGTATTTATTAGTAGCGTTTAGTATAATAATAAGTATCAAAACTATAGGGAGTGCGCCCGGGGTTTACAAGGGTTTGCACACCGGAATTGGAGGATGTTGTATGGACGTTTACAAGTACGAAAAGATTCGTAACGTCGTTTTACTTGGGCATGGCGGCTCGGGCAAAACGACCCTTACTGAGGCTATGGCTTATGTTACCGGAGCCATCAAGCGAAAGGGCCGTGTAGAAGATGGAAACACCATCAGCGATTACGACAAAGAAGAGAATACAAGGTTATTCTCTATCGGTACATCCGTTGTTCCTGTTGTTTGGGAAGGAACAAAGATCAATGTTCTTGATTCACCGGGATATTTTGATTTTAAAGGGGAAGTAGAGGAAGCACTTTATGCGGCAGATGCTGCAGTTATCGTAGTTTCGGCAAAAGCCGGCGTTGAAGTGGGAACTCACAAGGCATGGGAGTATTGTGAGAGATATAAGTTACCAAGGATCTTCTTTGTAACTGATATGGACGATGATAATGCAAGTTACAGGCAGGTTGTAGAGGATCTTACCGCTGCTTACGGCAAGCGTATAGCTCCTTTCCAGCTTCCGATAAGAGAGAATGAGAAATTCGTTGGTTTCGTAAACGTAGTAAAGATGGGCGGACGAAGATTTAACGAAGACGGCACCTATGTGGACGGAGATATTCCTGACTACTCAATGCCAAACCTTCAGATCTGTAGAGATGCACTTCTTGAAGCTGTTGCAGAAACAAGCGAAGAGCTTATGGATAAATATTTTAACGGCGAGGAATTTACTCAGACCGAGATGAGTACCGCCCTTAGAAGCAGCGTTTCAGACTGCTCGCTTGTTCCTGTACTTATGGGTTCGGGCATATCGGGTTACGGCGTTAGAATGCTCCTTCAGGAGATAGAGAAATATTTCCCTGCTCCAAACAGAAAGGTTATCACAGGTATCAACCAGAAGACCGGCGATTCCTTTGCTGCAGACTTTGATGAGAACAAGCCTTTCTCTGCACAGGTATTTAAGACCATCGCAGATCCTTTTGTTGGAAAGCTTTCACTTATCAAGATCACGTCGGGCGTTCTTAAAAACGACATGACAATCTACAACGCAAATAAAGAGGCTGAAGTTAAGCTTTCAAGACTTTACATACTTCAAGGTAAAGAGCAGATCGAAGTTACTGAGCTCCATGCAGGTGATATCGGTGCTATTTCAAAGCTTAACAACACCACTACAGGCGATACACTTTCATCAAAAGATAATCCGATCATATTTGATCCTATCAAGACTTCAGAGCCTTTTGAGTATATGAGATATAAGGCAAAGAATAAGGGGGATGAAGACAAGATCAGCCAGGCTCTTGCAAAGATGATGGAAGAAGACCTTACTCTTAAGGTGGTTAACGATGCTGCAAACCGCCAGACCCTCCTTTACGGAATCGGCGCGCAGCAGCTTGAAGTTGTAGTAAGCAAACTCCTTTCCAGATACAAAGTTGAGATTGAGCTTAAAAAGCCTCGTATCCCATACAGAGAGACCTTAAGAAAGAAGACGGAAGTTCGTAACAAATATAAGAAACAGTCCGGCGGACACGGTCAGTACGGCGATGTACAGATCATCTTCGAGCCATCGGGAGATATGGAAAAACAGTACGTATTTGAAGAGAAGATCTTCGGCGGTGCTGTTCCTAAGAACTTCTTCCCTGCAGTAGAAAAGGGTATCGCAGAGTCTGTTCTTAAAGGACCTCTTGCCGCATTCCCTGTTTACGGACTTAAGGCAACCCTTACAGACGGTTCCTACCATCCTGTAGATTCATCTGAGCTTGCATTTAAGATGGCTACCATCGGTGCATTTAAGCAGGGCTTTATGGAGGCAACTCCTATTATCCTTGAACCTATCGAAACCCTTACTGTTGTGGTTCCCGATAAGTTCACAGGTGATGTTATGGGCGACCTTAATAAGCGCCGCGGCCGTGTAATGGGTATGAATCCTACAGGCTCAGGCAAGACTGAGGTTGTAGCCGAGGTTCCTATGAGCGAGATATGCGGTTATTCAACTGACCTTCGTTCTATGACAGGTGGTTACGGTGAGTATTCATATGAATTTAACAGATACGATCCGGCTCCTGCAGACGTACAGGCTAAGGTTATTGAAGACAATGCCAAATATCTTGATAAGCCTGAAGAAAATTAATCTTCGCTATCTTTCGGAGCTTTCCTTGCGGCACGGGACACCATAAGAGAAGCGATACCGCCGCCAAAGAGGATGGCGCCAAAGAAAACGGCAAACTTGTACAAGATTTCTGAAACATCTAATAAGTACATAAAAGAAGCTGCCATGATCACTGATCCTGTTAGCGATATGAGAATGCAGATGATGATTTTTTTCATAGGTGTGTTCTCCTTTGTTAGCATAAAGTGTTTATTGGCAGTTTCTTTGCGCTTAGATGAGTGTAACATAAAATCCGAAAACCTGCAAAAAATTTTTGTTGAAAAATTACCGAAGATGTAGTACACTATCGTGTAGTAATGCGTTCGCTTAATTAAGGAGGATTTTTTTATGGTATCTGCAGGCGATTTTAGAAACGGCCTTACAGTAGAGATTGATAGTTCAGTTTATCAGATAATCGAATTCCAGCACGTTAAACCTGGTAAGGGTGCTGCTTTCGTTCGTACCAAACTTAAAGACATCAAGAACGGCGGAGTTACAGAGCGTACCTTCCGTCCTACAGAGAAGTTCCCACAGGCACACATTGATCGTAGAGATGTTCAGTATCTTTACGCTGATGGTGAGATGTACAACTTCATGGACAACGAGACATACGATCAGTTCGCTCTTACAGCAGATCAGATCGGTGATACTCTTAAGTTCGTTAAAGAGAACGATATGGTTAAGATGCTTTCACACAACGGCCAGATCTTCTCAGTAGAGCCACCTATGTTTGCTGAGCTCGTTATTACAGAGACAGAGCCTGGTTTTGCAGGAAACACAGCTACAGGTGCTACAAAGCCTGCTACAGTTGAGACAGGTGCTACAGTATACGTACCTCTCTTCGTTAACCAGGGTGACAAGATTAGTATTGACACCAGAACCGGAGAGTATTTAAAGAGGGTCTAATCCTAAACGAAACTATAAAGAGCAGGTTGCATGCCTGCTCTTTTTTTACTAAAAAAAGGAGTTTGATATGAGCAAACCTAAAGCAGTGATCTTTGACATGGACGGCCTTCTTATCGACACGGAAAAGCACCTGGTTGCCTCCTGGATGCAGGCCGCAAGGGAATTTGGCTATCCTTTTGAATATGAACACGGACTTATGCTGCGCAGCCTTACAAAGCAGTACGCAGCTCCTCTATTAAAAAAGACCTTTGACGATTCCTTTGATTATTTTACGGTGCGTGAAAGACGCAAAGAGATAATGGAAGAAAAGATAAGAAAGGCCGGCATTGAAAGAAAACCTGGAGCAAAAGAACTTCTTTCCTACTTGCATGAAAAAGGTATTAAAACAGCGGTAGCTACAGCTACAGACCTAGAAAGAGCGGAAAGATATCTTAAAGAAGTGGACCTTTGGGGCGAGTTTGATAAAGTGGTCTGCGTTTCTATGGTAAATATCGGAAAGCCTGAGCCTGATGTGTATATTTATGCGTGCGAGCAGATAGGAGAAAAGCCTGATTGCTGTATGGCTCTTGAAGATTCGCCAAACGGTATAAGAAGCGCGTATGCCGCAGGGCTTATGCCTGTTATGGTCCCCGATCTTACAGAGCCTGACGAAGAGATAAAGAAACTCCTTTTTGCAAAAGCAACTACCCTTGCAGATGTTATAGATATCATCGAAAACCTTTAGAAATGAATATTATTCTTTGCAAAGAGTGAAAAATGTGATACTATTACTTTAAGATTTTATATACGGAGGTAACTCATATGAACGATAGAGAAAACAGATCTGTCGGCGAGGTTCAGATCGCTGATGAGGTCGTTGGTTCCATAGCGGCTCTTGCTGCCATGGAGATAGAAGGCGTTGCAAATCTTGCGGGCGGTTTTACAAGAGAGATAGCAGGTAGATTCGGAGTTAAAAATCCGGGTAAGGGTGTAAAGGTAGATGTGGCAGGCACCAGTGTTTTCCTTGATATGAGCCTTCAGCTTTATTACGGCTACAGTATCCCGAAGGTAAGCAAGGCTGTTCAGGAACGTGCGGTTACTGCTGTTGAGAACATGACCGGACTTAAAGTAGAAGAGGTCAATGTTAAAGTTACCGGTATCGTAAACGAAGAAAATCAGTAAAATAGCTTATTATCAGGGAGTAACATATGTCTTAATATGCATATCTTACTTCCTGTTTTAACGAAAGGAATACTTTTATATGAGAAGATCTGAAATAAGAGAGCATGTTTTCAGAATGATCTTTGAAACAGAGTTTCATGATGAGTCTGAGCTTTCAGACCAGGAGAAATACTATCTCGGAGCAGCGCTCCAGACTCCTGCAGACAAGAAAAACAAGGAAGAGATCAAAAACAGATTTGATCTTGTTATGACAAAGCTTCCTGAAATTGACGCTATTATCGAAGGAGCAGACTCAGGCTGGGCGCTTTCCCGTATGGGCAAGATCGACCTTGCCATTTTGCGTCTTGCTACCTTTGAGATCCGTTTTGATGACGATATACCTGAAAAGGTAGCTGTAAATGAGGCTATTGAGCTTGCAAAAAGATACGGCGGAGATGATTCTTCTTCATTTATCAACGGCGTACTTGCAAGACTTATGACAGAAAAGGAATAATATGGAAAATGTTATTTCCGTATCTGAGGTAAATTATTATATAAAAGATCTGTTTGAGCAGGACAGAAATCTTGCCGGCATCAGGGTGAAGGGTGAGGCTTCAAATGTGAAGTATCACTCTTCAGGTCATATTTATTTTACCCTTAAAGATGCGGGAAGTGCTCTTTCCTGCGTTATGTTTGCAGGGAACAGAACTGCGGGGCTTAAGTTCCGTCTTGAAGAAGGCCAGAGCATTATCTGTGCCGGCAGTATTTCGGTATATGAAAAAACCGGTACCTATCAGCTTTACGCCAGGAAAATAGAGCGCGACGGCATCGGTCTTTTGTATGAAAAGTATGAGCTTTTAAAGACAGAGCTTGAAGAAAGAGGCTATTTTGCAAAAGAGCACAAAAAGCCTATTCCAAAGTTTCCAAAAAGAGTCGGTATAGTTACGGCAGCTACCGGCGCCGCTATACAGGATATCTGCAACATTTCCGCAAGGCGAGACCCGTACGTACAGCTTATACTTTACCCGGCAAAGGTTCAGGGCGAGGGTGCGGCTGCTACCATAGTGCGGGGCATTAAAAGGCTTGACGGTCTGGGGCTTGATACCATTATTATCGGCAGAGGCGGCGGCTCTATAGAAGACCTTTGGGCTTTTAACGAAGAGTGCGTAGCTGAGGCTGTATACGAGGCAAAGACCCCTGTTATATCTGCGGTTGGTCATGAAACTGATTTTACCATAGCAGATTTTGTATCAGATTTGCGGGCGCCTACTCCTTCTGCTGCGGCAGAGCTTGCGGTGCCTGACATAAAGAGCATACTTGAAAGGCTTGACTCGTATGCTGAAGACTTTTCCGAATGCCTTCACGGCCGTATAAGGCTCCTTAAGAGCATTACGGAAACCTACAGACAAAAGATACTTAAGGCAAGCCCTCTTGCAAAAACTGCAGAAAGAAAAGCGGCGCTTGTTTCTATCCGCGAAAAGCTTGATCTTTATATGGCGGGCAGAGTGGCAAAGGGCAAAAATGCAGTTGAAAGCTATAAGGATAAGCTTTATTTTGAGATGAAGACAAGGCTTGCCGGCGAGAAAACCAGGCTTTCCGTATATGCTGAAAGGCTTGAAGGAGCTTCACCCATCAAAAAGATAGCAAGCGGATATGCTTACGTTGAAAATGAAAGCGGCACAGCCGTAACCGGTATAGGAGACGTTTCTGCCGGCGACAGCCTTAAGGTAAATGTATCTGACGGCGTGATTTTTACCACTGTTACGAAAAAAGAGGAAGAACAATGGCTAAAGAAAAAGAAATGAACATAGAGGATTATTTTGAAAGACTTGATGAGATCCTTGAAAATATAGACAAAAAAGAAACTTCCCTTAAAGAGTCTTTTGACCTTTATAAAGAAGGGGTTAAACTGGTTCAAAATGCCACCGAGACTCTTACGGGGATAGAAAAGGAGCTCATTATCCTTGAGGAGGGCAATGATGAGGGAAAAGACAGCTGAGCAGTTAGAAAAGAAAGCAAAACTATGTGAGGAGATAATAGACAGATATCTTCCGGTTCCCAAGGGGTATTATGCGGTTTTGACTGATGCTATGCGTTATAGCGTTAACGCAGGTGGCAAACGGATCAGACCTGTGATAATGATGGAGACCTGTAAGATCTTTGGCGGGGCACCCTCTGCTATTTTAGAGCCATTTGTGGCTGCTATTGAGATGATCCACACCTACTCCCTTATCCACGACGATCTTCCTGCCATGGATAACGACGATTACAGAAGAGGAAGAAAGACCACCCACAAGGTATACGGCGAGGCTATAGCTATCCTTGCAGGTGACGGTCTTTTAAATCTTGCGTATGAGGTGGCTTCCTCTGCATTTGATGCGGGAACATATACTGACAGAGTGATAAAAGCACTTAAGATCCTTGCAAAAAAGCCGGGCTTTTCCGGCATGATCGGCGGCCAGACCATAGACATCGAAGCTGAAAAGGATCACATAGAGATCAGCGAAGATTCGCTTAAGACTATGTACGACCTTAAAACAGCGGCTCTTATGGAATGCGCCATGATGATAGGTGCAACCCTGGCAGGTGCCAGTGATAAAGTGGTATCTGAGATTGAAAAGATAGCAGGGCTTTTCGGACTTGCTTTCCAGATACAGGACGATATCCTTGACATAAAAGGAGATGCGGCAAAACTTGGCAAACCTGTCGGGAGCGATGAAAAGAACAACAAGCCTACCTATGCGGCCATCCTTGGAACCGATATAGCTGCAGAAAAGGTGGCTGAGCTTTCAAATGCGGCCATAGACAAACTTAAGATCTTTATGGCAGCAAATCCTGAGTACGACGGCTTCCTTGCCGATCTTTTTGAATATATGATAAACAGAGAAAAGTAGGAGATATAATGGCTTTACTTGACAGTATAAACGAGCCTAACGATATAAAAGAGCTTAGCGAAGAGGCTATGCCTGAGCTTTGCAGAGAAATACGAAGGTTTCTTCTTGGCATCACTTCAAGAAACGGCGGCCACGTGGCCTCAAACCTTGGAGCTGTAGAGCTTACTGTGGCGCTTCACCGCGTGCTTGATCTTCCGAAAGACAAGATCATCTGGGATGTGGGCCACCAGGCGTACACCCACAAGCTTCTTACAGGAAGAAAAGAGGCCCTTTTAAGCTTAAGACAAAAAGAAGGTCCAAGCGGCTTTCCCCTTCGCTCTGAAAGCGAGTGCGATGCCTTTGGGTGCGGACACAGTTCCACTTCTATTTCCGCAGCCCTTGGCTTTGCAAAAGCAAGAGAGCTAAAAGGAACAGACGAAAAGATTGTCGCTGTTATAGGAGACGGGGCACTTACAGGCGGTATGGCCCTTGAAGCGCTTAATAACACTGCAGAGCTTTCTTCAAACCTTCTTATCGTGCTTAACGATAACGAGCGCTCCATATCCGAAAATGTGGGCGGTATGGCAAATTACCTTGGTAATATCCGTACCAGCAAAAATTATACAAATCTTAAAAAAGATGTTGAAAATGCACTTAACAGCGTGCCTTTTGTGGGCGAGAAGATCGCAAACAAGATCCGTGCTTCAAAGGACTCCATTAAGCGCCTTTTTGTGCCGGGCATGTTTTTTGAAGATATGGGCCTTACTTATATCGGCCCTATTGACGGTCACAATGTACGCGAGATGGAGACTGCATTTAAGAGCGGACTTCGTGTAAACGGCCCGGTTCTTGTGCATGTTATTACTAAGAAGGGCAAAGGATACCGTGCGGCAGAAGACCATCCTGCCAAATTCCACGGAGTCGATCCTTTTTATATCAAATCGGGAGACCTTAAAGAGGAAAAGCAGGGAGAATCGTATACCGAAGTTTTCTCAAAGGAGCTTCATAAGCTTATAGATGAAAACAGAAAGATAGTTGCCGTTACCGCGGCTATGCCCTACGGAACAGGTCTTTACGATATAAAAAAGAGCTTCCCTGAAAACTTTGTGGATGTTGGTATAGCGGAAGAACATGCGGTGACATATGCCGCAGGGCTTGCAGCAGCAGGGTTTACTCCTGTGGTAGCCATATATTCCACATTCTTACAGCGTGCCTTTGACCAGATAATACATGATGTGGCGCTTCAGGGTCTCCACGTTGTATTTATGGTAGACAGGGCAGGGCTTGTAGGAAAAGACGGAGCTACCCATCAGGGAACCTTTGATGAGGCGTTCCTTACCCTTATCCCGGGGCTTACCGTTATGAGCCCTAAAAATGCCACGGAGCTTTGCGATATGCTTCGCTTTGCGGTAAATGAAAAAGGACCTGTTGTCATAAGATACCCTAAGGGGCAAGCCTTTACAGGGCTTTCAGGATACAGAGAGCCTGTTGCCTCGCATAAAAACGAAATAATAATAAACGGCGAAAAGATCGCGATCCTTGCTACCGGCGTTATGACGGGCGTAGCTATGGATGTGTGGAGAAAACTTGCAGAGGACGGTCTTAACGCAAGCGTTGTAAATATAAGATTTCTTGACAGCATAGACAAAGATCTGCTAAGAGACCTGTCAAAAAACCATACTCTTCTTGTCACCCTTGAAGAAGTGGTAAGAACAGGTTCTTACGGCGAAAGGGCTGCGGCTGTTATTGCAGAAGAGGGTATATATCTTAATCCTCTTATAATCACGCTTCCAAATGAATTTATAAGGCATGCGAGCGTGGATGAGCAAAGAGAAGAATACGGGCTTACTGCAGATGCGGTATATGAAAAGATAAAGGACAGGATAGGATGAAAGAAAGACTTGATGTACTCCTTGTACAAAGAGGACTTGCGGAGTCAAGAGAAAAGGCAAAGACCATTATAATGTCGGGCGACGTATTTGTTAAGGGTAACCGCGAAGACAAAGCGGGCAGCATGTTTGATGTTGATGCTGAAATTACTGTAAAGGGCAATACTTTAAAGTATGTGAGCCGCGGCGGCCTTAAGCTTGAAAAAGCAATGGAAGTTTACCCTATAGACCTTGAGGGCAAGGTCTGTATGGATATAGGTTCTTCAACCGGCGGTTTTACGGACTGCATGCTTCAAAACGGCGCTAAAAAGGTTTTTGCGGTAGACGTTGGGACAAATCAGCTTGCGTGGAAGCTTCGCACCGACGAGAGAGTCGTTTCCATGGAAAAGACAAATATAAGATATCTTAGCCCTGAGGATGTGGGCGAGCCTATAGAGTTTGCATCCTGCGACGTTTCCTTTATCTCTCTTACAAAGATAATGGAAAATGTGCGCACCCTCCTTGCAGACGGGGCAGAGATGGTCTGCCTTATAAAACCGCAGTTTGAGGCAGGACGCGAAAAAGTCGGCAAAAAGGGCGTAGTAAGAGAACCTGAGACTCATATAGAGGTAGTGGAGTCGATCATGGGGTTCCTTACAGGAGCGGGTTTTAAGATACTTGGCATCGATTATTCGCCAATTAAAGGGCCTGAAGGAAATATTGAGTATCTTATACACATAAAAAAGACAGATGAGAAGACAGAGGATTTAAATGAGTGGCTTGAAGCGGCAAGAAGAACCGTTGCGGCTGCCCATGAAAGCTTATAGATATAAAAGAGGGGTTTACATTGAAAAAGTTTTGCATCATTTCAAATCAGGACAAAGATAACGGTCTTAAGGTTGCGGGTTTTGTGGCAGAAGAGATCGCAAAAAGAGGCGGAGAGGCAAGGCTTCTTTCCACAAATGAGGCTGCAAAGGCAAAAGGCGAGGGCTTTACAGACCTTAGCGGCATTACAGGTGATACCGAAGGAATAATCATAATAGGCGGCGACGGGACCATGATCCAGGCGGCAAGAGAGCTGGTGCGTTTCAATCTTCCCATAATCGGGATCGATCTTGGTACTCTTGGATATTTAGCTGAGGTTGAGCCGGACGATATAGAAGATGCCCTTGACAGGCTGTTTTCCGGCGAATACCACATAGAAGAGCGAATACTTCTTGAGGGAACGGTCATAACAGACGGAAAAGAAAGTTATAAAGGCCACGCGTTAAACGATATTGTACTTGGCAGAAGCGGCTTTTCACGTATAGTTACGGTTAAGGTATGCGCAAACGATCAGCTTCTTGGCAGCTACAGAGGCGACGGTGTTATTATTGCCACGCCTACAGGCTCTACGGCTTACAACCTTTCGGCAGGCGGTCCGATCCTTCTTCCAAACGCGGGAGCATTTGCCATAACACCGATCTGTCCGCATTCTCTTGATATGAGAAGCGTTGTGGTAAGTGATTCAGATGAGATCAACATTACCGTTATGCAGAGCAAGAAGAGCCAAAAGGAAGAGGTTGTGGTAAGCTTTGACGGCAACAACGGGCTGCTTCTTACCACAGGCGATACCGTTTGCATAAGAAGAGCAAAAGATACCACCAAGCTTATAAAGCTTGATGAGGGCGGATTTATAAATAACCTCAGGGAAAAAATATTAAAATAACAGGAGATCGTAATGGGAGCAAAAGAAAAAAGACAGGAAGCTATAGTTGAGATAATAACAAAAAACAGCGTTGAAACACAGGAGGAGCTTGCAGCTTACCTTGAAAAGGCAGGCTTTGCAGTTACTCAGGCCACTGTTTCAAGAGATATCAGAGAGCTTCATCTTGTAAAGAGCGATGCCGGCGGGAAGCGCCAGAAGTACGTTATTATGACAGGAAACGAAAAAGGGACCGGGCTTCATTCTGCCAGATATGTACGCGTTCTTAAAGAAGGCTATGTAAGCATGGAACCTGCACAAAATATTCTTGTCATAAATACAGTATCAGGCATGGCTATGGCTGTAGCTGCCGCTCTTGACGAGCTTAAGCTTGAGGGTGTGGTTGGCTGTATCGCAGGAGATGACACCATTATGTGCGTAATAAAGACCACGGCTCAGACGCCTCATGTTATGAGCAGTATAAATAAGATCCTTGCCGAATAATTTTTCTTTACAGATCTTTTACTCCGTGGTAGAATTTAAACGTTGCTTAACTTCAAAGAAACAAAGATATATTATAAATACAGGAGGATATTATGTCAGGACATTCCAAATTTGCGAATATTAAGCACAAAAAAGAGAAGAACGATGCTGCAAAGGGTAAGATCTTTACCATCATCGGTCGTGAGATCGCCGTAGCAGTTAAGGAAGGCGGTGCAGACCCTGCTAATAACTCCAAGCTTCGAGACGTTATAGCTAAAGCTAAGGCAAACAACGTGCCAAACGATACAATAGAGCGTGGTATCAAGAAGGCAGCAGGCGACGCAAACGCAGTTAACTACGAAGTAGTTACATACGAGGGTTACGGTCCTAGCGGTACAGCTATTATCGTAGAGGCTCTTACAGACAACAAGAACCGTACGGCAGCAAACGTACGTAACGCATTTACTAAGGGCAGCGGAAACGTTGGTACACAGGGCTGTGTATCTTATATGTTTGATAAAAAAGGCCAGATCATTATCGACAAAGAAGAGTGCAAGATGGATGCAGATGAGCTTATGATGATGGCTCTTGATGCAGGCGCTGAAGACTTCAACGAAGAAGATGATTCTTTCGAGGTTCTTACAGATCCTAACGAATTTTCAGCAGTACGTGAGGCTCTTGAAAAAGCCGGTATCCCTATGGCTGAGGCTGATGTTACTATGATCCCACAGAACTGGGTAGACCTTTCTGATGAAAACGATATCAAACAGCTTAATCGTACTCTTGATCTTCTTGATGAAGATGACGACGTACAGAACGTATATCATAACGCAAATCTTCCGGATGAAGAATAAAAAAAGAACCGCGAAAAGCGGTTCTTTTTTTATCTTAAGTTGTTTTGTTCCAGATATAATGCAGGTACTCCTGCTTGATACGTGTCTTTTCTTTTTTGCTGATAGGAACTGTAGAACCGTCTTTCATAAGAAAGTCGCGGTCTAAGATCTCTTCGGCATAGTTCATGTTAACAAGGTAGCTTCTGTGGCTCCTGAGGAAAGGAGGGTTAGGAAGCTCTGCCTCGATCTCCTGCAGCGGCCTGTAGGTATCTACCTCGCCGTCGATAGTATGTATACGGCAAAGAGAGTTCATAACCTCGATGTAGATTATGGATCTTAAATAGATCTGCATCGGAAGGCGGCCTGTAAGTACTTCTATGCTCTTGATGTTGTCGTCAAGTAAATTCTGGCAGGAATCAAGGGCATCTGATAAAGCCTTGTAAGTAACAGGTTTAACAAGGTAGTTTGAAGCGTGAACGGAGTAACCTTCGATAGCAAAGTCTGAGGTTGTGGTACAAAAGATAACGATAGCATCTTTATCTTTTTTTCTGAACTCCTTTATAGCCTCCATACCGCTCATGCCCTTAAGGTAAATATCCATAAGCACTATAGAGTATTTATTTTCAGGCTCCCCCGCAAGAAAATCTTCTCCTGATGAAAACAGCTCGATAGCTGTATCTATGGAGCGGGAAGTGCAGTATTTTGCCATCATCTCATAAAGTGAGCTGCGCTCGATGATGGAGTCGTCACAAATAGCGATTCGCATAACATTTCTCCGTTTCACATTAATAAGTAACATAAAAAACTAAATTTATTCTATCATTCCTTGTGTTGTAATGCAAGTATAATGTAGGAGAAAGTCAATTTGTTACAAAGCTAATGTTTTGGCACCTTATGATACGGTTACAAAATGGCAAAAATCACAAAAATTAGAACCTTTTCTGACACAAAAGTGCCAAAAGGGTATGGTAAGATAAAAAAAACTAAATTTTTGTAATAAAACTTAAGGCTGAGTTAAAAAAAGCCGATACTAGTATATATTGTAAAGACTGATAACCACATTTAGGTTGATATACAGGAGGATAAGCGTATGAGATTAAAAAGGAAACTGGCAGCAATACTTATATTTGCCCTGGTACTTACTTGTATTCCGCTTGACGGGCTTAAAGCTGTTAAGGCAGCGGAAGATGCAGCGGGATCTGAGTATCCTTATGGCTTTTTTGATAATGAGAAAGTAGATGCGTTCGGCGGACTTTACGAACTTAAGAAATCCTCCATGCAGCTTACTCTTAAGACAATAAAGGGTAATTCCATGGGCTCTAACGTTAAGATCATTTTCTTTTCCCAGTCCCTTGAAAATAACCCTGTAGTTCAGGTAGGTGCCACAGGCGAGATCAATGACAAGGGTGAGTCAAGAGAAGCAACCGTAACCTTTATCCGTAAGGGCCCGGGCTTCCACACTATTTCCGGTGCTATTCGTGAGTATGCTACTCCCGGCGCTATTTCCGCAGGAGCAGTAGAGTATCAGGATTACACATTCTCTTTCCAGGTAAAGGTTCCACTTAAGATTGACAGAACTTCAAACAGCCCTACGGGAGATTACGAACAGCTTCCTGCATCACCTAGAGATACAGACGGATTTTACAAGAGAAAAGCTTCAGACCTTGAAGAAGGCTATACTCTTTATTTAAAATATCCGGGTATATCACACCAGATCCATATAGTTGGATATGATATTGTCACCGGAGGCGCAACAAAGTACGATTACAGTACCTCAAGTCTTGACTGGAAGATGACCACAAAAGACGTATCTGTTGATGATTCCGTTGCTACCGTTTCAGATGACGGAAGCGGAGTTGTTACAGCAGTTGGTGCAGGTCTTTCAACACTTAACATTGAAACAACGGTTGGAGATACAAAGCAGTCTGCAAAGGTTGATGTTGTAGTTCCTCTTAAGGTATCATTTGCACCTCCTGCAAATGCTACTGAGCCTTCAGTCAAGTATGCAGGTTTTAAGTCAGCTGATGAGGCAAGCGGAGATACAATGCTTTCAGCAACTACGGCTTCAGATGGTTCAATAAGCGTTTATACCACGGCTTTCAATCCTCTTGAAGACGTAACCTGGGAGATACAAAATACAGCAAAAGGCGAGACTAATAAAGACGTATCTGACTGGTTTGACATAAGTTCCACAAGTATGGGCGATCCTACCACAAACCATGAATACAGCAGGATCGATATCAAGTGTGCCAAGGCCGGAACCTATAGGTTTACAGGTTATATGAAGAATCTTGACAAGGCGCTTTCAAAAGAGCGTGTTGAGTTTAAGATCACAGTTCCTGTAAGTTACTCAGAGAAAGATGTCTGGATGAATGTAGGCGATAAGTACAGCATGTACAACAACACCAACATTCCTAAGGCTTCAGATTATACTTATGTTTCTTCAAATCCTAGCGTAGCTTCAGTAAACAGCTCCACAGGTATCATCAAAGCAAGAAAGTATGGTACTGCTACTATCTACGCTTGGGAAAGAGCACTTGGTTATGCTGACTACGAGGCAGCGGTTGCTGCAGGTAAGGCACTTAAGTGCAACGTACACGTAGTTGACACTCTGGCTCTTAGTACAGAAGAAGCAGAGATCGCAGTTGGCGGTACTCTAACACTTGTGGCGCAGACCACAGATATCACAAGGCCGATAACATGGACTATTGAAGAGGGCGGAGAAAAGACCGTTTCTATAGATGATGACGGTTCTGTAAGCTGTCTTGTTACAGGTCTTAAGGCAGGCGAAGCGGTTGTTACCGCAAGCCAGACAATAGACGGCGTTGAAAAGAGCGTTAGCTGTAATATCAAAGTTGTGGCAGATATTACAAAGCTTGTTATCACACCTGCAGAGGTTGAACTTAATATCGACGAGTATGCAGTGCTTAAAGCAACTCCTACTCCAAAGCTTTCTGCAGGCCTTGTACTTCACTGGGTATCTTCAGATCCTTCTATTGTTGAGATCGAAAACCCTGAAGAAAAATCAAGTACATGTTCTATCCATGCTATGTCACCCGGTAGCGCAGCTATCCTTGCAGTAAATCAGAACAACATGGTAGTTGGTTCTGCTATGGTTACCGTACTTCGAGCTCCTGATAATATCAAGCTTTCAGAAAATACGGTTTCAGTAGCATTTTCGGCAAAGCAGTATCAGCTCCGTGCCATAATAAGTCCTGATACAGCCACAAACCAGAAGGTGGTTTGGAAATCTTCAAACCCTAAGATCGCTACAGTAGATGACAACGGTCTTGTTACCTTCATTAAACACGGTACAGTTACCATCATCGCCCAGTCAGATGCAGACGCAACTCTTCAGGACATGTGCGAGATGACTATCCGCGAGGCTGTAAGCTCACTTACACTTGATGATACCAGCGTTACACTTACAGTTGGTTCAACAAAGAGACTTTCATACGAGGTTCTTCCTGAGACCGCATACGACAGAAGCGTTACCTTCGTTTCTATGGATACAAAGGTTGCAACAGTTAACTCAACAGGTCTTATCACAGCGAAGAAACCGGGTACTACATACATTACCATCACCACAAACGATGGTGGTTTAAGCAAGGTTTGTACAGTAACTGTTAAGCAGGAAGCTACAGTACTTAAACTTGATGCTACAGCCCTTGTGCTTGATGTGGGCGAAAGTTATGCTCTTGAAGCAACATTTACACCAAAGACGGTTACTGAAAGCAAACTTACATGGGCTTCAAACGACAACAAGGTGGCAAAGGTTGATGCAAAGGGCCGTGTTACAGCAACCGGCGAAGGAGATTGTATCATTTCCTGTACCACAACAAATAATATTACAGTATTCTGTTACGTTAAGGTAAGACAGCCTGTAACAGGTGTTGAGATCGAAGATGAGCGTATCACCATCGATAAAGGCGAAGAATACCAGCTTACTGCAAATGTTCTTCCTGATAACGCATCAAATACCAATGTGATCTGGGAATCTGAAAATACCGAGATCGCAACGGTTGATGAAGACGGTGTTGTAACAGGCCGTCAGGGCGGTGCCACACTTATCACAGCTACCACCGAAGAAGGCGGAATGAAGGCGGTTTGCCTTGTTACCGTAAAAGAAAAGATAGTATCCCTTAAGATGAATAAATCTACTTACAAGCTCGGACTTGGAAAGAAGTATCAGCTTGAGGCTACAAGTTCCAATAAAACAGCCACAGATCAGACCTATACATGGGTTTCAAGCGATCCTGACATCTGTTCTGTAAATCAGAGCGGTATAATAAAGGGTCTTAAGCTTGGATATGCCACAATTACAGCTTATGCAAACGATGGCAGCGATGCAGAGGCAGCCTGTGAGGTAAGAGTCATTAACCAGGCTACAAACATTACACTTAACACCAGTGTTATGAACATGATCGTTGGCGACAACAGAACATTAAAGGCTACCTTAAAGCCTTCAAATGTTACTTATAAGAAACCTAAATTCACTTCCGACAATACGGCGGTAGCGATCGTAGATACAGACGGTAAGGTAACTGCAGTAGGTGCAGGTACCTGTAACATTACCGCAAGACCAAAAGACAACTCGGGGCTTAAGGCTGTCTGCGTTGTTATGGTAAGAAATGCGGTTCCTGCCACAGGGCTTACTTTATCCCAAACTGAGGTAACCCTTGGAGTTAACGCAAAAGAGACCATAACATACTCAATAAAGCCTGTAGACAGTACAGACAAGGTGACATGGTCTACAAACAACAAGAATATAGCAAGCGTAGGAAAGAGTAACGGCGTTATAACCGCAAAGGCTCCGGGCGTTGCTGTAATTACGGCAAAGACCACAAGCGGCAAGACCGCTCAGGTTAAGGTTACCGTAGTAGGCCTTAATTATTCAAGACTTGAACTTGAACAGTATGATTCTTACAGACTCCGGGTAGAAGGCGTAACATCCGGTATTATATGGGATGTGGACGACCCTGATATCTGCACAGTAACAGGCGGACTTGTTAAAGCAAAGAAAGCCGGAACAACATATGTAGTAGCAAGAGTTTCCGGTACCGAGCTTCGTTGCAGAGTCAGAGTAACGGATATTACGCGTTAAGTGAGATTAGGTTAATTACTTATAAAGGGGAAAAAAGTTGTTATCTTATTTACATGTAAAGAATTTTGCGATAATAGATGAGCTTGAGGTTTCTTTCGGTGAGGGCCTTAATATCCTTACCGGAGAGACCGGAGCAGGTAAATCTGTTATCCTTGGATCTATCAATCTGGCACTGGGAGCAAAGGCTTCCGGTGCCTTGATAAGGACGGGCGCACAAATGGCATTTGTGGAGCTCGTTTTTGACGTTGATGCGGAAAAAGCCGAAAAACTTGCGGCTCTTGATGTTTTTCCTGAAGACGGACAGGTTGTTATAACAAGACGAATTCAGGAAAACAAGAGTACAAGCAAGATAAACGGCGAGACGGTAACTCTTTCTCAGATCAAGGCCGTGGCGTCTTTACTTCTTGATATTCACGGACAGCATGAGCACCAGTCTTTGCTCTCAAACAAAAACCACCTTGCGATACTTGACAAATACTGCGGTAAAGAGGCAGAAGACCTTCTTTTGCAGGTAAAAGAAAAGTTAAAAGAGTATAAGGAGCTTAAGGCTGAAAAACAGGATCTTCTTGCAAAACAGGACGCAAGAGAGCTTGATTTCCTTGAGTACGAGATAAACGAGATCGAAGAGCTTGATATAAAAGAAGGGGAGGAAGAAGAACTTGCTGCCTCTCTTCGCAAGATGACAAGCGGCAGGAAGATATACGATGCTCTTGAAAATGCAAAGCTTCATACAGGAAGCGACGAAGGGGCGGGAGATGCCCTTGGCAGAGCGGTTCGTGAGCTTTCTTCCGTAAGTTCCATAGATAAGGATCTTGAAGATTTTTACAGCAAGGCTCTTGAGATCGAAGAACTTCTTCGTGACCTTAATTATGGCATAGCCGATTACGCGGAAAGCTGCATTTACGATGAAGAAGAGATGGCAGAAACGGAAAATCGTCTTGATGCCATAAGAAACGTATTTAACAAACACGGCGGAAGCTATGAGAGCGCCATGAAGTTTTTTGAGGAAGCAAGCGAAAAGGTAGGAAAACTTCGGGACCTTGACAACTATCTTCTTTCTCTTGATAAAAAGATAGACAAGGCAGATAACGAGCTAAAGGATATCTGCGGCAGGCTCTCAAAGGTAAGAAAAGAAAACGCGAAGGTCCTTGAAAAGGAAATAACACAGGCTCTTATCGACCTTAATTTCCTTGATGTTAAGTTCTCTATCGGATTTACGGAAACAGAAGGCTTTACCGGAAGCGGCAGCGATACGGTAACATTCCTTATTTCAACAAACCCAGGCGAGCCCCTCAGACCGCTTTCTGAAATCGCTTCAGGCGGTGAGCTTTCAAGAGTCATGCTTGCCATTAAATCTGTTATGGCAGAGGCAGACGAGATACCTACACTTATTTTTGATGAGATCGACACCGGTATCAGCGGGCGTACTGCGCAGAAGGTTGCAGAAAAGATGGCAAAGATCGCAGTTACCCACCAGGTATTTGCCATTACCCACCTTGCTCAGATTGCTGCTATGGCAGATGTACATTTCCTTATCGAAAAGGGCGTGAGCGAAGATCGTACCGCCACATCCATAAGAAAGCTTGAAAAGAGCGAGCAGACAGGGGAACTTGCAAGGATAATAGGCGGTGCAAGGATAACCGACAGCGTTCTTGAAAGTGCCGCTGAAATGAAAAAGCTGGCAGACGAACATAAAAATACTATAAAATCGCATTAAAATATAAAATACCACTTGAAATTTTTGCGAAAAACGTTTATCATGTTTGTGGGATTTGGTAAAAAATTATCAAAAATCAAAAGTAAAAATCTATTTACTAATAGGAGGAATTAATCATGGCAGTTAAAGTTGCGATTAATGGTTTTGGCCGTATCGGTCGTCTTGCTTTCAGACAGATGTTTGATGCTGAGGGATATGAGGTAGTAGCTATCAACGATCTTACAGATCCAGCTATGCTCGCTCATCTTCTTAAGTATGATACAGCACAGGGCGGATACTGTGGAAAGATCGGTGAAGGTCTTCATACAGTAGAGGCTGCTGAAGGCGCAATCGTAGTAGACGGAAAGAAGATCACTATCTACAAAGAGGCAGATGCTTCTAAGCTTCCTTGGGGACAGCTTGATGTAGACGTAGTACTTGAGTGTACCGGTTTCTACTGCTCAAAGGATAAGTCAATGGCACATATTAACGCAGGTGCAAAGAAGGTTGTTATTTCAGCTCCTGCAGGAAATGACCTTAAGACTATCGTATTCAGCGTAAATGAGAAGACACTTACAAAGGATGATCAGATCATTTCTGCTGCATCTTGTACAACAAACTGTCTTGCTCCTATGGCAGATGCACTTAATAAATATGCACCTATCCAGAGCGGTATCATGAGCACAATCCATGCTTACACAGGTGACCAGATGATCCTTGACGGACCACACAGAAAGGGTGACCTTAGAAGAGCACGTGCAGGCGCTGCAAACATCGTTCCTAACTCTACAGGTGCTGCAAAGGCTATCGGCCTTGTTATTCCAGAGCTTAACGGAAAGCTCATCGGTAGCGCACAGAGAGTTCCTGTTCCTACAGGTTCTACTACAATCCTTACAGCAGTTGTTAAGGGTAAAGACGTTACCAAAGAGGGCATCAATGCTGCAATGAAGGCTGCTGCAAGCGCTTCATACGGCTACAATGAGGATCCTATCGTTTCTTCAGACGTTATCGGTATGAAGTTCGGTTCACTCTTTGATGCTACACAGACTATGGTTGCTCCAATCGCTGACGATCTCTATGAGGTTCAGGTTGTTTCATGGTATGACAACGAGAACTCATACACAAGCCAGATGGTTCGTACAATCAAGTACTTCGCTGAGCTGTAATCAGTTCTTTATTTCAGACCTAGCAGGGTCCGGTCTTTATTGGACCGGGCCCTTTCTATTACAAAAAAATAATTTTCGGAGGATTATGTCATGTCATTAAACAAGAAATCAGTTGACGATTTTAATGCAAAGGGCAGAAGAGTTCTTGTACGTTGCGACTTCAACGTACCTTTAAAAGACGGTAAGATCACAGACGAGACTCGTATCGTAGCTGCTCTTCCTACTATCAACAAACTTATCAAAGACGGCGGAAAGGTTATCCTTTGCTCACATCTTGGTAAGGTTAAAGAAGGACCAAACGAGAAAGAATCACTTGCTCCTGTTGCTGTAGCTCTTTCAGAAAAGCTTGGCAAAGAAGTTAAGTTTATTGCAGATTATAACGTAACAGGCGCTGAGACTACAGCAGCTGTTAACGCTATGAAAGAGGGAGACGTTATCCTTCTTCAGAATACACGTTTCCGCGGTAAAGAAGAGACAAAGCCGGGCGATGCAGGCGAGGCTTTCGCTAAAGAGCTTGCAGATCTTGCAGACGATTTCGTATGCGACGCTTTCGGTTCAGCTCACAGAGCTCATGCTTCTGTATCTGTTGTTACAAAGTACATCAAAGAAAAGGGCGGCACAAACGCAGTTGGATACCTTATGCAAAAAGAGATCGATTTCCTCGGTAATGCAGTAGAGAATCCTGTTCGTCCATTCGTAGCTATACTTGGCGGTGCTAAGGTTGCAGATAAGCTTAACGTTATCAATAACCTTCTTGAGAAGTGTGACACACTTATCATCGGTGGCGGTATGGCTTTCACATTCCTTAAGGCTAAGGGATATGAGATTGGTAAGTCACTTGTTGATGATGAGAAAATCGATTACTGTAAGGAAATGATGGCTAAGGCTGAAAAGCTTGGAAAGAAGCTTCTTCTTCCTATCGATACAGTTGTTGCTGACGGTTTCCCTGATCCTATCGACGGACCTATTGAGACTTCTGTTGTAGATTCAAGTGCTATCCCTGCAGATAAAGAGGGTCTTGATATCGGACCTAAGACACGTGAACTCTTTGCAGATGCTGTTAAGAGCGCTAAGACCGTTGTTTGGAACGGACCTATGGGCGTATTCGAGAACCCAACACTTGCACAGGGTACTATCGCTGTTGCTAAGGCTCTTGCAGAGACAGACGCTACTACAATTATCGGTGGTGGTGATTCAGCTGCAGCTTGCAACCAGCTTGGTTTTGCAGATAAGATGAGCCACATTTCAACAGGTGGCGGCGCTTCACTTGAGTTCCTTGAGGGTAAGGAGCTTCCGGGCGTATACGCAGCTGACGACAAATAAAAGCCGTAGCGTTGGCTTTTATAACAATTGAAGGAGATTTTAAAATGGCAAGAAGAAAAATTGTTGCAGGAAACTGGAAGATGAACATGACTCCTAGCCAGGCAGTTGCACTTTGCGCTGAACTTAAGGATCTTGTTAAATCTGACAGCGTTGACGTAGTTTACTGCGTACCTGCTATAGATATCGTTCCTGTAGTAGAGGCTGTTAAAGGCACAAACGTACAGGTCGGTGCAGAAAATATGTATTTTGAAGAGAAAGGTGCTTACACAGGTGAGATCGCAGCTAACATGCTTGTTGATGCAGGTGTTAAGTACGTTATCATCGGTCACTCAGAGAGAAGAGATTACTTCAAAGAGGACGATGCTCTTCTTAACAAGAAAGTTAAAAAGGCATTTGAGGCAGGTCTTACACCTATCCTTTGCTGCGGCGAGAGCCTTGAGCAAAGAGAGATGGGCGTTACCATGGACTGGATCAGATTCCAGATCAAGTCTGACCTTGTAGGCGTAAGCGCAGATCAGGTTAAGAAGATGGTTATCGCTTACGAGCCAATCTGGGCTATCGGAACAGGTAAGACAGCTACAACCGAGCAGGCTCAGGAAGTTTGCAAGGGCATCAGAGACTGCATCGCTGAAGTTTATGACAAGGCTACAGCAGAGGAAGTTCGTATTCAGTACGGCGGATCTGTTAATGCAGGCAACGCAGCAGAGCTTTTTGCTCAGCCTGACATCGACGGCGGTCTTGTAGGCGGCGCTTCACTTAAGGCTGACTTTGGTAAGATCGTAAATTACTAATAAAACTTATTCAGGGTCATATAAACAGTCAGCTGTTCATATGGCCCTGTATTTAATTAAACTTAGATTTGGGCTCTAGGTAAAGTCCTTATGAGGAGGAAATATGACTAGATCACGCACATTAAGAATACTTGTAACTGTTTTTATCTTAATCCTTATGTTTGTTCCTGCTACAGGTGTTTTTGCAGCTGAAACAGAGAAGGATTTATTTAAGAAGGTGAACTTTTACTTTAAAAATGAGAGCGTATCCATGCACATAGGAGATCAAACCGGTTCATTGCTTATTCCTATTGCAGATACAGGTGCTCTTGATAATGAGACTAATATAAAGGTTGTTGATATTCTTAATTCAGAGGACTTTAAGAAAAGCCAGGTTTATACATCAAGTGATCCGGAAGTAGTATGCTTTATTGATACAAAAAACGGTCCGGTTAACTATGTTGGTGAGGTAACGGAGTGTCAGGGGATTCCCATGATAAAGGCCCTTAAAGAAGGGAAGGCAGTGATCACTCTTAAGTATCCTTCAATAGGAAAAAGCATAGAGTGTCAGATAACAGTTGCAGGCACCGGACTGTATTGCAGATCTTATAAGTATTATGCGGGAAATTCCTATGTATTTCAGCTTAAAGGCAGGGATGTCACACCGGTATCATTTAAAAGTTCAGACAAGACGATAGCTAAGGTAGATGAGAAAACCGGCGAGGTGACCACGTTAAAAAAAGGAAAAGTCACTATAAGTTGTAAGGCTTCCGACGGAAATACCTACAAGAAAAAGATCACGATCGCAAAGCCCGGCATAAGTCAGACTAAGATTATCATAAATCCTTATGTAAATGCAGATGGAAAGCACCCTGATTATATTAAAAATT
This sequence comes from Lachnospiraceae bacterium, assembly GCA_016284355.1. GTDB lineage: Bacteria > Bacillota > Clostridia > Lachnospirales > Lachnospiraceae > JAEEOQ01. The sequence continues at coordinate 39,473 of JAEEOQ010000094.1, forward strand.
TTCCTTTGGTAGTGTATGGATACAATGTCAAAAAGTGGAAAACTTCAGACAAAAAGGTTGCCGTTGTGGAAGAACTAAAGATTGACGAATACACCTCAATAGGTTTTGTTAAATACAAAGGCAATGGAAGCTGCACGATCACAGCTTATACAACTGACGGAAAGAAACTTAAGTGTAAAGTAAAAGCAAAGGGAGTAGAGTTTAGTGCAGAGACTCTCCTTTCCATAAACGGTTATCCTGAAAGCAAGCTTAAAAAGACATATCCCGAATTTTACAAAACAATAAACAAAAAACTGGATTATGGTAATGTTGTTGTCTGGACGGTAGTTGATGATAAAATAAAACTTAATAACGGAAACAAGGCGGTAACAGTTGATGCTGATACATGCAATAAAATGATAAATAAGCTCGATCAGCGATTCCCTTATGATGGACATGCTGCATATGAACTTTGTAATACAGGTCTTGTAAAACCTGAGAAAAAAAGCCAGATACAGCCGATGCTGTCAACATATGTATTCTACATTAAAAATAAAGGAATATATTAAATGATTGAAGCATCACAAAAAATGTGTTATTGTATTGAAGAAAAAACATAAAAATTAACATATAAGAAATGGAGAAATAAATATGAGAAAACCGGTAGTATTAATGGTACTTGACGGATACGGTCTTAATGACCGCAAAGACGGCAATGCGATCGCTATCGCAAATACCCCTGTTATGGATAAGCTTATGGCTGAATGTCCATTTGCAAAGGGTAATGCCAGCGGTCTTGCTGTAGGTCTTCCTGACGGACAGATGGGTAACTCAGAGGTTGGCCACATGAACATCGGCGCAGGAAGGATCATTTATCAGGACCTTACAAGAATCACAAAATCGATCCAGGACGGAGATTTCTTTACAAACAAGGCTCTCCTTACTGCTATTGAAAACTGCAAGAAGAACAACAGTGATCTTCACCTTTGGGGTCTTCTTTCAGACGGCGGTGTTCATTCACACAACACACATCTTTACGGACTTTTAGAGCTTTGCAAAAAGCAGGGTCTTGAAAATGTTTATGTACATGCTTTCCTTGACGGACGTGATACACCTCCTGCTTCAGGAAAAGATTTCCTTATGCAGCTTGAAGCAAAGATGAAGGAAATCGGCGTTGGTAAGATCGCTTCCATCTCAGGCCGTTACTACGCTATGGACAGAGATAATAACTGGGACAGAGTAAAGAAGGCTTACGATTCTCTTACAATAGGCGAAGGCGTTAAGGCAACAAGCGTAGAAAAAGCTATGGATGATTCTTACGCAGCAGAAGTAACAGATGAGTTCGTACTTCCTACTGTTATTACAGACGAGGCCGGAAAGCCTCTTTCACTTGTTAAAGACGGCGATTCCGTTATCTTCTTTAACTTCCGTCCGGACAGAGCCCGTGAGATCACAAGAGCTTTCTGCGACGATAAGTTTACAGGCTTTGAAAGACCTTTCCTTAAGCTTACATATGTATGCTTTAAAGATTACGATGAGACAATTCCAAACAAGACCATCGCATTTGAAAAAGAGTCAATCAAGAACACATTTGGCGAGTTCCTTGCAGCAAACGGCAAAAAGCAGCTTCGTCTTGCCGAGACAGAAAAGTATGCTCACGTAACATTCTTCTTTAACGGCGGCGTTGAGGAGCCAAATGTGGACGAGGCAAGACTTCTTGTTAATTCACCAAAGGATGTTGCCACATATGACCTTAAGCCTGAGATGAGCGCTCCTGAGGTTGGTATGGATCTTGTTGAGGCTATTAAGTCAGATAAATACGATGTTATCGTTATCAACTTTGCTAACCCTGATATGGTTGGCCACACAGGTGTTATCGAGGCTGCGGTTAAGGCTGTAGAGAAGATCGATGAGCTTGTTGGTAAGGCAGTAGATGCCGTTAAGGAAATGGGCGGCGTTCTCTTTATCTGTGCAGACCACGGAAATGCAGAGAAGATGATCGATTACGAGACAGGTGAGCCTCATACAGCTCACACCACAAACCCTGTTCCGTTTATCCTTGTAAACTACGATGAGGGAGTTAAGCTTCGCGAAGGCGGATGCCTTGCAGATATCGCACCTACTCTTATCGAGATCATGGGTATGGAGCAGCCAAAAGAGATGACAGGAAAGTCACTTATTGTAAGATAAATTAAATAATACCTATACCGGGCAGTTGTGCTTACAGCTGCCCGGTATTTTTTTACACATGTACCAGGTACATATGTAATTCCCGGTACATCTGTTTTGTTTAGCAAATTTTTACTTTATTAATTCACTTAATCATAGTATAATACTAGTACTCAAAAGAATTTAATTAATTGTGAATATAAATTGGCGTTAACAAAAATGCGGAGGGCGTATTATGGGTTACGTGGAGTTAAAGGACGTTCGTAAAGAGTACAAGATGGGAGAAGTTACCATCAATGCTGCAGACGGTATTGATTTTACCGTGGAAAAGGGCGAATTTGTAGTTATCGTAGGGCCTTCGGGTGCAGGCAAGACAACGGTTTTAAATATCCTTGGAGGCATGGATATTGCCTCATCAGGTGAGGTCTGGGTAGACGGAAAAAATATCGCCGCATATAAAAGCAAAGAACGCATCAAATACAGACGCGACGATATAGGATTTGTATTTCAGTTCTATAATCTTATTCAAAATCTTACAGCCCTTGAAAATGTGGAACTTGCTCTTGAAATCTGTGAAGACCCGTTAGATGCGGGAGAAGTTCTTGCAGAAGTGGGGCTTTCAGAAAGAAAGGACAATTTTCCTGCGCAGCTTTCCGGCGGCGAACAGCAGCGCGTTTCTATAGCAAGAGCTCTAGCAAAGAACCCAAAACTCCTTCTTTGCGACGAACCTACCGGCGCTCTTGATTATCAGACAGGTAAACAGATCCTTTCTCTTTTGCAGAAAACCTGCAGAGAAAAAGGTATGACGGTAATAGTTATAACACATAACACTGCGATCGTGCCTATGGCAGACCGTGTAATAAAGATAAAAAACGGTAAAGTCAGCAGTATGTCTACAAATGAGCATCCTGCTGATGTGGAGACAATAGACTGGTAATAAGAAGCGTGTTTTTAGCGATGTTTTTGGAGGAAGCTTATGATCTTTCTTGATTTTATTAGAACCATAAAACGCACCTTTACCAGATTTCTTTCCATACTGCTTATGGTGGCGCTTGGGGTTGCGTTTTATACGGGAGTCAGGTCTTCAGAGCCTGATATGAAGATGACAGCTGATAAGCTATATGACGACACGGATTTTATGGATATCAGAGTCGCAGGGACCTTAGGCCTTACAGATGAAGATCTTGATATACTTAAAAATGATCCTGACGTGCTTGCGGCAGAAGGTGCCATGCAGACTGAAGTCATAACAGACCGCGGAGATACCAAGCAGGTATTTAAGGTGTTTTCTCTTGGAGAAAATATAAATAAAGCTGTAGTAAGCGGCGGAAGACTGCCTGAAAAAAGCGGCGAGTGCTTTATTGATGATTTTTACTTTAAGACCACAGGCATGAGTCTTGGAGATACCCTTAGATTTGAAACAGATGCATCTTCTGAAGATGAGATAGAGGATGTGCTTGTAACAGGCAGTTATACTGTGGTCGGATATGGAAATTATCCGTTTTTTACCACATTTGACAGAGGAACCTCTTCTATTGGAGATGGTTCTACAGACGGATATATCCTTATTCCTTTTAGCGATTTTAAGGTGGCAGACGAGGAAGAAGGCATAGTTTATCACTCGGCTTACCTTACTCTTAAGGGAGCTAAAGATCTGATCTGCTACAGTGACGATTACGAGGACAAGGTAGATGCGGTCATAGATAGATTTGAGGGTATTGAAGATGAGCGCTGCAAGGCAAGATATGATCATGTAATAGGAAAAGGTCAGGAAAAGATAGACGAGGCGGAAGAGAAGATAAATGATGCCAAAGCAAAGATAGCAGACGGAGAAAAGCAGCTAGCTGAAGCTGAAAAAGAATATAACGAAGAAGTAATAAAGGCTGAAAAAGAAATTGAAGACGCCAAAAAAGAAGTGGAAGACGGCTGGAAAGAGTATAATGACGGCCTTGCTGAAGTAGCAAAAAATAAGGCAGATATTAAAAAGGCAAGAAAAGAACTTCTTGATGCAAAAGACGAACTTGATGAAAATGCAGATAAGGTGGCAAGCGCAAGAAGCGAATACGAAGAAAAGAAAAAAGAATTTGAAGAAGGAGAAGCGGAGTACCTTTCAAAAAAGAGCGAGCTTGAGGAAGCAGAAGAAGCCTTTTTTGCAGGATTTGCGGCAATGGGACTTACTGACAGAGAGCAGATACTTGCTATGGTAGATATGGACCCTGAGCTTAGCGCTACCTATGCACAGATAAAGGCAGGTAAAGCGGAGCTGGATACTGCCGGGGCGCAGATAGAAGAAGGCAGAGCAGCTCTTAAAGAAGGCGAAAAGCAGGTCCTTGACGGAGAAAAACAGATCGAAGAAGCAGGAAAAGAGTGGCAGGATGGCTGGAACAAGATGATAGACGGCGAATATAAGATAGAAAAAGCCGAGCGCGATCTTGTAAAAGCAAAGAGTGACCTGGAAGATGCAGAAAGCGAGATAGCTGACGGAGAAAAGGAACTTGCTGAAGGTAAAGAAGAATATAAGACAAAAACGGCCGATGCAAGAAAAGATATAGAAGAAGGCAAGGCAAAGGTAGCAGACGGAGAGGCGGAGCTTGAGGACGGAAAGAAAAAACTTGCCGATATAGATTATCCTGAGTGGTATGTACTAAAGCGAAACGACTCTGTTCAAAGCTACATCGAATTTGGACAGGACGCGGAAAGGATAGGAGCGGTGGGAAGAGTTTTTCCTGCCATATTCTTCCTTGTGGCAGCACTTGTAAGCCTTACCACCATGACTCGTATGGTAGAAGAGGAGCGTACCCAGGTCGGTACTTTAAAGGCTCTTGGATACTTTAAAAACAGGATCGCTGCAAAATACGGTATGTACGCTTTGGGCGCCAGCCTTATAGGAGGTATCGCAGGCGTTGCGGTAGGGCACATATTGCTTCC
>JAEEOQ010000095.1 GCA_016284355.1 Lachnospiraceae bacterium
TAAATCTAGTATTTACAACGAAATTTGGCGCTGATGTTTATGGGAGGGGTATGAATGAATGTCTATTAATAGCTGAAAAAATTTTGCTAAAGATATCCGCGAACAAAAATTTTTAGCTTATCAGTATCTGTTGAGGCAAATAAAAGTATCAAAAATGTTTTGAGGTGAAAAAAATGAAATATCGTATAGTATTTGATGATGATATTGAATTTAATGAGTATGAGGCAATTAATAAGGGTTACAGAAACGATGTCACAGTATTGGTAGGTAATAAAGCTTTTCGTCTCTATTTTGTGTCTTTCATTCGATTATCTCAAGATTACGAATCTGAATTAAAAAGTTGTGGGTACTATATAAATGAACCTAATACTATAATTGTTGAAGACACGAGCAAACAAGGTATTGAAAATACTATTTCCACCTTAATGAAATCAGATTTCTTTGATCGTTTGGGTTATAAAATCATTACGTAAAGTATCTGCTATACTTGCATATTCTCCATATGACAGAAAAGCATATCCCTGTGGAAGCCAGTTCACATCTTCCGCAGGGATATCTTTTTCTCTGCCTTTAAGCAATTTACATTGGTCCGGTAGCGGTCATAGCAACAAATTCTCAAGATTTTCAATGCTCCACTCCCAAGATTTTCAATTTTACACAGGTACCTGGTACATATGTAAGCCATGGGACTTGTATTAGTCCTTCTCCAAATAGTTATATACTTCTCTTTTAGCCATGCCGCGGTCGTTTGCCACCTGCTTCATGGCTTCTTTTTTGGGAAGCCCCTGAGAAAGGTAGAGTTCCATGTGGTCTTCTATACTCATCTCCTTAAAGCTTTCCTGCTTTTCTTCCTTAAAGCTCTCAAAACTTTTGCCTTCAATAACCAGTACAAATTCGCCCTTTGGCTCGTTTGCGGTAAAATGGGCTATAGCGCCTTCAAGGTCTGTTCGAAGTGCTTCTTCGTGTTTTTTTGTAAGCTCTCTGCAAACAGAGATCTTGCGGTTGCCAAGAGTTTCAAGCAGCTCTTTAAGGGTCTTTAGGAGCCTGTGGGGCGCCTCGTACATGACGATGGTACGTGTCTCGCTCTTTAAATCTTCAAGCACATCTGCCCGCTCTTTTTTATCTGAAGGCAGGAATGCCTCAAATGCAAAGCGTCTTGTGGGAAGGGCAGAGATGGTAAGGGCGGTAACACAGGCCGCAGGGCCGGGAAGCGATGTAACTGTGATACCTGCTGCCGCCGCCTTTTTAACAAGTTCTTCGCCGGGGTCTGATATACCGGGCGTTCCGGCATCTGTAATAACGGCCACATTTTTCCCTGCAAGCATCTCACCCACAAGATAATCTGCCTTATCGTACTTGTTAAACTCGTGGTAGCTTGTCATAGGGGTATCTATCTCAAAATGATTAAGTAGTTTTATGCTGTTACGGGTATCTTCCGCTGCAATGATGTCTACCTCTTTAAGAGTCCTTATAACTCTGAAGGTGATATCTTCAAGATTGCCTATGGGAGTTGCGCAAAGATAAAGAGTTCCTGCCATTTTCGTTCCTTTCGGTGTCTGATAGCATTATAGCCATCAGAAATGATACAAATCTTCTACTTCTGTAGTGTATTTCCCCGGCTCAGTATATACCACAAGCGGTTTTTCTACTGTAAGCCTTGGTTTTCCTCCCTTTACAGCCTCGATAAGTACCATATTCGGTTCCTTATCTGCAAACGGATATACAAGCTGCATCCTCTTTGGCTCAAGCTTATATGCATTAAGTCTTTCAAAGATCTCTGCAAGCCTGAAGGGTCTGTGTACCATATAAAGCCTGCCGCCGGGAGGCATAAGGTAAGCCGCCGCCTTTACCACATCATCTAGAGTGCAAAGTACTTCATGTCTTGCTATGGCCTTTGCATCAGCCGGATTAACAAGGCCGTGGCCTCCTATCATATAAGGCGGATTTACTGAAACAACGTCAAAACTTGCCGCTCCAAAAAGTGCGGTAACGTTTTTAATGTCACCGCACACTATGTCTATCTTCTCTTGCAGATTGTTTCCTTCTACACTTCTTCTTGCAAGGTCTGCGCACTCTTCCTGGATCTCAAGGCCGCAAAAATGCTCTCCTTCCGACTTTGCGCTCATAAGAAGAGGGATGATCCCGTTCCCGCAGCAAAGATCGCAGAGCTTTTCGCCCCTTTTAACCTTTATATAGGAAGATAGCAAAACCGCATCTATACCGAAGCAGAACTTAGAAGGATTCTGGATGATCTTAAGGTTGTTTCTCTCAAGATCGTCGAGTCTTTCATCGTCTTTTACTTCAAACATGATCAACCTTCATCAAGCTTTGATTTGCCTTCTGTTCTTTCAGATCTTTCAAGCTTCTCAAGCTCTCTAAGCTCAGCCTCATCCACATTTTGATTTTCTCTGTGGTGACGAGGCTTAAACTTAAGCTCTTCCGCTTTATATTCATGTACTTCTTTTTCGTCGTTATCAAGAGTAACTATAACTTTAACAAGCTGTTTAAGCACGCTCACGCTGTGCACCTCGCCCTTAAGACCATCAGGGCATGTAACGTGATCGCCTACATTTGGAAGCTTTGAGTTAAGGTCTTCGTACGCCTCTTCCTCATTTTTAAGGCAGCACATAAGTCTTCCGCAGACACCCGAGATCTTGGTAGGGTTAAGAGAAAGATTCTGCTCTTTTGCCATCTTTATGGAAACAGGTATAAACTCCGGAAGGTAAGTATTGCAGCAAAGCGGTCTTCCGCAAATGCCGATACCTCCGCGTATCTTGGTCTCGTCTCTAACACCGATCTGGCGAAGCTCGATACGGGTCTTAAATACAGCCGCAAGATCCTTAACCAGCTCTCTGAAATCGATCCTGCCGTCTGCTGTAAAGTAGAAAAGCACTTTGTTGTTATCAAAGGTGTACTCTGCATCGATAAGCTTCATCTCAAGGCCGCGCTTCTGGATCTTTTCAAGACAGATCTTAAAAGCGTCCTTTTCTTTGTCGCGGTTTGCCGCATCTGCCGCATCATCTTCCGGCGTAGCTATGCGGATAACGCTCTTAAGGGGCTGAATAACCTTGTCTTCCGGCAGCTCCTGCGGTCCTATTACCACGTAGCCGTATTCAACGCCTCGTGCAGTCTCGACTATAACGTGGTCACCTTTCTTTATCTCAATACCTGCAGGGTCAAAGTAATAAACCTTTCCCGCACGTCTGAATCTTACTCCAATAACTGTTGTCATCTTTCCTCCTGACCTTTTGCGGTCTTTATCATATTTATAAGCATAAGCTCAATAGTCGTATCAAAATTGACATTGGAATCAAGGCGCTTTTTAGCCTCGTTCATGCCGGAAGCTGCCTCGTTTATCTTCTCGTAATCAAGTAACGATGCCAGCTTTTTAATATATCGCTTCTCATCTTTAAAGATTATCCTGCCTTCATCGCCGGTAGTCTTATATACCAGTATATCGCGAAACCAAAGCTGCATAAGGTCTATACATTCTTTAAAATCAGCCTTGTATGCGGCAAGATCTTTAACCTTGGAAAGCACCTCTCCCGGGGTTATGGTGTCTATTTGTCTAAGGAATTCTACCACGTCAGACTTTACTCTGTCAAATTCCTCGCTTCCGGCGTACTTGACAGCTTTTCCAATGTTGCCGCCCGCAAATGAGACTGCTATATCGGCGCCGGGCCCCGTTATACCAAGAGCCTCCGAAAGGTACTTTCGTATAAGTTCGTCCTTTTCGGGCCGAAGCTGCAAAGAAACGCATCTTGAGTGGATAGTCGGAAGAAGGTTTTCCGTGTTGTCTGCAAGCAAAAACAAAATACCGTATTCAGGCGGCTCTTCCACTGTTTTAAGAAGAGCGTTTTGCGCTGCTTCCGTCATTTTATCGGCCTCAGGGATAATGTAGATCTTGTACCTGCTGCTGTATGGCTTAACTGCGATATCGCCGTTTACCTGAAGCCTTATATCATCTACACCGATGCCTGCCTTTTCGTGGGTAACGGTGATGATATCAGGGTGATTGTCACCGTCTGCCTGTTTGCAGGACTTGCACTCATTACAAGGGCAAAGCCTGCCAAGGGCGTCATTTACAGGGCTTTCGCACTGCAGAAGTTTTGCAAAATATCTTGCAAGAAACTTCTTTCCCATACCTTTTTCACCGTGCAAAATGTACGCATGAGATATTTTACCCATACTGACAGCGCTTGTCAAATGAGTCACTATTTGGCTGTGTCCTATAAGATCAGAGGTGTTCAAACCTTTTCCTCCGTATGTTTAATATCAGGTAAATATATCAAGAAGAAGGCCGCGGATCTCGTCTATCTTAGATAAAATGGCAAGATGGTCCTTTTCATCTTTAAGAAGCTCTGTTGCCAGCTCGTCAAGGTTCTCATCAATAAGACGGATCATACCGTATACCCTGTGGCGACCTCTTTTATCAAGAAAATTCTCTCTTGAGAATTTGTGAGACCTTGTGACAACCTCGTTAAGAAAGCTCTTTATAAGCTCTCTGTAGTGCTTCATGTCTCTGATATCGGTCTTCTTTGATATCTTCTTTCCTTCTTCTTCTATCTCGGTAAGCATACCGGAAAGGCGCTCTGCAAACTCTGCATCAGCTATCTTTCCCGCCAGGGTGAACTTAAAGGTATCATCTGTAGCCTCAGGCTTTTGAACCTGCGGCGTCTGCTGAATATTCTGGAGATTGTTAACCTTAATATCCATAGCTTCACCCTTCCCGTTTTCTTTGTAATTATACCATTATAACAGGCCTTTTTCCATTACTTTCCGCTAATTACGGCAAGTACCTTACGAAGGCACTCTTCAAAATCTTCATCGGAATATCTTACCGTAATACCGGCCTTATCAAGCTTTTCATCGGAATAGTCTTCATTATCTGCAAGAAAGCGCCTGCACATCTCAGCATACTTTGGTTCGCTTTGCTCATCTTCGCGTTTTAACGCCCTGTGGATCCTGGTCTTATCAGACACCTCAAGGTAAAGGGGAACAACCGCATCCTCTCCGAAATACTTACGGATATTAACATAGGCCTCAACGGTGGTTATAAGCAGGTAATCATTGCTTTCAAGATCAAACTGCCCGTCATCTACATTAAAATAATACCAAGGCCCGTGAACCGTCTGATAAACCCTGTATTCTATAAGCTTTCCGCTTGCCTTTATCTTTTCAAATTCTGCCTCATCAACAAAGAAATGCTCTCTGCCGTTTTCCTCATTTTCACGCATAGGCCTTGTGGTGTACTCCACAACCTTCTTAAAAGGTCTGCCGGAGCGCTCCTTTACAGCCTCATACATAGTATCTTTTCCTGTGGCACTCTTTGCCATTATCACATAAATCTTACCCATCTTTACCTCTTATAGAAAAAACTGCTTATTTTAGCCGAAAGATCAAGAAGCCCCGGAAAATCGTCTTTATTCTGGTGCTCCGCTATCCACTGCATGGCATAAGAAACCATATAAGTATACACACCTGCCACAAAATCTTTCCCCAGGTGGAAAAAATCATCATCTTCCTTTTGCAGATACTCCATACAGCGGGGTTTAAGCGCGCTCTGGATACGGCTCGTAAGGTCCCAGCCGGGCTCTTCCATCTTAAGAAGAACTCTTATGACCTCCGCATCGCCTATAACACGGTCAAGGGCCTTTCTTGCCATGACCTTTTTGTCATCATGCGGTCTGTCGCAAAAGTAAATATCTGCCATCTCGCCAAATCTGTCGATGATCTCCTGGTACATAGACTCAAGGAGCTGGTATTTATCTGTATAGTGATCGTAAAATGTGGACCTGCTGATCTCTGCCTTATCTGAGATATCCTGTATGGTAATATCCGAAAATGCCTTCTCATCCAGCAGAGAAATAAACGCAGACCTGATCGCTTTTTTTGTCTTTTTAACTCTAACGTCTACTGCCATCATTTCCTCCGAAAATGAACTCACAGCTTATATGATACTATATTTTTTCAAAAAAATAAATAGTTTGCCGACATTTTTCGGTCACAGTGTAGGTTTTCCAACATAATGGTGTATAGATGATTATTGAATGATTTTGAAACAGTGTATACAATGTAATTTGTCAGAGAAAAATGAAAGACCTCAAGGAGGATTATAATAAAACATGAGTATCGCAATCCTTACAGACAGCAACAGCGGTATAACCCAAAAAGAGGCAAAAGAGCTTGGTATTACTGTGCTCCCTATGCCTTTTTACATCAACGACAAACTATATTTTGAGGATATAACCCTTACTCAGGAGCAGTTTTATGAGTTCCTTAAAGGAGATGCAAATATCTCCACCTCGCAGCCTGCACCGGGCGACGTTACGGATATGTGGGACAAGCTCCTTAAAGAATATGATGAAGTAGTCTATATCCCTATGTCAAGCGGACTTTCAGGTTCCATGAATACTGCAAGAATGCTTGCCGGGGACTATGATGGCAAGGTAGAGGTTGTAGACAACCAGCGTATCTCAGTTACTATGCGTCAGTCCGTACTTGATGCAATAGAACTTGCAAAGAAGGGCAAAAGTGCGCGCGAGATAAGAGAAATTCTTGAAAAATACAAATTTGATTCAAGTATCTACATCACACTTGAAACACTCAAATACCTTGTAAAAGGCGGAAGAGTTACTCCTACGGCTGCTGCCATAGGTATGGTACTTAATCTTAAGCCTGTACTTCAGATCCAGGGCGAAAAGCTTGACGCATATTCAAAGTGCCGCGGCAAGAAGCTTGCCTGCAAGACTATGATCGAAGCTATGAAAAAAGACCTTGAAGGCAGATTTTCTTCCTATTGGAATAACGGCAAGCGCGTACATCTTGCTATTGCCTACTCCGGCAACCCTGAA
>JAEEOQ010000096.1 GCA_016284355.1 Lachnospiraceae bacterium
TTAACGTCCTTTGCTTTTTGCTTTATCATGTAAAGCAGGATTATCAAAGGTTCGATCACCAAAAATGCCAGCGGCCAAAGTCTTGCTACGCTCATCTCCAGGTTATTCCTGTTCCTTTATTAACTATTACTTTAAGAGGATTACTTGTATCTACGGTGATATAGCTTCCTGAAAGCTTCTCTGCTATTTTAGCCGTCTCTTCCGTAAATGCTTTGAATCTCTTTTTATATTCCTTAATTGTCTTTGGAATAAGGCTTACTTTAACTTTTGCTTCGTTTTCCGCATCTGTAAGGTTTGATACGCCGTTAATCAAGGGCTCTATCTCGCTTCCGCCAAAGGTCTGGAAAAAAATAAGCTCCTGTTTTTTGTAAAAATGCAGATATTTAAGATCAAGGCCCTGCCCGGGGTAAAAATCAGAAATAACAGCCGTAAGCCCGGTCGTTCTTATAAGACCTGCGACAGCATCTTTATACCCTGCTTCTTTTTCCGCCTCATTTTCAATACGGCGTAAAACTTTATAAAAGCCTGATACCCCAAAGCATTCACAGATCACCTTCCCAAAGCCTTCTTTATAAAAGATCACTCTTACCCTGTCACCTGCGGAAAGTGCCATATAGGCCACAATACCCGCAAGCTGAAGTGCCCTTGTAAACTTCTCATTTTCAAGGCGCATTGACTTTGACACATCTATAAGAATATGGCAGGTGATCTCCCTTTCTTCAAGAAAGCGCTTTATATACAGCTTTCCCAGGCGCCCGAAAGCATTCCAGTCAAGCATTCTTATGTCATCGCCAAAAGCATACTCTCTGTAGTCGGAAAACTCGCTGCCCCTTCCCTTTACTTTCGATCTTTTACCGCCGCTGTCAGAAACAGGACCTGCGGTAACGCCGGGAAGGGAAAGCTTTTTCAGGCTTTCAAAAAACTCATTATTAAAGATCGATGACCTTTCTGATATCGATTCCATCTGCTATTCCCTCATAATTTAAAAGAACTCTGTGGTTAAGAACTTTATATGCAACTTCCTTTACATCATCAAAGCTTACATTCATGCGGCCGTTTAAAAACGCCTCAGCCTTTGATGCCATAAAGATACACTGCAGCGCTCTTGGGGACGCTCCGCAGGATACATACTTTTTGCAGGTCTCGTTTGCCTTTTCGCTTTCAGGATGTGTAGAAAGCACCACATCTGCTGCGTAGGAAGCCACTTCGCTGCTCATAGGTATATTTTTTATCATCTCTCTTGCAGCAAGGATGTCATCTCCCGTAAGCACTTTATTTATCTCCGGGACCTCAGTTCCAACAGTTATGTTCATAATACTCAGAAGCTCTTCTTTGCCGGGGTATTCCATAAATAGTTTAAAGAAGAAACGGTCAAGCTGAGCCTCAGGAAGCGGGTATGTACCCTCATTTTCAATAGGGTTTTCCGTAGCCAGGACAAAGAAAGGAGAAGGGAGAGCCCTTGTTACCTTTCCCGTCGTAACGGTGTGCTCTGCCATAGCCTCAAGAAGTGCCGACTGGGTCTTTGGCGTGGCTCTGTTTATCTCGTCTGCAAGCACCATATTGGCAAAAACAGGGCCTTCTTCAAAAGAAAAAGTATTTTTACCATCTTCCTGCACTATAAGAGTGGTTCCCGTAACATCAGCAGGCATTAGGTCCGGCGTAAACTGTATTCTGTTAAACTTAAGGTCGCATACCTTTGCCACAGTTTTTACAAGCTGAGTCTTGCCAAGCCCCGGCTCGCCCTCAAGAAGCACATTGCCTCCTGAAAGCATCGCAATTATAACATCTCTTATAATGCGTTCCTGTCCTATTATGCCTTTTTTAATCTCTTTCTCGCAGGAAAGTATTTTTTCCCGCATTGTTCCGATCTCTTTTTCAGTCATAACCTGCTCCTTATAATATTGCTTTTTTTACTTGCTTAAACCTTCAAAATAATTCTTTATAAGATCTTTATATTTCAGATCAACTTTTCCGTTATCTATATAGGAAACCGCTCTGTCTTTGTACTCATTTATAACAGAATCATACGCAACGGCAGTGCCTTTTTCGCCCTGCCCCGATATTTTGTTTCCGCTTTCAAAAGTATCGCCATCTCCCATGGTTCCCATCAGATCTTCACTTTCTACAGTCTCTCCCGGAATAAGGATACTTTCTGATTCCATGTCAATATCTGCTCTTTCAACGCCCTTTTCAGAGCCTTTGTTGTAACCGCCGCCTTTTCCGCTTCCGCTGCCTCCGTTACCGTTGCCGTTTCCTGTTCCTTCTCCGCCGTTACCGTTCCCGTCACCGTTTCCGCCTTCGTTACCGCCTTTTCCTTCGCTGCCGGAATCTTCACCGTCTTTGCCTTCACCTTTTGCAGTCTCACTTGCAGTGCCGGTTCCTTTGCTCTTTGTGCCTTCGCCCTGCGCAGATTCTTTACCGGTGCCGTTTTCTGAGTGGTCTCCGGTCTTTTTGCCGGTAACATTCCCCGTAGATGTGCTCTTTCCGCCTTCACTTCCGCTTCCGGTTTTTTCGGAATTTGCATTCCCGTTTTCACCGTTTTGTCCTATTTTTTCTCCTTCTTCTCCCGTGTTAGAGGTATTCTCGCCCTTTTCTTTTCCGGCGCCCTCATTTATATTTCCTACGCCTGCTTTTTCTTTTTCTCCTGCAAGGCTCATTTCGTTTTTAGTGCTTTCAGCTTTCTTTTTATTAAGCCTTTTGGCAATATCAGCAAGCTCCTTATTGCTGTCTGCTTTAAGTATCTCCGCTATTGCCCTGTCTATAGCGGCTGCAAGGATCTTATCCTTTTCTTTTTGGGTGTTTAGCTCAGCTTTTTCAAAAAGAAGCGCCTCTATCCTTGCCGCCTTTTCATGCGAAAAAGTAGGAACCGAAAAAACAACCTCTGCCAAGATAAACAGCATAACAAAGATCACAGGCTTTATAAGATTTACAGGCTCCTTTAACGCTTTCTTAACATCAAAGCCGCTAAGAACGTTAATCGTATCTTCCCTTTGAAGCTTTGAAAAGACATCATTTTTTCCCTCATTTTCAAGGGCTGTAACAAGTCTTTCTTTAAGTCCTTTGCCATCAAGTATAAGGGCTGCTTCCCTTTTTCCGGGAGCTTTTATTATACCCACCGCAAGCCCTAAGATAAGTGATCCTGCAATGATGATTCCTAAAAGAAAGTGCCTAAAAGGTACAGGTATAAAAAGAGATACAAGGGCTAAAAAAAGCGCAAAGCATCCGCCTGCTGTAAGCGCGGTGCACATACATTTAAGCATCCTTCTTACTGCGATATTAACTTGTGCTTTTCTTATCGCCTCATGTATCTTTTTCATTTATTATTCTTCCGTCCTTACGACTTTTTCTTTCTTTTTCAAAGCTTTACTTTTTCTGTTTTTTGCAAGAAGCGGATTTAATCTTCTTCCCGCAAGTTTTATAACAAAAAATGAAATAATGATCTGTACACCGCTGCTAAGGTAGAACCACCAGTTGATGATCCAGGTCGGGATCGTACCAAATTCTCCTATTATCTCGCTAAACATAGATTTGCTTCCAAGTGCGTTCATGACAAGTGAAGCCCATGTAACTCCGGGGTTAATCATAAGAAGAAGCACCCCGTATCCAAGATCTGCATCGTAAACCTGTGTATATTTGCCTAAAGCATGCATATTTTCAAGCCACATCTGACCCACAAGCTTTGCTACAAGTATAATTACGCAGGTACCTATGCCCATAAAGATAAGGGTTGCATAGGTAAATACAGTAGAAAGAGCTGTCTTTTTAAACTTTGCAGAAAACAGCACTCCAAAGCTGCCCACATAAAAAGCCGTGATCACTATAAAAAGCATATAAAGCGCAATATCCACGATACTGATACCGCCTATGGTAAATACAAGCGCAAGTATCGGAAGGCTTGAAATAACAAGAAGCACTATGGACCCAATACCGCTCATAAGCTTGCCAAGAGCGATACTTGCAGGCTTTAGCGGCGTGGTAAGAAGGATATCAAGTGTCTGCTTTTCACGCTCGCCGGATATTGACCCTGCCGTATATGCAGGTATGGCAAAGCATATAAGGAAAAACTCAATAAGAGTCAGCATCAGATAAAGGATCATAACCACATCTTCGCTCATATTTGAAGAGCCTGACAGGTAAAAGATCACGTAAAGTGCCACAGTACCTACAAGTCCGAGTATAGTGTTGTAAACCATGAGCGTAACAGAAAGTTTTCTGTTTCTTACAACTGTCCGTAGTTCCTTAAGGAATACCGGGTTTATACAAAATCTGCTTATTTTTTCCATCTTTATCCCCCTATTCCTTGATTATCTGCATAAATACAGATTCAAGACTGCCTTTTTCTTTTGCAAATGAGGTGATCCTAAAGCCGTCTGCTATAAGGTCTGAAAGCAGCCTTGCCGCTTCCTCGTCATCCCCTGAAAAGCCCACATATATCTCATCTTCCGTAATTGAGATGTTGTCTGCATCAGGTCTTTCCTTTAGCTTTCGTATAAGCTCATCCTTGCGGTCTATTGTTTTAATAACTATCGGATTGCTTCTGTTCATCTTTTGCATTATAGAATCAACGGTGCCGGATACCAGCATCTTTCCGTGCTCGATAATGCCGACGCTTGAACACATTTCCGCAAGCTCCGGTAAAATGTGGGAGCTTATAAGAATGGTCTTTCCCATTTCCCGAAGGTTGTTAAGTATGCCCTTCATCTCAAATCTGGCTCTTGGGTCAAGTCCTGAGGCCGGCTCATCAAGTATAAGAAGCGAAGGATTATGTATAAGAGTCCTTGCAAGACAAAGTCTTTGCTTCATACCTCTTGAAAGCCCGTCTACATATGAGTCTGCCTTGTCAGAAAGATTTACAAGCTCCATAAGGTCAAGTGAGAGCTTTCTTGCGGCTCTGCCGTCTATCCCATAAATTGAAGCAAAAAACTCCATGTATTCAATCGCCTTAAGATTGTCGTATACTCCAAAGAAATCAGGCATATAACCGATACTGGATTTAAGCCCCTGTATGTCTTTTCTTGCATCGATGCCTGCGATGTGGATCTGCCCGCTGTCTGCTGCAAGAAGCCCCGAAACTATCTTCATGGTAGTGGTCTTTCCTGCACCGTTTGGCCCCACAAAACCGTAAAGCTCGCCATCGTCGATACTTAGCGAAAGGTTATCAAGGGCTTTAAAATCACCGTATGACTTATTAAGATTTTCTATTTCAAGCATTTTCTTTTCCCCTTTCCCTTTCTAATTTGCAAATATCGCCGAAAGAACCGGCATGGTGATGCTGTAGTAGTTTTCTTTTAAAACCTGCGGGTCCACTCTGTAATCGATAGTCATAACACCGTCATTTAAATACGGGTCAAGGTTGCTAAGTTCACCTGCAACACCGCTTTCAAATATCTTGTCATATTCTCCCGTGCGGTAATTTAAGAAATATATGTCTCCCGGGAAGTACTCGTAGTCCTTGTAACTAAACTCATTGTTAAGGTCTTCTCTGTACTGGATCTTAAGCAGGTTACTGTCAAAGGTATACTCGTAAATAGAGTCATCTGTTTCAATATATCTGTCCCATGTAATGTTTGTCTTTCCCGAAATGGCTTTTGTCATATACCTGTCGATGGAAACACTTAAACTAATACCTGTGTCTTTTCCCGGATCTGCGTCCATGTACATAATGGTAGTACCGTCATTTTTCATCTCACAGTTGCTTGCAAAGGTGTCAAAGTCGGCATCTTCAACGTAAGCCGCAAACAGTGAACATGCGGTATTTGCCGGGCATCTTTGCTGTAGCGAGTAACCGTAAGCATTTCTTACTTTTTCGTATTTGTCGTGTCTGTAATACTCAGGTCCAAAAACCTCCTCAAAGAAACTGCTAAAATCCACATAACCAAAGCTTGTAACATAAAGCTTGTGTTCGGTGGAAGAATCAAAAGAAACCGTTTCTCCCGGAGCCACTTCATCTGCTATATAAAACAGCATGTTGTTGTGGTACGCAAGTAAATGCTTAAGCGGGAAACTGTATCCGTTTGTAAATGTTCCCGTTACATTTCCGCTTGGATCGGTATTAAGTACGTAATCGTAAGCAGAAGCCCCGATATGATTCTTTTCTGCCACAAGTCTGAAATCTTCAAATGTGGCAGGGTTGTTAAAATAAACCTTTGTGGCACTGCTGCTCTTTGATATGGTAACCTGAGGAGGGTAATTAACCTGTGAAAAGCCGTAATATCCGGAAATTTCCGTAGGTGTAATGTTGTAGTCACCTTCACTTACAAGGCTGTATGACTTGTTGTACGGAGCTCTTACACAAAAGTTGGTCTTTTCTTTTACAAAGCTGTCATTTATGTCAAGTGTGGTAAAATAAGTCATCTTTGGCTCGGTCGATCTTGTAGTGCTGCCAAGCAGATAAATGATAAGAGTAAAAACAAGAGCCTCGCCGGGTACAATAGCCCAGGTATACTGCCTTTTGTCTACCTTTTTTAATATAAGATAAAGAACCGGACCTATAAGAAGAACGTAAACAAGAAGCACTATCATATAAAGCGCCACATTTGGCTTTGCATTCATATATTCCGATTCAAGCATCCTGCTGAGATAATAGCTGTTTATGCCTGTATTTTCAGCTGTAAGCCTCTCTTTCTTTACCTCAGAAAGAGAATTTGCAAAATAGTTATATATTCCGATACCAAGAGTATCTTCAAGAGAATACGGAAGAATAAAGCTTATTGGTGAAGCAAGGATAACACCGCTTCCATAGGTCTTCTTAAAGAATATTGTCTGATCTTCATATTTCATATCCGTTTCAAAGGAATCGAGAGAAAAAACAGAAGAATCAAGTTCTTCGCCATCTATGACGATCCTCTTAACTCCTTCTACCTTTCCCGACACCATATCGGCAGGGAAAGCATAAAGAGGGCCCGAGTAGTTGCTTCCCGTCATAAGAGCGAGAGTTCCGCCCCGGTCTACCCAGCCGGTGATGGCATTAAGCTGTAACTTTGTAAGTTTGGTAAGATCCACATTGTCTACAACGATGACATCAAGACACTCAAGGGCATCCGCTTCTTCAGGTACCTCTTCGGTTTTGACAATGAAAACATCACCGTCACCCACATACGCAGGATATGCGGTTATGGTCTTGTCTGAAAGGATGGCTGTCTGAGTGCCGTTTGCGTAATAGCCTTCCTTATTAAACTTCATCTTATAAGCCACATCGCCATTTTCATCGGTGATATAAACCATATACTCGATGCTTGCATCACCGGTAAAATAATATAAAAGTTCTTTTGATTCGCCTGCCGCGATATTGATCTGCTTTTCGATGGCTGTGTCATGGTCTGCATGTACCACAAGGGAACATGTTCCCGAAAAATCTTCCTGACTTGTAACTGTGACTGATATAGGCATCTTTCGGTTTCCTATGTAGTTCCCCGCAAGACCTGTCTTTGCATCAACAGTTATATGTCTCTGTTTTTGTGCCTCTGCTTTTTTTACCGTAAAAGGAAGAATACAAAGGATAAAAGCTAAAGCAAAAACAAGGAATTTAATTATTCTTCTGTTCTTTTTCATCTTTTTCGTTTCCCCTCTTGCCCGCACTTACCGGGAGGCTTACCGTAAATACCGTGCCGAATTCGTCACTCCTAACGGAAATGTCCCCGTCATGCATATTGATTATGTTTTTCGTAATGGCAAGTCCCAGGCCGCTTCCTCCGGTATCTGTAGACCTTGAAGACTCAACTCTGTAGAACCTGTCAAATATATGCTCAAGATCCTCTTTCGGGATCATTCGCCCATAATTGGTTATAGAAAATACCATTGCCTGGTCAGAGGCATCCACATCAACAATGAGTTTCTTGCCGTCTTTTCCATACTTTATCGCATTTGAGATGATGTTTGCCACAGCTCTTGCCATAAGCTCGCCATCAACCTCCATCTTAAGACTGTTTATGTGATATGTATAAGTAGCCTCAAGCCCGGCTCTTGCCACCTGCGGGTAAAACTCATCTTCAAGCTGCTGGATAAGCTTTACCATATCTATCTCCGTCTTGTGGATCTTTATCTCTCCGAAGGAAACCTTTGTAAATGAGAAAAGGTCCTCGATAAGGCTCTCAAGACGCTTTGATTTGTCGTAAGCTATGCCTGCATATTCCATCTTCTTTTCGATAGGCAGGTCTTCTTTTTTATTTATAAGCTCAAGATAGCCGATTATGGATGTAAGCGGAGTACGAAGGTCGTGGGCCACACTTGTTATAAGCTCATTTTTTGCCCTTTCATTCTCATGCTCACGTTCTATCATAACCTTGATGTCTTCGCTCATCTGGTTAAGTCCGTCTGCTATGGTAAGAAGCTCAGACTCGTTACGACGGGAGATCTTAACATCAAAATCCCCTGCGCTCATCTTCTCTATGGCTCCGGTTATCTCGTTAAGATAGCCGCTGTACTTTCTGGTAAGCAAGATAAAGAAGATAACAAAAAGGAGGATAATGGAGCTGACCTGTATAATGGTCACAAGCCTTATTATAGGGTCTGACTTTACTAAAAACGTCCTGCCCCTTTTTGGATTCATATTTGGTCCTATAGGTTCTTCAGGTCCAACGTTATTAGCGACAAGCTTTCTGTCATCAGACTCTCCTTTAGTGATCTCGCCAAAATCCTCTTCTTCCATGTCATCAGGATAATTTTCATCGTATTCATCCATATCCTCTTCTGCTAAGTATGAATTAGTCGTGGTCGCCTCATTTTCAAGGATAGACAGTTCTTCTGCCGCCTTCTTTGTACCGCTTTTTGTAAGTTCTATCACAAGACATACCGCGCCTACCGCAAGGCAGGAAAGAAGCATACTTCCTATGGCATAAAGAATTATTCTGGTTGTAAAACTGCGAGATTTTTTATTTTTCAATTTTGTACCCCACTCCCCAGACTGTTTCTATGATACGAGCTCCGCCGATCTCGATCTTTTCTCTGATACGTCTGATATGTACCATAACAGTGTTATTTGCCTCGAAGGTTTTCTCGTTCCATACGCGCTCAAATATCTCATCTGTAGAAAAAACGTGGCCCGCATTTGAAACCATAAGATAAAGGATATCAAACTCAATAGGTGTAAGTTTGATCTCTTTGTCATAGCTTGTTACCATATGGGTATCTTTGCACATGGTAAGAGGGCCTGCAACTATCATTTTTGAGTTATCTGTATTTTCAAGTCCTGCGTTTGGGTTAAGCAATGTGTAGCGTCTTAGCTGCGACTTAACCCTGGCTGTAAGTTCAAGAGGATTAAAAGGCTTTGTAACATAATCGTCTGCGCCTTTTCCAAGGCCCACTATCTTATCAAGGTCTGTACTTTTTGCACTAAGGATAATAATAGGTATCGGACTTTTTTCTCGTATTTTGTCACACATGGTAAGTCCGTTCATACCCGGCATCATAATATCAACCACTGCAAGTGATATATCCTTTTCTTTGCTTAAAATATTAAGGCCTGTAACAGCGTCATGTGCTGTAATTACCTGATATCCCTCGCTCTCAAGGTGTATCTGCACGAGCTCTGCTATTTCTTTATCATCATCAACAACAAGAATTTTTAATTTTGCCACTTAAAAAACTCCTTTCGTAAACATAGCTTCACCTATGAAACTACGATATTATAGTAACATAAGTACACATAAAAATCTTTACGAATTCCTTAAGATTTTCTTACACGGAAAAAGACGTAAAAGCAAATGCTTTCACGTCTTTTTTCTGTGTGTTTTATAACCGGATACTTATCAGCGTGTTAATCTCATTATACCGGTAAGTACGCCCATAGCACAGCGCTGTACATCTCCCGGTGCGATCTTTCTGGTTCTGTCAAGTGTTCCTTTATATATAACCTTTTTGTTATCCTCTGAAAAACTTGCAACTTCTGTAGTTGCAGGAGTCTTAAACTTCTTAAAGTTCTCTCTGTCGCGGAAAAGCTCAAATATTGCGCCGGCCTCGGTATAAAGAACCTCACCATCCACATAAAGGACTCCGTCTTTGACTTCGCAGGTATGCTCGCCCTTAAGCTCTGCTTCCATGGTGTCTTTTCCGTCTTTTGAAAGGGTAAATGAATTCCACTTGGCATTTGCAATAGGGAACGGATGCTGCATCTCCATAACTACCTGGCCGCGATCGTCAAATTCAGGCTCTATAGTCTTAAGTGCAAGAAGTATGCTTAAAACCTTGTTGCTTCCGCCCGGCATAATAAGGTCGTTACCTGCATGCATAGCCTTGTACGTATCGGCGCTTCCGCCGTTCCAGTCTGTCATGATAAGACCGTTAAAGCCCCACTCGCCTCTTGCAAGATCTGTGCAAAGGTCGTAGCTTTCTGCGGTGTAAACATCATTTATAAGGTTGTATGAAGTCATGATAGACTTTGGATCCCCTTCTTTAATTGCAATCTCAAAAGGCTTAAGGTAGATCTCACGGAGAGCTCTCTCGCTGACTACCGAATTACTTCTGTGGCGCTCGGTCTCCTGGTTGTTGCAGGCATAGTGCTTAATGCATGCGCCTGTCTCGTGGTAACACTGTATACCCTTAGTAAGCTCTGCTGTGCAGATTCCTGTAAGGAAAGGGTCTTCTGAGAAATACTCAAAGTTTCTTCCGCCAAGCGGATCTCTGTGGATATTCATACCCGGGCCAAGTAAAAGAGCAATGTTAAATGCCTTGCAGTCTTCTGCCATTCCGCAGCCCACTTCATACCATAGCTTTCTGTCAAAGCTTTGTGCAAGAAGGCTTCCTACAGGCCAGGCGGTACAGAAGTGATACCCCATAACAGGCTCGCCCTGATCGTTCTTTGCTTCAAATATCTGTGTGATACGAACTCCTCCGGGGCCGTCTGCAAGTACGACAGAAGGGATTCCGTATTTTTCTTCAAGGATATGTGTGGTCTCACCCGCAGCACCCGGGCAGCTTTCAGAGTTTGCTCCGATGATCGGGTTTGCCTCATCCGCAACCCCCCATCCGCTTCCGCATACAAATGTAGCCAGTTCTTCAAGGCTCATCTGTGCCACAAGATCGCTAAGGTTTTTCTTTCCTGCTATAACATCAGAAAGCTTTACATCACAGGCATCAACGTATTTTACGTCTTCGTAATCCATAACAGCCTTATAAGACTTATCTGTTGTATATGTAGTCACTCTGCCTTCGTGATATTTTGATCTTGAATCTTTTGTATCAATTTTTCCTGTAAATTCAACTACAGGAGCATCTGCCCACTTTTCACAAAGACCTGCTTTTTCTGACTTTATGCAGTTAAGTTCTTCATTAAGCGGAACCTGTGCATATACTTTTTCTGTAATTATCTCATTTGCAAATTTAAGTTTAAAAGCAGGATCAAGCCTAAGAGAAGAAGTACCTACAGCAATTCCGTATTCTCCTTCAAAAATGCGGTAGCAATGCTCAGCTTCGTCAAAGGAAGCAAGGGAGCGTAACGGGAGCGTAATGGTAAGTTCTTCTTCTTTCCCTGCCTCAAGAAGGCTTGTCTTTTCAAAGCCTTTAAGCTCCTTAACAGGCGTATCAAGCCCGTTCTTTTTATCTGCAGGTGCAAAGCTATAAACCTGAACAACCTCTTTACCTGCCACCTTGCCGGTGTTTTTAACCTTAACACTTATAAGAGCGTTTTCTTCTTCAATCTTAACGCCGGTATAAGCCACATCAAAGGTTGTATAAGAAAGGCCGTAGCCAAATTCGTAAACGCACTTTTTATTAAAGGAATCAAAATATCTGTATCCTACGTAAATACCTTCCGTATAGCGTTCCTTTAATGAATCGCCGTCATTGCCTGCAAATGTGGCAGAAGCCGGATAATCGCTGTAATCGGCTGCAAAGGTATCGGTAAGCTTTCCGCTTGGGTTTACCTTTCCTGTGATAACCATATAAAGGGCATCTCCGCCTTCCTGACCTGCCTGTCCCATAAGAAGAACACTGTCAGGGTTAAGAGCGTTTATCTCTGCCATATCAACAGGGCTTCCCACATTTAATACGATAACAAGTTTTGCAAAATTCTTTCTTAAAAGTGCAATGTTTTCTTTCTCGCTTGCAGAAAGCTTATAATCTCCTGTTTCTTCGCCCTTTGCATTTTTACCTGTAAGGTGACGGTCTGCGCCCTCACCTGAGTTACGCGAAAGAATAAATACTGCTGTATCTGCCTTTGCTGCATCTGCCGCTACTTCTTCACCTGTAAGAAGCTCTTCCGGGCATGCAAATACAGACATGTGATTTGTACCTTCTTCAACAGAAAGCCTGTCGTATCTTTCTCCGTTCTTTACACTAAGCTCAGGATTTACCACATTAAACCCAAGTCTTGTAAAGGAATCAAATATATTGATATGATATCTTTTTGACTGATTAACAGCTGCATCTCCGCCGCCTGAAAGTCCGCCGTTAAAAGGATCGCCGGAACCTGTGCCGCCTCTTACGGTTCTTGCGGCGCCAACGCCGTATAAGGCTATAGTCGCATCTTCTTTTAATGGAAGTACTTCTTTATCATTGCGAAGAAGTACCATACTCTCTGTGGCAGCCATGCGCGAAATTGCTGCGCCCTTTTTCTCTCTTTCAGAAATCGGGTATGTATCATGAGTGAATTTTTCCATACTTTTTTTCTTCCTTTCGATTTAGTAACATCACAATTTTACCAAGAAAGTCTGAAAAAAGCGATGCCCTTTTTTTAATTTTTATGCCCTATTTTTTTACTGGAGACAAAAAAATTGGGGGCCCGTTAAAAACAGGACCCCTAAAAGCTTAATTATCATTCACCTATATATCTGAAACCTACAACCGCGCAATGATCGGTGCCATGCTCTAAGATATGCACAAATTTGATCTTGATATACTCAGGCTTGTCCTCATCTCCGGCTCTGAATTTAACCACATGAGGAAGCCCTTTTGAAAGATCCTCCCAGACATTTTTAAATGAAGTCTGCTCTATAAGCATTTCTCTGTCTTCAGGCACTGCTTTTATCTTTGCGTATTCACGCATAACCGCATGGTAGTCTCCCACAGTAGCCCAGGTTTCTTCAGGGATGGCAAAGGCTCTTCCTGCGCGATAAGTAATTATCTTACAGGTATCAAACTGAATATGGATAAGGGTGTCATAACCTTCCGCAAGAGCACCGAAAATAGCTTCTATCTCATCTTTTGCGGCTTCAAAAGACCTTCCTTGTTTAAGCTTTGTAAGTTCAAGGTATCTTTTTCGGTCTTCTAAGAGATGCTCCGACTCGACCCTTTTCCTGTTCTTAACCCAGGCAAGGAACATAGAAAGAAGTATGACTTCTCCAAGTCCCAAAAGGTACAAAAGGGATCTGTACTGGCGTGTCTCTGCATATGCCGCCTTTTCAGGAACATATATTGCTACGATAAATTCCTTATATATAGTAGGCGCGTAGCTAAGGAACATATACTGGTTACCTGCAAGGTTATTCAGAAACAGATATTCTCCGCTGCCGCCTTTTAACATCTTTGAAAGCTTAAGCCTTCCTCCGCCCTTTAGCTTGGCGCCGTCTATTGTCACATGATCTGTGGCATTAACGCTTTCAAAGTAATCATCTGCTATTACTTTACCGTCTCTTGTATCAAGCAGCTGTACATTTGACCTGTCGCCGTATATGTCAAGATCGGTAAAATCATCCATTTTGTTGCAATCATAAATAGCATATAAGATAAGTTCCATTTTACCATCTTTGTACACCGGCATATATTGCCTTATTATCACCTCTTCAGGATTAAGTCTGCTGGTATCTCTTCTTGAGAAACTCTCGCCTCTTTCAATATCAGCTTTCATGCTCTCAAAAGTAAGGTCGGATTTTTCAATGGTCCCCTGCACAGTAACTATCCTGTTATCAGGAAAGATAGCACTGATCCTTGCAGTTCCTTTCTTTGGAAGGAAGGTATTAACCGATTTTATAAGCGCCTCATCATCGATCTTTTCGTGCTTTGAGATTGAATCTGCTATATTTTCAAGGGTCTCCTGATTATTTGAAAATGTAAGGCTGGCCTTTTGTGCGGCATACTTTGCCGCTTCATTAAGTCTGTCTACAGACACTTTTTCCATAAGTCCGTACACGACAAAATACATAAGAGCATATAACACTATTCCGATCGTAACTACTATGACAGTCACAATGTTAAGACTTACATGTCTGTTTCCTCTTTCATCCATAAAAGAATCTCCTTTTTGCTGTTTTTCTAATGTATTTTGATCTTTTATCTGATTGAAAGATCCACGTACTTTGTGCTATATAACTCTCTGTCCCAAGGCCTGTGGTAGGCAGCTATGGTATTGTCGCTTACCGCAAAATATGTATGATCCACATACCATGCACCCTGATCCGGTACCGGATCATCCCAGGTCGCATCTATATACCTGTATTCTCCGTCAAGAAGAAGGTAATTCCAGGAATGAAAAACACCCTTGGAGTCTCCGTTATCAACCACACCTATTGAAGGGATACCAAGCTTTTTGGCAAACATATTTATCGAAGCCACATAGCCCATACATACGCAGCTTTGCTCCACAAGACAACCGTAGGCTGAATAGCAGGGATCTGAAGGATCTGATGTATGACCTTCATCGTAAATAGTATTTTTAACTATATAATCGTGAACTGCCCGCATTTTTTCGGTATCTGTGGTCATATCCGGAGTTATTATCTCTTCAAGTATCTCATCCGCTCTTTGGCTTGCAAGTTCGTATCTTTCGGATAAATTATCCTTGCCTGACTCTTCAGTAGAAAAACTGCATGATCCGTTTCCGTATGTTACAAACCAGACTCCGTACCCGTACTCCGGATGCTGCATCAAAGCAAGTTCCGCATATTTTAAAAGGGCCATACTGCCGGTATAAATATATTTATCATCAAAATCCATCGATGAAAGAAGGTCAAGAGCAGCATTGTAAACATCTTCAGGTGTAAAAGCCGGGATAACCTTTTGAAATTCGTCTCTTGCAAAATCTATTTGGTAAAGATATGCAGAGCCGTAAGAGGTAATGCTGTACCCAAAGCTTTCCGCAAGTATACCTTCAGAAAGCCCCACTGCTTTTATCTCTTCTTTAAGTTTGTCAAAATCATAATATTTTGTGGATGTAAAAGTAATGGAATTTGCCTTATTGTTTAAAACAGCAGAAAGCAATGCGCTGCTAAGCTTCGTAAGGCTGTTTAGCGAAGGCATCTTCCACTTAATTACTTCGCTTTTCTTGCTCTTTTCAGAGCCTTTTTTAGCCACTACATAATACTTTAACGCACCTGTGCCGTATGCGGTGAAATTTCGATCTATATAAGAAGTCTTTTTTATGGTCTTTACTTTAGTATAAGAAGTCGTCCCGGGAGCCTTAAGGTAAATGGTATAGCTTTCCGCGCCCTTTACCTTTTTCCATGAAAGTTTCGGATAGAAGGTCTCTACCGTATCTACCGTAACATTGGGTGCTTTAAGACTCGATGCAGCGTACACTTTAGCGTTAGGCAGCATCGTAACAAGTAAAACAGCTACAAAAAGAACAGCAATTTTCTTTCTTAGTCCTCTCATGTCAAACCCCTCCGTATTTACATTTTTAAAGCATCGGAACTATGACAAAACAAAGCAGTGCCACGTGTGTTATAAATATCAGCGGCATGCCAAGTGCAAAATACCAGTGCTTTGTCTTGTGGCGGAAAATGTACATTCCCGCCCATGTTCCAAGGCTTCCTCCAAGTATGGAAACAAGGAAAAGAGTCTTTTCAGGGATCCTGTAGGCGCCTCTTTTCGCTCTTTCCTTATCAGCCTTCATTATAAAAACTCCTGCGGTATTCATTACCGCAAGGTAGATCTGCAAAACTTCAGTTGCTCCTAATTTCATTTTCCAAAATATCCCTTATTTTAAATAATCATCCAAGAGACTCAGCAAAAATTCTTCGCTCTCTATAACAACTCCGTCTATCCCTGCTGCCTTGGCGCCTTCAATGTTATCTATGCGATCATCAAAAAAGATGGTCTCAGCAGGGTCAAGGTTATATGTATTTAAAAGATATTCATAAATATCTTTATTTGGCTTTGTAAGATGAATGGCGCCGGATACCACCACACCGTCCATATCTTTCATGCAGGTAACTCTTGCGGTGTGGCTCTCAAACATCTCCTGCGGGTAATTAGAAAGGATATAAAGGTTGTACCCTTTTTCTTTTTTAAGCCTTGAAACCCTATCCCAGACCTCCTGTCTTGAGACAGGCATCTTATCAAGGTTTGTAAGAAGATAGTGAATATTTTCCGCCTGCTCCGGGTATTTTTCAGACATAAACTTTTCAAACTCTTTTGTGTTATAAGTACCGTTATCGTAATAAACCCAGTTACCGTCTTTAAAAAACTTATCCCAAAACTCGTTAGTCTCTTCTTCGCTAAGCCCGTGGTCATACATTATCTGCATCCATCTGTAGCTAAGAAGCACATCCCCCATATCAAAAACAAGATTCTTTATCATTCCGATCTTACCTTTCTGTTAGTGATTTAATTATATAATTTTTTAGGGAAACAGTAAAGAAAAAAAGCAGTTACATAAAAATGTAACTGCCTATAAACAGAGGAGTGCCGGGGAGGCAGGGAACCTCTCCGGCTTGTAAATGAAAAAAATAAAATCTATTCAAATTGGGGAAACTATCTAAATTATTTAATAAAGTTTCTGTATCAACTTTATGGCCTTATTATATAGGTCAATTGTGACCACCGAATGTTAAAAAAATGAACTTTCTGTTAACATTTCGAAAGAAGTACATAATTTTGCAGATTTTTTTGCGTAAAAAAATATCGCAAAGCTTGCTTTAAAGATATTTTTTACACGCAAAAGCAAACTGCGAAGCAGTGTCGACCCAAACCAAATGAGCAAGTAGCCTGCTTTGCAGGCGGATTGCGAATTGAAGTTTGGGTCACTGCAAAATAAAGTTAAGCCTCCCCGTCAAGCCATAACCCCCATAGCATATATCACAAACAGCGCAAGCATAGTTACTCCGTTTAGAGAAGTGGCTATTATAGGGAAAAGATAATACACATCTTCTTTTAAAAATGACCTTACCCCGATTATCGCCCCGATAATGCAAAGAAGCATAGCGGTTGTGCCGCCGGCACCTATAAAGATGCCGGCATTTCCGCCTGTCTTTACGCTAAGGACTATCATAACTGTCACGATAACGATCGCCACAGCACCTATGACAGTTGCTATAATTGCACTTACAGGATGTGATTTACTTGTAAATCTTACCTTTTTCATTATTTTCTAAGCTCTACTCCGATCTCTTCAAGAGATTTTAAAATCTTATCCATTATCTCGTTGACGGTCTTATCTTCAAGAGTCTTCTCTTTGTCTCTGAAGGTTACTGTGTAAGCCATTGACTTATAGCCCGGTCTTATCTGTACGCCCTCATAGATATCAAAGAGGTTGTAGCTCTCAAGAAGCTTTCCGCCGCGTTTTCTTATGATCTCTTCGATCTGACCTGCTGTGATCTCTTTCTTCATTACCATAGAGATATCACGGCTCATGGCAGGGAATTTTGCAATTCCTTCGTACTTGTAATCAAAGTTTGCAAACTCACAGATAAGCTTCATATCAAGAACGCCAAGGTAAGCCTTTTCACCGATACCGTAAGCATCTGCCACATCAGGATGAACCTCACCAAGATATCCGATCTCTTTGTTACCATAAGTTACTACTGCCTGACGGCCAGGGTGCAAGAATGGGATATTGCCCTTGTTTTCATAAGTTACAAGGCCCTTCATACCTTCCGCAATAAGGATCTCTTCAAGGGTACCTTTCATGGTAAAGAAGTCGCCCTCGCCTATGCATCCAAGTACCATCTTAACTCTCTCATCAGGAAGTTCTACCGGCTTTTCGCTGTCTGAAAGGTAAACTTTAGCCATCTCAAAGAGTTTAACGTCTTTGTTACGTCTGTTGTAGTTTGTGGCAAGGCTTGTAAGCATTCCGTTTACGGGAACGGTTCTCATAACTGAGAAATCCTCGCCAAGCGGGTTGCTGATCTTTATTGCAACACGCTCAGGAGCGTCCTTAGCGTAAAGAAGCTTATCAAATACCTTAGGACTTTCAAATGAATATGTCATTGACTCGCAGTATGAATGAGCAACTGCTGCGTCAAGTGCCACATTTTCAACTCTCTTCTCGAAAGGATAGCC
The DNA here is from genome assembly GCA_016284355.1 of Lachnospiraceae bacterium. Classification (GTDB taxonomy): domain Bacteria; phylum Bacillota; class Clostridia; order Lachnospirales; family Lachnospiraceae; genus JAEEOQ01. The sequence continues at coordinate 18,151 of JAEEOQ010000096.1, forward strand.
GCCCATGGTAGCTTCGCCGCTTGGAAGAGTGGTAGGGATCTTGTCATAACCAAAGAATCTTGCGATCTCCTCTGCAAGGTCTGCGTTACGAAGAACATCCTGTCTCCAGGTAGGTACTGTTACGGCGTCCCCTGCCTCGTTAAGGTCAAGTTCAAGTCTCTTAAAATACTCGCGAACCTCATCCATACCAACATTTGTACCAAGGAGCTTGTTACATTTCTCAAGGGAGAAAGGTACAACCCAAGGCTTCTTAGGGTTAGGATATACGTCTACGCATCCGCCCACAACTTCGCCTGCGCCAAGCTCTTCAATAAGCTGGCACGCTCTGTTCATAGCTTCCATAGTGGTGTTTGGATCAAGTCCTTTTTCAAACTTTCCTGCAGCGTCGGAGCGAAGTCCTATACGTCTTCCTGAAAGTCTGATATTTGTACCGTCAAAACATGCTGCTTCAAAAAGCATTGTCTTAACGTCATCTGTTATCTTAGAATTCTCGCCGCCCATAATACCTGCAATGCCGACAGCCTTTGCGCCGTCATTTATCATAAGTACACCTGCGTCAAGTTTTCTTTCCTGTCCGTCAAGAGTAACGAAAGTATCTCCGTCTTTTGCTCTGTCTACTACGATCTTCTTTCCTTCAATGGTATCAAGATCATATGCGTGCATTGGCTGACCGTACTCTTCCATAACGTAGTTTGTGATATCTACGATGTTATTAATAGGTCTGATACCGCATGCGGCAAGACGTCTTTGCATCCACTCAGGAGATGGAGCGATCTTGATGTTCTTTACTACTCTTGCAATGTATCTTGAGCAAAGGTCTGTAGCCTTAACTTCTACACTTATGTAGTCTGAAGCCTTCTCGTTGTTTCCTGTCTCTTTAACTACAGGAGGAACAAAAGGCTTACGGAATGTGGCTGCTGCCTCTCTTGCGATACCAATGATACCAAAGCAGTCTACACGGTTACTTGTTACTTCGTACTCGATATTTGCATCATGAAGACCGAATACCTCGATGGCATCGTCTCCAAGCTTGATGCCCTTATACTGCGGAAGATCGTTGAAGATAAAGATACCGTCTTCCGGAGCATCAGGGTAGTTATCTCTTGTCTGGCCAAGCTCTTCTATAGAGCACATCATACCGTTAGACTCAACTCCGCGAAGCTTGCCCTTCTTTATCTTGATACCGCCTGCGGTAACAGAACCGTCGTGGCCGCCTGCTACCTTTCCGCCGTCAAGAACAGCAGGAACGATAGCTCCCTCAAATACGTTCTTTGCGCCGGTAACGATCTGAATAGTGTCGCCCTCTTCGTTTATCTGTACCTGGCAGACAACAAGCTTATCTGCATCAGGATGCTTATCTATCTTTACGATCTTTGCTACGATGATCTTGTCAAGGTCTGCATCAAAGCAGGTAGCTCCCTCGACCTTGGTTCCGGAAAGAGTCATTGCATCGCAATACTCCTGTACAGTGCAATCAAGCTCCGGAACATAAGCTTTTATCCATGATAATGGTGTATTCATGTTTATTATCCTCCTTTGCCTGATTAAAACTGCTTTAAGAAACGAACATCGTTCTCATAAAGAAGTCTCATGTCATCTATCTCATACTTAAGAAGTGTGATTCTCTCAAGACCTACGCCAAAAGCGAAGCCAACGTACTCATCAGGATCGATGCCGCGCATCTCAAGTACGTGTGGATGAACCATACCGCAGCCAAGGATCTCGATCCAGCCCTCACCCTTACAGAAACGGCAGCCCTTGCCGCCGCACTTAAAGCAGCTAACGTCCATCTCTGCAGAAGGCTCTGTAAATGGGAAGTGATGTGGTCTGAACTTAACCTTGGTGTCAGGACCGAACATTCTTCTTGCAAACTCTGCAAGTGTTCCCTTAAGGTCTGCAAAAGTAACATTTTTATCAATAACAAGACCCTCTACCTGATGGAAAGAAGGAGAATGGGTTGCATCTACCTCATCAGCACGGAAAACACGGCCCGGGCTTATGATCTTATATGGAGGCTTCTGTTTTTCCATAACATGTACCTGAACTGAAGAAGTCTGGGTACGGAGCACGATATCGTTTGTTACATAGAAAGTATCCTGCTCGTCCTTTGCAGGATGATTGGCAGGAATGTTAAGAGCCTCAAAGTTGTAATAGTCTTTTTCTACTTCAGGACCGTCTACTACTTCGTAGCCAAGACCTGTAAATATACGAAGAAGCTCTTCAAGAGCAATGGTGTTAGGGTGCTTGTGGCCAAGCTCACTCTTTTTGCCCGGCAGTGTAACATCGATAGTCTCTGCCTTCATCTGCTCTTCACGAAGTTTTTTCTTCATTTCCTCAAGTTTTTCGTTAAGTTTTTCTTCGATAGCGGCTCTGGTCTCATTAACCATCTGACCAACCTTTGGTCTTTCTTCTGCCGCAACATCCTTCATGCCCTTAAGGATATCTGTAAGTTCACCCTTTTTACCAAGGATATTGACCTTAATGGCATTTAACTTTTCCATATCATCAGAGCTTGCGATTTCGCTGATGGCTCTGTCCATAATGGATTTAAGTTTGTCTTTCATCTTTTTTCCTCCTTCAAAACATCAAAAAACCCCGAAGCACACAGCTTCGGGGTATTAATTCTAACACGGTACCACCCGGGGTATCACTTATCATATGCGTAACGTGCACGACTCGTCAGGACTTACTAAATATTTTCAGACCTGCAGCTCCGATCCGAATGTTCCTTACAGCCTAACCTTGGCGGCACGCTTTCAGCCGGTGACGTGCACTCTCTGTAATAAGGGTTTGCATATAAGGCTTTTGATCTTCATTGCCTTTAACCATGCGATTATTGTATACATTTCCCATGTTTTTGTCAAGTGGAAGTTCCGGCACTTCTTTTTTTGCTTATTTCTCGTTAAGTTTTAATACTGCTCCGCGGATCTTATCAAGAGCAACGGCAAGATCATCACAGGCCTTAACTGCAGCATCTGATGAAGAAACGCCGTTTTGTGAAAGCTCTGCGGTATCATGGCTGTTTCCTTCAAGACTAGCAACGCTTTCATTGATCTCGTTTGCAGAAGCCGATATAGCATTGATACCGTTTTCAAGTCCTTCAAATTCGCCGAGGAGCTTTTGTACGTTATCATTGATATCATCAAATCTTTCGCCTGTAGAAACTATGAGCTTGTTCTGCTCCTGTACAGACCTCATGGTGTCTTCTACTCTGTCTATGGTTGTTCCCACGTCAGTTGTAAGACCCTGGATGATATCAGTGATCTTTGTAGTTGCCTCATTTGTCTGCTCTGAAAGGTTTCTTATCTCTTCAGCTACAACAGCAAAGCCTTTACCTGCTTCGCCTGCTCTGGCAGCCTCAATTGAAGCGTTAAGTGCAAGAAGGTTTGTCTGGCTTGAAATAGCAAGGATAGAACCGACTATCTCCTGAACACCGTTGATCTTTTCGTTTACCTTCTCTGTCGCAGCGATCATTTCCTTGCTTTCTTTTTCTACTTCGCCGGCTCTGTCTTTAAGCTCGTCAAGAACCTTGTTTCCTTCGATTATCGCATTTTCTGCTGACTTTGTTGCACTTATCATGCGCTCTTTGCTGACAATGGTGGAATCGGTCTGATCTTTGATATCGTTACACTTTCTTGCCTGGGTATCTATGCTGCTTACCGTAGTATCGGTATTGCCGGCGATCTTTTCCATAGCCTCATGGTTGCTCTCTACCACTTCTTTAAGAGTACCCATGTTTTCATTTACTCTGCCAAAAAGCTCCGTTATATCTTCTGCGGTCTTAAGGATATTCTTTGTAATAGCCTCATTTTCACGGGCCGCCTCTTCCACTGCATCTGTATTTTCTTTATTAAATTCCACAAGGAGTTTTACAACATAATTTACCACCACAAGGCTTAAGATGATAACAACAGTATCTACTATCGTATCTTTAAGCTCTGCGGTTCCTGCTGCTATATTACGCACAAATACTATAAGATACACTGCAGCAAGTTCGATGGTTCCAAATCTTGCAACCTTCGGATTCAGATATATTATACATGAAACAATGATAGGAATACCGTATGAGAAAAACAGGAACTGGTTCTGTACAAGCATTATAACAGCATATACAAGAGCGGCTCCCGTCATAATGGTTATAACTCCGAGTTTGTTGTCTCTTCCCTTCGTGATACCTGTCATCATCATTAAAAATCCCACAAGAGCACCAATAAGTTCAATGATAATGCCTGCATTAAAGCCGATCTCAAGTCCCTGAAAGATCATAAGAAGTACTGCCGAAATAAGTATGGCAACATTGATACTGAATGCCATTTTGTTCGCACGTCTGAATTGGTCTTTGTTCATAGTAAATCTCCTCATTAAAATAGTTTTAAATAAAAATAACCTTCACGCATATAAGTATATCGGCAACAAATTGCCTGTTCCTTATACCTTCTATTATAATCAAGGAAATATATTTTTCAACATCATTATTCAAAAAGGACAGCCTCATAAAAGACTGTCCTTTTTATTTTTTATTATTTTACTATAAAAGTACAATGAACTGTCACTGTGACCTCTTTTTCGATAGAAGCAAGGTCGTTGCTTACATAATAGCTGTATCCGTAGTTTTCAAACTCACCCGGTATTGAATAAAGGGGAGTGATCTTGATGCTTGACAGTTTGGCACTTGTAAGCGAACCGAGTTTACTTCCGGCGTTTTCAGCAATTATCTTTGCTCTGTTTCTTGCATCGGCTGAAGCTTCGGCAAGCATATCAACCTTTAAGTCTTCAAGCTTGGTGTATTTATACTCAGGCTGTCTTGACTGAAAATGAATGCCTTTATTGATAAGTTCGGAGGAAGACCTTGAGATATCAGTGACCTTTTCAATATCCTCAGAGCTTATCTTAACCGACTGCCCCATAGTGTAATTGTTTAGATTTCTTACACTGTTTCCGTATTCATCTACATCATAATTGTAGTTTTCCGCGAATGAAACAGCGGAAAAAGTGATCTCATTTTCATTAACGCCCTTATCTTTAAGGTATGCAAGCACTGCTTTTTTGTTTTGTTCCATTACCGCATAACCTGTTTGCATATCTTCGCAGGTAAGATCGTAATACCCTGTCCATTCAACAAAGTCAGACTCTATCTGCTTTTTGCAATAGCCGTTTATCTTGACTTCGTACTTTTTTTGTTTATATGCCGCAAGTCCGTACATACCAAGCACACAGCAAATTATCATGGAAAAGCCGATGATAAGCGCTACTCCGATATAAACAAGATTAGACCTTTTGTTTTCCATTTCATACTCCTTACGTAGCTATTATTCATTTCTCATTGCTTCAATTGCTGAGATCTTTGTGGCTTTATTTGCAGGTGCAAAACCGCTTACAACGCCCACAAGCATTGCAAATCCGGCTGCGGCTACAGGAAGCCAAAGCGGGATAATTGAAAATTTTGCTCCCTCGCCTGTCATTCCCCAAAGGGAACCGGTTGACATGATGGCCTCAAAAAGCTTTCCGCCAAACTTGTTTATAAAGAATGACATTATGTAACTTATTATGATACCTATGATGCCGCCGATAAGTCCAATCATGGCTGCCTCAAAGAGGAAAAGTCTCTTTACATCACGTACGTAACATCCAAGAACCTTCATAACACCGATCTCTTTTGTACGCTCGTAAATACTCATGACCATGGTATTTGCAATTGAGATTGCAGAAACAAGCATGGCTACCGCACCTACACCGCCAAGCACCATCTGGAGCATCTTTGATGTCTCCTGAGAGGACTTTGTGTACTGAGTAAGAGATGAGGAGTAAAAGCCAAGCTCTTTGATCTTTTCCTGTACCTCGTCAATGTATTTTACGTTGTCAACACACACCTTGATGTTGTTGTACTCACGCATCTTCTTTTCGGCTTTTTTTCTGTCTTTAACATTAAGAGTTTTTAAATACTCATGATAAAGTCTTTCATACTCTGACTTATCCATGTATGTGTTGTAATTGTATTCAGAGTTTTCATCGCAGTCAAACACATACATATTTACCGGGTACTTTCTCGCTTTTTTCTTCGGATCCTGCTGATATTCCCAGTTCTGTATTGTAAGAGTTACAGGATCTGTAGGCTGAACCTCGTACTGATCGTAGTTTCTGCTCTTAGGGTTGTAAAAGTAATATTTCAAAATATTAGGTCCCACAAATATAGTAGGTTTTTTAAAATTCACTTCTTCATTATAACTGCCGTTTGCAAGTGGAGGAAAATCAAAGTCTTCAAATGTACTCTTGTCCATAACATAAAGAGACATATTTGACTGATATTTACCCCTTGCCGTGAGCTGTACGTTGCCTTCAACCACACCCGAAACAACCTTTACGTGGTCAAGAGCCTTTATCTGCTCGATAAGCGCATCGTTAATCTGCTGCTCTTTATAATCCACGTAGTTGCCGTCCGAGTCTATAACATCCTGGTATTTGCCTACCGTAATGGTGTTAAGCGAACCAAGCTGCATAACCTGTTTGGTGTAGTTTTCGTTCATGCCGATTCCAATGGATATCATTATAACAATTGAGATAGTACCAATAACAACGCCCATAACAGTAAGCGCTGTCCTCGCTTTACGACGCCCAAGGTTTCGTAAACCGAGTTTTAGCATATCAATCATCTTCATCGAAATCTAAATCCCCTTTTTTCTTCTTTCTAACCTTAACTACTATAACCACTACTGCTGCAACAACTGCTGCTGCGCCAACGCCTATGGCGATCCATGCCCATAAAGGAAGACCCTTTTTAGCTCCTTCTTCAGGCATCATGCCGTCTTCAAAGCCCATGTTTCCGTCCTCAAAGCCCATGTTGCCATCATCTATCATTCCGCCATCATCTATAATAGCGCCGCCCATATCCTGTACGTCTGCGCTAAACGGCATTTCGTAAGTTGATGGGTTTCCATTGCCGTCTTCGTAAGAAATGATAAGTGTACCTGAGCAGGTTCCGCCCATAGTAGGAGTAACATCCATTTCCCATGTCTGGCCGGTTCCCGACTCAACATTACCGATCATAAGCATTGCGCCGTTTGTAGTAAAGTCACCCTCTACTGTAGCTGTAACATTGTAAAGAGGTGATTTACCCATATTGTAAAACTCAAATGACATTGTTGTGCTCTCATTTGATTTTGGCTGCTCCCAGGTACCAACCTGAATGTTGTTTACCATAGGTCTGTCATTTGAATATACAGGAATCTTAAGTGTCTCTGTGATCTTGTTTGAAAGTGAAGTAACATTCTTCTTTTCGTCAAGACCGGCATACTCGTAATCAAACTCAATATTGATATCGTATCCGCCTGTTGCAACGTCTCCCTTTACTCTTAAAGGAATCGTGCACTCTTTTTCTTCTCCGCCTGCAAGGCTCTCGATAAGGAAGCTTGCACTTCCCTGGATAATAGAGAATGTGTTGTCTGCTGAAGAAGAAACTGTTACCTTAATGTTTTCTGCCTTTGCACTGCTGTGTGTATTTTTAACTCTGAAAGTAAAATCAAACTCAGAACCTGCCATAAGCTTTTCTACGCCGGTGCTGTAATCCATAACGAGAAGCTTTGGCATACCGCTTGTGGTAGGAGCTGCTGTCTTGCTCTTAACATCTGCGTAAATAGTAACTGTGTCTGAAAGAGTACTTCCGGTAGCTGTTGTATAAGTTACTTTAAGTGTAAGTGGCTTGCTTCCTGAAACGATCTCATCAGGAGCTTTAAACTTAAATGATGCGTTCTTGCTCTTTCCTGATTTGAGGTTTCCAAGCTCAACTTTGTTATAGAAGAAATCAGGAATAAATCCTGCTGTGTCATATCCGTCAATCTGTACTACCACATCTGATACGTTTTCATCTGAAGTATTCTTATATGTAAGGTTTACGGTAAAATTATCGCCGTCTGCTATAACCTTTGGCATAGAAGCAGACATAAGTCTTACCGCACCGATCATAACCTGCTTTTCGTCGTCTTTGCCTGCTGTCTGGATATAAACAGGAAGCTCTTCCTCATAGGTCTTTCCGTCAACCTTAAAAGAAATATGCGCATTTACCTGCTGAACTGCCGTGGTTAATCCCATACCTGCACGAAGAGCAAAATCAGCACTGCCGCTCTTACCTGATGCAATATCGCCGACCTTTACTTCATTAAAATAGGAATCCGGCATAAATCCTGCATCTGTAAGTTTTTCAAGAATTACTGAAACCTCATCTGCCTCAAGTTCACCTTTGTTCTGGAACTTGATGCCAACCATAAAGCTGTCTTCAGGCTTTACCATATCAGGTACATCAGTCTTTGTGATAACGAATGTAGGGAAAGCCTTTTCTTTTGTTACCTTAAAAGCAAACGGTGAAGGCTGCTCAAGATCTACAGTAATGTAGTTATTAAAACTGTCTGTGGTAACAAAGCTGACAGGAATACCCTTGTGGTCTGTTCCATCGTATGTACCTTTTCTTGCTGCCTCGCTTACCTTTACCTGAAATTCAAGGTAAGTAACCTTTGCTATTGAAAGCATTGTAAGGTTTGTAGCCTCTTTCATATCATCTCTTGAAAGCTTGATATCGCTTACAAGCTCAAAAGGTGTTCCGCTAAAATCAATCTTTATTACTGGATTCTTTATGGTGTAAGAACTAACTCTTACCGGAAGTTTAACATCTACTGTCTGACCCGGCTCTACCTCAATAGGATCGATATAGCCGTATATCTTTGCGTCAGGTACCGTAGGTGTATAATCTGCGGCCTTTGCAGGAACGCTTCCCGCAAATACAACTGCAAGCATAAGTAACACGCTAAACAGTCTCGTCAGTTTTTTGCTCATCTTGTTCATTTTCTTTCTTATCCTCCGTATTTTCTGTCTTTGCTTCTTTTTTATGACCTGCAGCCTTTAAAGCTTTTGCCTCTTCTTTGCGTCTCTTTGCTTCTTTGGCTTTTTCAATCTTTTCCATCTTTTCGATTTCGGCACGTCTACTTGCTTCCATCTGTTCGTTTAGTATCTCTTCGTCAGTCTTTCTGACCTCCACATCGACTATCTTGCCATCAGAGACTCTTATTATCTTGTCTCCGTATTCTGCAAGTCTCGGGTCATGTGTAACCATAACGATGGTCTGCTTGTTACGTCTTGCAAGATCATGTATAAGGTCCATAACCTCCATAGTGGTCTTGGTATCAAGGTTTCCTGTAGGCTCGTCGGCAAATACTATCTGCGGATTTGCAACAAAGGCTCTTGCGATACCTACACGCTGCTGCTGTCCACCTGACATTTCCTTTGGCTTGTGATAAAGTCTTTCTCCAAGGCCAACGCGTTTAAGCATCCTTATTGCCATTTTCTTACGTTTCCCCGCAGGGACTCTCTTAAAAATAAGCGGAAATTCTACATTTTCAAGAGCATTCATACTACCGATAAGGTTATATGCCTGAAAGACAAAGCCAAGATAATTCTGTCTGAATTTAGCAAGCTTGGTCTCGTTAAGCTTTACCACATCTTCCCCTTTGATAATAATGGAACCCTTTGAAGCCTTCTCAATACCTGCCATGAGGTTAAGAAGGGTTGATTTACCGGAACCGGATGTTCCCAGTAAGCAACAAAATTCTCCCTCTCTGATGGTAAAGTTCACGCCGTTTACCGCGTATATTTTTTCTTTACCCATGTGATAGACTTTTTTAAGGTCCTTCACCTCTATTATGTTGTTCAAAGTTTATCACCTCTCTCCAAATAACAATTCTACTATAATAAAACTAAATATACCATTACAAAGTTCTTAAGATTTTCTTACAATCAGTATAAATATTCATTTTTTTATAAAAAAAGAGATGCCTACCTTAAGCATCTCCTTCATTTTCATTCATTTTTGCCTGTTTTTTTGCTATTCTGTTTTCAATCACTCTGTTAAACATGATCTTAACAAGGGCTCCGCAAGGAACAGCAAGGAGCATGCCAAGAAATCCACCAATAGCACTTCCGACAATAAGTGATACCACAACAATAAGCGGATGTATCTGGATACTGTTGCTAAGAAGCTTAGGATTTATAAGGTTTCCGTCGAGGGTCTGTACAAGGAAGAGAATGATAATAGCAATAATAAGCTTTTTAAAGTCTCCTCCCACAAGACATACAACACCTGTCATACCGTAAGCAACCACAGGGCCAAGATACGGGATAAGGTTGCCGATACCTGCGCAGATACCGATAACTATGGCAAATCTGACTCCTATAATACTAAGTACTACGCTTATAACAACCATCATAAAAAGGGCATCGATAAGCTGTCCTCTTATATACCCTGAAAAAACGGTGTCGGCGTCGTTAAAAAAGGTATGCATCCTTTTGTTTGCCTTTTCTGAAAGAAAAGCCTCAGATACTTTCTTCCAGTATTTTATAAGGCCTCTGCCATCTGCAAGGAAATAGATCCCGATGATAAGTGTAAAAATAGTTGTGGTAAAGATGCCTGTAATATTCGTAAGCGAAATAAGCATTCCTTTGCCAAGATTACCTGCCCAGGAAACAAGCCTGCCGCTAAGAGCCGTAACGTATCTTTGAACTGTATCGGACTCTATATCAAGGGTCTGGAGCTTAAGTATAGCCTGGCGGTAAAGGTCATTTACCACAGACCTTGTGTTGTTTATAAGGTCTATAATCTCGTCTATTGTAGCAAGGGTAAATGTCTTTGTAATAGATGAAATAAGTACGGAAAAAATGCCCACAACCGTTAATACCGCTATCATTACGGTAATAAGAACTGCAAGATTCCTGCAGTTCTTACCACGTTTTCTGTTAAATTTTAAGTTTTCAAGTTTTACCTGCCAGAAGTCGCAAAGCGGATCTAAAAGATAAGCAAATACAAAAGCAAATACAAGAGGTCTTAGAACCTTAAGTATCCATTTGATCTGCCCCGTTATTACTTTAAATGCTGCGGAGTAGTTTCTGGCCACGAGGGATAAAACGTAGACAATAACGCATGTTGCGATAACATACAGAGATATCTGCGTATACCTCGGATTCATCTTTTCTTTGATCTTCATAAGAAAGTATTAATCATCCTGATGTTCTACAAAAAGTTTAATTACTTCTACTGTCTTGTCTATGCCGGCAAAGTCGCTCTGGATGGAAAGGTTGTAGTTGTAAACCTTGCCCCACTTGTCATTTGCATGATAGCTGTAATAATTAGCACGGCGTTTGTCCATACGAAGTACAGAATCCTCTGCCTTTTCAGGAGAAACATTTTCGATGTCAATGGCACGCTGAACTCTAAACGGAAGCGATGCCCAGATAAAGATATTGATAACATTCTTTCTGTCTTTAAGTACGTAGTCCGCACATCTTCCCACTATTACACACGGACCCTCGTCAGCCACTTTTCTTATTACGTCTGACTGCGCAAGATAAATACGGTCGTCAAGGGAAAGCTGTGTGTAGCCTACGTCCTGTGTTCCGTAAACATTCATGCCCATCGCGATGGAATAAAGAAGTGAATTGGTAGCTTTACTTTCTGCCTTTTCAAAAGCTGCTTCGGAAAAACCGCTTTCTTTTGCGGCACGGCTGATTATCTCGTTATCATAAAACGGGATACCGAGCGCTTCTGCAAGCTTTCTTCCGATCTCTCTTCCGCCACTGCCAAACTGTCTGCTGATGGTGATGATCTTATTCATATCGATTCCCCCAATCTTTTATTAGGATAATTACATTTTAACATAAAAATGTCTGAAAATAAAGGCTATTCGAACTTCTCTTTTAGTTTTTTGTTAACTATAGCAGGAACAAATCTCGCAACGTCCTCATGATAAGATGCAAGTTCCTTCACAATAGTTGAAGAAAGGAACGCATATTCAAGAGAAGTCGTAAGGAACATAGTCTCTATATACGGGCAGAGAGCCCTGTTTGTCTGGGCTATCTGCATTTCGTTCTCATAGTCTGTTACCGCGCGCAGGCCCCTTACTATAACATTTGCATCGTATTTCATGGCAAAGTCAACAGTCAGTCCTTCAAAGGTAACAACCTTTACATTTGAAATGTCTTTAACGGTTTCGTTAAGAAGTTCAAGTCTTTCATCCATATCAAACAAAGGCTTTTTTGCCTTATTTACAAGGATGCCGACTATAAGCTCGTCAACTATGCCTGCCGATCTTTTAATAATATCAAGATGTCCTAAAGTTACAGGATCAAAAGACCCCGGGTATACTGCACGTACCATTTTTATCTCCTTTTAATTAACACAATACTTGCCCCAAAAACAAAATATCAGTCTTCTCCGTCAAGAGCCTCAAGGCCCTTTGCATTTGCCACTTTATTTGCTTTTATGTTCTTAACAAGAAGCGTAAATACAATACAGCTTGTCATAGTAAGAAGGCAAGCATAAACAGGAAGCGCTCTCCATGCTCCCGTCATATTAAATACAAAGCCAAGAAGCACAGGTGTAACGGTCTGTGCCGACATGCTGGCTGAGTAATAATAACCTGTAAATTTTCCGATCTTCTTTGAAGAGCAAAGCTCCACGACCATAGGGAAAGAACAGTTGTGTACAAGAGCCATACCATAGCCCTTTATAGCCCATACCACATAAAGCAGCACAGGGAAAGCGTACTCTCCGTGAGCTCCCGTAACCACGCCTGTCGGTGCCACAAAGCACATTATGATAAGTCCTACAAATGTACAGGAAAGGCCTGCGGTTATAGTCCACTTTCTGCCAACCTTATCTGCTATATAGCCTGCAGTTGCAAAACCTATAACAGAAGCAAGTCCGCCAAGGATTGTAAGGATCATGGTAGCACTTGATACCGAGTTAAGGTAATAGATAACATAGTTACCGATGTAGGTGCCGATAGCGTTATCTGACATAAACCAAAGGAACTCAGCTCCAAGGATGGCAAGGAGCATTGTCTTGTTTTCTTTACTCATAGGCTTGTCATCATCAACCGGAGTTGCGATTGCGGCAAGCTTTTCGCCCTCTTCCATCTGGTCTTTCATCTCTACCGCAAGCTTGTTTTCCTTAACTGTAAAGAAAAGAACAAGAGCTGAGATAACCATAAGTATCGAAGCCACGATAAAAGGTATCTCTATAGTCCATACCTTTCTTGCTTCGTCTGCCGCGTTGATGTAGTCTGAAAGCTTAAGAAAGATTCCAAGTACTGTAGCTGCAGCGCCGCCAAAGTAGCCCATTATATTGATAACACCGTTTGCCTTTGCGCGAAGCGGCTTTGGTGTGATATCCGGCATAAGCGCAACGGCAGGGTTACGATACATCATCATAAACATAAGGACGATGGCCATCATAACTACCATACCGGCTATATTATTCTGATGGAAAAACAAAGGGATAAACGGGAAAGCTACAGCCGCCACAAATGTACCCGTAAGGATATAAGGCATACGCTTTCCTATCGGAGTTTTTGTTTTATCTGATAAATTACCAAATATAGGAAGTAAGATAAGAGCCGCCAGATTATCGCAGGCCATGATGATACCGACGATCCACTGAACGTTTAAGATCTTCTTTGGATCTCCTGCTTTAAGCTCTGCAGAAGAGAGCCCGTACATTCTTCTAGCGAAGATATCTGTAAGAAAAGTAGGGCACCAGGAATCATATACCTGCCACAAAAGTAAGATGCCAAAAAAGGCAAAACCAATAAGAGCGGTACGCTTGTAATTAAGCTTAAGTCCTGTGCCGTTAGATTTGTTAGCCATAATAAAATGCCCCCTGAATAGATTATATAGTATCAAAATACCAAATTTAATTATAATGCATTTTATTAAAGATAACAAGGGGCTTCCCGCCATTGCCGCGATCACTTTTCCGTTTTGAAAGTCGATAAATCCGTATTTTCTAAAAAGTCCCGTCGCTTTCCCTTTAATGTGCATGCTCGCTTGAAACTTGTCAGATGGTATAAAAGATGATCTCACAGGTGGTCATGCGGTGCTTTCGCACCTAAAAAATTATGCATGTCACTCTTCAAGCTAGCTTGAGAGTAACA
>JAEEOQ010000097.1 GCA_016284355.1 Lachnospiraceae bacterium
AGTCAGGTGTTCCACTTAGTACCGTTAAAAAGGTTTTCAGTGGGATCACTCCTACTCCGAGGCGTAGTACTCTCGAGGCTCTAAGTAAAGCCTTTTCAGGAGTATATAGTACAGGAGATCTAGCGAGACGATCTCTGATGCTAAACGAAACCACAACTCCTTATGGAAACGTAAGCGGCACAAGTGCTTTAGATCTTTCAGGTACCGGTAAAACCCTTGACGATTATCTTGCCCTGCCAGATGATATCAGAGCCGAGATGATAGACGGTGTGTTTTATTTGATGTCAGCGCCTACATCTTTTCACCAGATTATAAGTCTTGAAATAGCTGCGTTATTAAGAGATTATATTTTTAAAAACAACGGCTCTTGTATGGCTTTTATAGCTCCAACAGACGTTCAGCTTGACTGTGACGATAAAACCATGGTACAGCCTGACGTGTTTGTGGTCTGCAATAGAGATAAGATCAACAAAGCCCGTATTTACGGTGCTCCCGATCTTATAGTAGAAGTTATTTCTGAATCGAACTGGTACCACGATGTCTTCAGAAAGAAAGCTAAGTACCAAAAAGCAGGTGTGCGCGAGTATTGGGTCGTTATGCCTGAACAAAAGCTGATCCAGGTATACAATTTCGAGGTTTCAGATACATATACGGAATACACCTTTGACGATGTGATCCCGGTAAATATCTGGGACGGAAAATGCAAAGTGGACTTTAAGCCTATATATGAAAAAATAGCTTTTTTGATGGAATGACTGCAAATAGTACAATTATTTACAAGAAAAATCAAAAAATTATATATCTTTTTTACCATCAATGATGTATCCTTAACTATGTATGGGATACATTAATAAAGGAGAAGTTTTTATTATGAGCAAAAGACAACCAAAATGGCTTGATAATGCCGTATTTTACGAGATTTACCCGCAGTCTTTTAATGATACCAATGCAGACGGTATCGGTGACCTTCAGGGTATAATCGAAAAACTGGATTACATTAAAGAACTGGGATGCAACGCTATCTGGATCAACCCTTGCTTTGACTCGCCTTTTAATGATGCAGGGTATGATGTAAGAGATTATAAGAAGGTAGCACCTCGTTACGGAACAAATGAAGATTTAAAGCGTGTGTTTGACGAGGCACACAAAAGAGACATGCATGTGCTCCTTGACCTTGTACCGGGGCATACTTCGGTGGAGCATCCCTGGTTTAAGGAATCCATGAAACCGGAAAAGAATGAGTATACCGACAGATTTGTCTGGACAGATCACGTATTTATGGATACAAAGGGAATGAATACACTTCGCGCTATCTCTGACAGGGACGGCTGCGCTGTGCTTAATTTCTTCTCATCACAGCCTGCGCTTAACTATGGTTTTTACAAGCAGGAAGAGCCTTGGCAGCAGGGTATGGATGATCCGGGGCCTGAAGCTACACGTCTTGCTATTCAGGATGTTATGCGCTTCTGGCTTAAGATGGGCTGCGATGGATTTAGAGTAGATATGGCTGCCTGGTGTGTAAAGAATGACGATGAGAACAGAACAGGAAACATTTATTTCTGGAATAAGGTGGGCAAGTTCCTTGATGAGGAATTTCCTGATGCGGCTATGGTTTCTGAGTGGGGAAACCCGGATCAGTCACTTCAGGGCGGCTTCCATATGGATTTCCAGCTTATGGGTCAGGGAACAAATTATGAGGACCTGTTCAGATGCGATGAGCCTTATTTTTCAAGCAGAGGCAAAGGAAACTTTAAAGCATACGCAGAGCGCTACAACAAGAGCGTAGCAGCAACTGAAGGGAAAGGACTTATCTGTATTCCTTCAGGAAACCACGATATAGACAGACTTGCAAGGCGCCTTAAGGGCAACGAGCTTAAGATGGCGTTTGCGTTTCTTCTTTCTATGCCGGGTGCTCCGTTTATATACTACGGCGACGAGATAGGTATGAACTATGTGGAGGGCCTTATTTCTAAGGAGGGCGGTTACCAGAGAACAGGATCCCGTACCCCTATGCAGTGGGATGACGGCCTTAACGACGGATTTTCAACAGCAGATCCAAAGGACCTTTACATAAAGATGGATGATGCGCCTGACAGGCCAAATGTAAAGGCGCAGATGGCAGACCCTAGTTCTCTTTGGAATGAGGTAAGAAGACTTATTAAGATCAGAAAAGAGAATGTAGCCTTAAGAAGCAAAGCAAAAGTTGAGTTCCTTGAGACAGGATATCCGCTTGTACTTAAGAGAAGCTGCAAAGAGCAGGCTATTACGGTCATCATTAATCCTACAAATGAGGAAAAGACCGTAGATGTACACGGAACCATCATCTACGCCTGCGGAAGCGCCAAGCTTGAAAACGGCAAGTGCCATGTGGGCGCAGGAACTGCGGTATTTATTGAGAATTAGTTTTAAACGATCAGTACACCTGAAACAATGGGTGTACTGATTTTTTTATGTATTTTAGGCCTGGAATATGGTAAAATTAAATGAAATCTTGAAAGAGGTTTTTATAGGGATTTAGAAAGAGAGGATTAAAACATGAAACAAGTTTTTATCGGAAAAGAAAAAATGCCTGCATCCCAGGTGGTTGTTGGAGCTATGAGGCTTGCGGGTTTTAATGCCGGTGAGATGGCAGACTTTATTCATTTTGCTCTTGATAACGGAGTAAACTATTTTGATCACGCCGACATTTACGGTGGCGGAAGATCTGAGGAGGTATTCGGAGAAGCGCTAAAAGCTGACCCGTCCATTAAGAGAGAAGATCTTTTTATCCAGTCAAAATGTGCTATCAGAAAAGGTGAGGTAAGCTACTATGACTTTAGCAAAGAGCACATTTTAAATTCCGTAGACGGGATTCTTAAAAGGCTTGGTGTTGATTATCTTGATGCGCTCCTTTTACACAGGCCCGATGCGCTTTGCGAGCCTTCTGAAGTGGCAGCAGCTTTTGACGAGCTTGAAAAAGCAGGAAAGGTCAGACATTTTGGTGTTTCAAACCACAATCCGGGTCAGATAGAGCTTCTTAAAAAGTGCGTTAAGCAGGAACTGGCCATTAATCAGCTTCAGTTTTCTATCTGCGTATCTAATATGATCGCAAGAGGCATGGAAGCAAATATGGATACGTCGGGATCTGTGGATCATGACGGCGGAATCCTTGATTATTGCAGACTTAAAGATATAACGATCCAGGCCTGGTCACCGTTCCAGATGAGTAACTGGCGCGGAACCTTCCTTGGAAACGGAGAGTATAAAGAACTTAACGGTGTGCTTGACAAATTAGCTGCTAAATACGGAGTAAGTGCATCTGCTATCGCTGCGGCTTGGATCGCAAGACACCCTGCAGGAATCCAGATAATAGCAGGAACTTCAAAAAAAGAGCATCTTAAAGACATTATAGACGGCGCCAATATAACTCTTACAAGACCTGAGTGGTATGAAATATATCTTTCTGCAGGACATATTTTACCATAAGAATTGTGAGGCTATATATACTGACATAACTGTAACCGGATTTGAAAGGAGAAGTTTATGGAATTCACACCTGAGAAGAAACTTGGCTTTGGTCTTATGAGACTGCCGCAAAATTCAGCAAATCCTGCTGATATTGATCTTGAGCAGCTTAAAAAAATGGTAGATCTGTTTATTGAAAAAGGTTTTACCTACTTTGATACAGCCTGGATGTATAACGCATTTGCAAGCGAGAACGCTGTAAAAGAAGTGCTTACCTCAAGACATGACAGAGAGTCATTTACACTTGCCACAAAACTTCATTCATCCTTTTTTGATTCATTAGAAGGTAGAGATGAGGTATTTAACAAGCAGCTTGAAAAAACAGGAGCCGGATATTTTGACTATTATCTGCTTCATGGTATTGAAGGCTCAATGCTTGATAAATATGAAAAATTTGACTGTTTTAACTGGCTTCTTGATAAGAAGGCAAAGGGACTTGTAAAACATGCAGGCTTTTCCTTCCATGACAAGCCTGAGCTTCTTGACAAGATACTTACAGATCACCCGGAGATGGAGTTTGTCCAGCTTCAGATCAATTATCTTGACTGGGAAAGCGAGTGGATAAAGAGCAGGGAATGCTACGAGGTTTGTGTAAAACATGGCAAACCTGTGATAGTAATGGAGCCTGTAAAGGGAGGAACCCTTGCAAATATTCCAAAGAAGGCTGAAGATCTGTTTAAAGAAAAAGAGCCGCAGCTTTCGGTCCCAAGCTGGGCTATTCGTTTTGTTGCTTCACTTCCAAATGTTATGGTAGTGCTTTCGGGCATGAGCAACATGGCACAGATAGAAGATAATATAAACTATATGGCCGATTTTAAGCCTCTTAACGAGGAAGAAAAGAAAATCTGCTTTGAAGTAGCAGACATTATCAACTCACAGATTACTGTTCCGTGTACAGCCTGCCATTACTGTACGGAAGGGTGTCCTATGAATATTGCGATCCCTGAGTATTTTTCGCTCTACAATGAGGATATGCGTGAAAATCTTGATGAGAAGGGCTGGACGATTAATTTCTCAAACTATGATAATATTGCGGAAAAACGCGGCAAAGCCGGAGACTGTATCGGATGCGGACAGTGTGAGAGTGTTTGCCCGCAGCACTTAACGATAATAGACTTCTTAAAAGACGTTTCGGCTCACTTTGACAGGTAAAGGATACGCTCCCTGCCGGGCGGTGTGTTTGGTACTATATGTTAGGGGAAATGTTAATGAAAAAACGCAACAAAATCCTGGAAGAAACAGCTACATATCTGCTTATAGTGCTGGGCGCGCTTATGGCCAGCTTTTCCGTAATATGTATCCTTATTCCAAACGGAGCTATAGATTACGGAACTGCAGGTATAGCTATTATTCTTAGCAAGCTTACTGGGTTAAACCTGTCCCTTTGTGTATTTTCGATATTTATGCCTTTCCTTATAGCAGGCTTTATCCTGCTTGGAAGGAACTTCGGTATAAAGGCTGCTGTCGGTTCACTTGTTTACACCGTGGGCCTTGAGATTTTTGAAAAAGTTCCTTTTGAGCTTAATACGGAGCACTTTCTTGCGGTAGCTTTTGGCGGAGCAATGCTTGGCCTCGGTCTTGCCCTCATCCTCAGGTTTGGCGGCTGTATAGATGGTTCTGAAATATTTGCAAACATTATAATCAACCTCATTTCAAGAAAAACCGGCAGAAACTACGGGATGACCTACATTCTTCTTGCATTTAATGCCTGCGTTTACCTTACAGCCTTTTTGCTTATAAATCAGGATGCAGCGCTTTTAAGTCTTCTCGTGTATGTGGTTGCCACATCCATAATCAACAGCATTACGGATCACTTTGATGCCGTAAAACAGGTTACCATCATTACAAAGGATCCTGATGGCATTATAGAAGATATTAAAAATGAGCTTCAAAAGACCTGCACAGTTATGGATTCATACGGAGCCATAGCTGGTAAAAACAAGACCCTCATTTGCTATATAAGCTACTTCGAGCTTCAGAAAATGAAAGAGATAATAGCAAAGCATTCAGGGTCTTTCAGCACAGTTTCGACAGTCGATGAGATACTAAGATAAAGGAGGTACTTGTATGATAACAGTTAATCTTTACTACAAAGGCAAAAACGGAAATGCAAAAGCTTTTGCTGAAGAAATGGAAGCTTCAGGCATAGCGGATGCCATAAGAGCCGAAGAAGGAAATCTTCGCTATCAATATTTCACTCCGCTTAATGACCCTGAAACCATTCTTCTTATCGATTCATGGACAGATCAGGCGGCAATCGATGCACATCACGCTTCGCCTATGATGGCAAAACTAGCAGCTTTGCGTGAAAAGTACGACCTGCACATGACAGTAGAACGCTTTGTAAGCGATGAGTATGCGGCAGATGAGAAATTTATAAGGAAATAAGAAAAAGGTCCGCATTTAGCGGGCCTTTTAATATTACTCAAAAGTCTTCCTTACAAAGTCTTTTCCATCAAAAATAATATATCCGTGGCCTGAGTCCTCTTTTGGAATTGAAACAGAACCCGGATTAAGGAAGCGGATGCCGTCCTTTACATAATCTACAGGTACATGGGTGTGGCCCTGTATAAATACGTCGCCCTCTTTAAGAGGCGGGATATTGTCGTAACTGTAAATGTGGCCGTGGGTAGCGTAGATAACCCTGTCTTCAAGTGCGATATAAGAGTATTCAGCCATAATAGGGAACTCAAGCACTACCTGGTCTATATCGGCATCGCAGTTGCCACGTACAGCAAGGATCTTGTCTTTGTATGCATTAAGCATAGGGATGACTTCCTTTGGAGAATAGTCTCTTGGAAGATCATTTCTTGGGCCGTGGTATAAAAGGTCTCCAAGAAGGAGCATACGGTCAGCGCCCTCTTTATCAAAGCATTCAAGCATTTTCTTGCAGTAGTAGGCAGAACCGTGAATATCTGAAGCAATAAATAATTTCATTTTGCACTTCTCCTTTTTATTATTTTGGTAAAAGTATATCACAGTTGTTGACAAAGTACCATAACCGTAGTAGAATTCAAGCCAAAAAAGCAAAGTCAAAGAAAATGAGGTTATATGATATGAGTTTACCAAAAGATCCCGTTATCTTACTCAGTTTTGTTAATACACAGCTTCGTGATCATTACAGTTCTCTTTCAGAGCTTGCAGGGGCATATATGACAGATGCAAGCGAGATAGTAAAGAGCCTTGAGAAGATAAACTACAGATATGATGAAAAACTTAATAAATTTATCTGATAAACAGTCTTAAATATGTTATACTAAAAGAGGTGTAGCGTAGTTAAGACTTTTTCTTTTTTTGGGGGTTTTATGAGAACTGTCAGACTTATTTATCTTGATCACAGCGATCTTTCAGAGTTGTCGCCAAGGGAGCTTAGAGCAGCAGCAGATGACAAGCTTCTTTCACTTGCTTTCGGGCAGGAGTACGGAAAGATTGAAAAAAATGAATTTGGAAAGCCTTTTCTTTCCGAAAAAGACGGAAGGCATTTTTCCATATCCCATGCCAAGGGGTGCTCTGTTATAGGAATCTCTGATACTGAGCTTGGAGTAGATATCGAAGAGATATCAGAGATGTCAGGGCGCAGACTTAAGATAAACGATGACATAGCAGGGCAGTATTTTTCAGAAGAATACAAAAAACAGTACGTTATGGCAAAAGAGGAGAGAAAGACTGAAGTTTTCACTCTTTGCTGGACCGCTACTGAGGCTATGCTAAAGGCAGCAGGAACCGGGTTTCATGCAGACCCGCGTAACAACCCTGAGGTTTATGAGGGGTGGAAAGTAAAGAGCTTTTTGCATAGAGGCTATGCCGTATCAATTGCCATGAGAGAAGAATTTGAGATAGTAAAAGACCGCAACGAGTAAGGTTGCGGTCTTTTTAATACTGTATTACTTTGTCTCTTCGATGATATCGATAACTGATGTACAGTTAGGACATTTTGTTGCTTTGATGGAAATGGTGCTCATGCAGTAAGGGCACTCTCTTGTGGTAGGAGCAGCAGGCTCTTCTTCTTTCTTTTTCTTAAGCTTTGAAGAAGCACCGTTAAGGGCTTTAACCATAAGAAATACGATAAGTGCCATAATGAGGAAATTAACCACTGCAGTGATGAATGCGCCGTAGTTAAGGGTTGCATCTCCTTTTAACTGAACGGAGTATGCGGAAAAATCTGTTCCGCCAACCATTCCAAGGAGAGGGTTAACGATATCATTTACAAATGAGTTCACGATGGCTGTGAACGCACCGCCTATAATGATACCTACTGCCATGTCCATTACATTTCCTCTGCTGATGAATGTCTTGAATTCTTCAATAAACTTTTTCATAAAGGCCTCCCGTTATTTTATTTTTTTCACCTTTTATTGTGGAGCTTTTAAAGCTGCTTGTCAAGAGGTGAACGGGCCTTTATTAAGTTTTATTTATCAGCCCTTAAGCATGATCTTTCTTGCTACATTTATGCCGACTTTGTATGGAAGAGGTCTTAAGGCTTTATCTGCTTTTTTAAGCATTTCTCTTATAGGAAGGTGCTGAGGACAATGCTTTTCACACTTTCCGCAGCCGATACACTGAGAAGCAAAAGCAGGGTCTTTTCTTACGCCGATAGCTCTTGCGTATTCAAATCTTGCAGCAGTCTTGCCGTCAAGTGCGGTAAGGTTATAAAAGAAGAAGTTGCCCGGAATATCAACGCCCTTCGGGCATGGCATACAGTATCTGCAACCCGTACAGCCCACAAGCTCTTTTTCCTTGATTATCTTTTTTACCTTATCTACAAGTTCAAGATCTTCTTTGGTAAGGTCGCCTGATTTGGCGTCGCTTGCTGTCTTAATGTTTTCATCTATCATTTCGATAGAATTCATACCTGAAAGGATAACGGATACTCCTTCCTGATCCCAAAGCCAGCGGAACGAAAGCTCAGGTGCGGTAAATTTACGCCTGCTTTCTTTAAGGAGCTTTTTGGCTGCTTCAGGAAGATTTACAAGCTTGCCGCCGCGAAGAGGCTCCATGATTATAACAGGGATGCCTTTTGCATGCGCTGCTTCAAGACCCACGCGGCCTGCCTGGCTGTTTTCATCAAGATAGTTGTACTGAATCTGACAAAAATCCCAGTCGTAGGCATTAAGTATCTTTATAAACATGTCTGAATCGCCATGGTAAGAAAAGCCCACCTGACGAACCTGACCTGATTCCTTTTTGGCCTTTATCCAGTTTTCAATGCCAATTGACTTAAGATGTTCCCACTCGGAATAGTCGGTAAACATGTGCATAAGATAGTAGTCGATGTAGTCAGTCTTAAGGCGTTTAAGCTCTTCGTTAAAGGTTTTTTCTATCTGGGCCTCATTTTTCATGATGTACTGCGGAAGCTTTGTGGCGATATTTACCTTTTCCCTGATGTGGTTGCGGCTTAAGATCTCGCCGAGGGCTTCCTCGCTGCCGGGATATATGTACGCTGTGTCAAAATAATTGATGCCATTTTCATAAGCGTACATTATCTCTTTTTCGGTTTTATCAAGGTCTATGCCGGTACCCTTTTTTGAAAATCGCATACACCCGTAGCCAAGCTGTGAGAGCTTGTTTCCGTATCTGTCTTCTCTGTAATTCATAACATCCTCCCTAGTTTTGGTTTAAACCAATCGTAATATGTATTTTAGCATAAAACCGCTTGCACTAACAGTACGGAAGTCATTAACATTTTATAAATTTTTGAAAGAAAAGATGTGTTTTTTAATAGTCTCTTTTCCTGAAAATGAGATATAATGTTATCAGCGAATTTAGAGGAGGATAAAGTATTATGGCTTTACTAAAATGTGAATACTATTCTAATGCACTTTCAGGAAGAGGGGAGTTTTATATTTCCCTTCCAAATGATGTACCGCCTTTTATGAATGAGGCAAACCCAAACTACAAAAGACCTATGAAGACTCTTGTGCTTTTACACGGCTACAGCGGACTTGCTTCTGACTGGGTAACGGGCAGCAGCGCCGTTGAACTTGCAGGCGCCTACAATCTTGCCATCGTTATGCCAAGCGGAAGAAACTCATTTTATATCGATAAACCGTCAAGCGGCGAAAAATACGGAACATTTATCGGCGAAGAGCTTTTAGATTATGTTCATAAGACCTTCGGACTTTCTGACAAACCTGAAGACAACTTTATCGGTGGTTTTTCTATGGGCGGTTTTGGCGCCATAAGAAATGTACTTAAATACAGCAACAGATACAGCAAGGCTATCGCTCTTTCAAGCGCACTTATTGTATCACAGCTTAAGAACTTTAAGCCGGATGATCCAAATCCTATGGCAAACTACGAGTACTACGTAAATACCTTCGGTGATCTTAAAACGGCTGAAAACACAGATGCATCACCTGAGTTTCTTGTAAAAGAGATGAAAAAAGAGGGAAAGAAGTTTCCTGAGATCTACATGGCCTGCGGAAGCGAGGACTTCCTTATCGAAGCCAACAAAGCTTTTGACAAGTTCCTTACAGATGAAGGTGTAACTCATGAATTCCACGTAAGCGAAGGAATCCATAACTGGACTTTCTGGAATCAGTATATTGAGCCCGGCATCAAGTGGGCGCTTGATATTAAATAAGCCTACATACGCTTTTTGTTTTGCATAGAAAAAGGGTTTCGCTTCCCGCGAAACTCTTTTTCATTTTATTCTTATAAAATGGCTGATATTATGATAAAATACCTCTTAAGGAGGGTTCGGGCTTAGGCCCCGGATTAAAAAGCATTGAATACAATAAGAAGAGCAAAAGAATCAGATGCGGAAGGGATAATGGAACTTCTTGCCCAGGTCTTACTTGTGCATCATCATGGAAGGCCGGATCTTTTTAAGGAAAAAGGCGCAAAATATACCTTAGATGAACTTAAAGACCTTATAGCTGACGAAGAAAATCCGATATTTGTCTGCACTGATGATGAGGGAAAAGTGCTATGCCATTGCTTTTGCAGAAATGTGGAGGCACCTGAAAGGCCAAGTACTTATGCATACAAGTCCCTTTATATCGACGACCTTTGCGTAGATGAAAAAGCAAGAGGGCAGCATATCGGAGGAGATATGTACGAGTATGTAAAGCAGTACGCAAAAGAGAAGGGGTATTATAACATCACACTGCATGCATGGGAGTGCAATCCTGCAGCTGTGGGCTTTTACAAACATCTTGGACTTGACGTACAGTCATATACTATGGAAGAAATACTATAAAGATTGGATTTAAGAAAATGGAAGAAAAATTAAAAAAATCGGGTTCTATCCCAAAAACTTATCTTGAACTTGCAATGCCGGTGGTTTTCGGCATGATGATCAGCATTATCTACAATATCGCTGATACTTACTTTGTGGCAAAGACGGGAGACACCAGCATTGTGGCTGCGGTTTCTCTTTGCGGACCGCTTTTTGTAATACTTATGGCTTTTGGAAACATATTCGGTCAGGGCGGAAGCTCTCTTATATCAAGGCTTCTTGGTGAAAAAGCAGAAGAGAAGGTTAAGCATGTAAGCGCATTCTGCTTTTACGGAGCGCTTGGAGTCGGAGCTGTTATAGGGCTTTTGCTTGTTGTTTTTAACGGACCTGTGCTTAAGGTTCTTGGTGCAAATGAGGAAACTCTTTACTCGGCCTTTCGCTATTATATGGTTATGGCTGTGGGAGCCCCTGTGGTTGTTGTTTCATTTGTACATAACAATCTTCTCCGCTGCGAAGGTAAGGCCTTTGAAGCTATGATCGGCCACATTGGCGGCCTTCTTGTTAATATAATCCTTGACCCTGTGTTTATCTTAGGGCTTAACATGGGAGCCTTCGGCGCGGCCCTTGCCTCTGTGATAGGGTACGCTGCAACTGCGCTTTATCTGCTTTTTGTGGTAATTAAAAAGAGCAAAGTTCTTTCCGTTAATATCAAAAATGTTACCTGCGAAGGAGACCACATTTTTCAGATAGCTACTGTTGGCTTTTCGGCAGCTCTTGCAAACTGGATGAGCTCTATCGCACTTATCATTACAAACCGCTTCCTTCTTAAGTTTGGATCCAACAATGAGGTTGCGGCTATGGGCGTAGCAGGAAAGGTCAGTATGATCGTAATGCTTATAATCACAGGTCTTTCCTTTGGCGGTGCGCCGCTTATCGGCTATTTTTGCGGAAGTCATGATAAAGACAGTTTAAAGAAACTTTTTAAGTTTATGTTTACCTTTATCTGCAGCCTTGCGGCAGGGCTTTCACTTATTTTGATAGTACTTGCGCCGGTGCTTATCAGATTCTTTATGAAGGATGAGACAATAGTAAGACTTGGAACTCAGATGCTTAGATTTAACGTATCTTCCATGGCTTTTATGGCGGTGGTACTTATTGTCACCATTTCCCATCAGTCCTTTGGAAAGCCTCTTGGAAGTACCGTGCTTTCACTTTGCAGACAGGGCATCATTTTCCTTGCGGTAATAGCGCTGCTTACCACATTTTTAGGTTATACGGGTATACTTCTTGCACAGCCCGTATCAGATGTGCTTACCTGCGGACTTGCGCTTTTGCTCTTTAAGAAAAATATTTTGGATGCTTGAGAACAAAGAAACCCCTAAGCTTGAATGATATGTGTCCGGATTTCGGACACATATCATTTAAGCAAAGGGGTTATCTTTTATTCAAGAAGAACTTATTGATAACAAAGATAACGATGCAGGAACCGATAACACCGCTGATGATAGAACCGATGATGTTTGATACGGTAAAGCCGATGAGCTTAAAAAGAAGACCTCCGACAAAACCACCAACAACACCGAGTATAACGTTACGGATCCAGCCGCCTTCTGACTTCATGATGATGCCTGCGATATAACCGCAAAGAGCACCGATAAGTAATGAAATAATAAGTCCAAACATTTTTTCATTTCTCCTTTTCTGTATGTAGTATAACTTA
The DNA here is from genome assembly GCA_016284355.1 of Lachnospiraceae bacterium. Taxonomy (GTDB): domain Bacteria; phylum Bacillota; class Clostridia; order Lachnospirales; family Lachnospiraceae; genus JAEEOQ01. The sequence continues at coordinate 12,405 of JAEEOQ010000097.1, forward strand.
CTACTGAATTATATCATAAACCTATTGTGATGTAAACAATCTTTTTTATTATTTATAAAAATTATATGGTCGCCGCCTGGGATAAGTCTGGCTAATGCCTCAAATAAGGAATTGTTAATTGACAAAAGCCCTGTAAGGCTTTAAGATTCTAAGGTAAAAACAATTTTTAACAAAAGCGGAGGATTCTTTATGTCTAATTGTGCTATTGTTGGTATCAACTGGGGAGATGAAGGCAAAGGCCGTATGGTCGACCTTCTTACAAATGATTATGATGTGGTAGTTCGCTACCAGGGCGGCGGAAACGCAGGCCATACCGTTATCAATGAATTTGGTAAGTTTGCTCTTCACCTTCTTCCTTCAGGTATTTTCAGAAAAGATGTGGTAAATATCCTTGGCAACGGTGTTGCTCTTGACCCACAGAATCTCTGGACCGAGATGGAAGATGTTATGAGCAAGGGAGTAGCTCTTACTCCTGATAATCTTAAGATAAGCGACAG
>JAEEOQ010000007.1 GCA_016284355.1 Lachnospiraceae bacterium
AGCGGACCGTTAATCAGGGTCTTCTTCGTATGCACGAAGAGACAGGGTTACCCCTTGTGTGCACCAACGACTCTCATTATATCTACGAGAGCGATGCTGCGGCTCATGATATCCTGCTTTGTATCCAGACACAGAAAAAACTTGCAGATGAAGACCGTATGCGTTACGAAGGCGGTCAGTATTATATTAAGGCTCCGGCAGAGATGGCAGAGCTTTTTAAGTATGCCCCGGAGGCGGTTGAAAATACAACAAAGATCGCTGAGCGCTGTAATGTTTCAATAGAGTTTGGACACTACAAGCTGCCGGTTTACGACGTACCTGAGGGGTATACAGCCTGGGAGTACTTAAATCATCTTTGCAAAGAGGGAATCGTAAGAAGATACGTTAACCCCGGTAAAGAACTTTACGACAGAATGGAATACGAGCTTAACACCATTAAGGATATGGGCTTTATAGACTATTTCCTTATTGTGTGGGATTTTATAAATTACGCCAAGACAAACGGCATTCCTGTTGGCCCGGGACGTGGCTCTGCTGCAGGAAGTATCGTGGCTTATTGCCTTGGTATAACAGATATCGATCCTATAAGGTATTCGCTCCTTTTTGAGCGTTTCCTTAACCCTGAGCGTGTTACCATGCCCGATATCGACGTGGATTTTTGCGTAGACAGAAGGCAGGAAGTAATAGATTACGTATCAAGGAAATACGGCAAAGACAGAGTGGTACAGATAGTTACCTTCGGTACCCTTGCCGCAAAGGGTGTTATACGAGATGTGGGAAGAGTTATGGACCTTCCTTACGCAAGGGTTGATGCTATCGCAAAGATGGTGCCTGGTGACCTTGGCATGACAATAGACCTTGCACTAAAGAGCAACCCTGAGCTTCGTAATGTATACGAAGCAGACCCTGAGATCCACGAGCTTATTGATATGAGTAAGCGTCTTGAAGGCTTGCCGCGTCATACATCCATGCATGCTGCAGGTGTTGTTATCTCCGATAAATCGGTAGATGAATACGTACCGCTTTCAAGAGGTGCAGATAATGCCATAACAACGCAGTTTACCATGACTACCCTTGAAGAGCTGGGACTTCTTAAGATGGACTTCCTTGCCCTCCGTAACCTTACGGTAATAAAACATACCGTAGATATGGTAAATAAGAACGGCGGAAATCTTGATATCGATAAGATAGATTATGATGACAAAAAGGTTTATGAGCTTATCTCGGCAGGTAAAACGGAAGGTGTCTTCCAGCTTGAGAGTACCGGCATGAAGAATTTCATGAAGGAACTTAAACCTGAAAACATAGAAGACGTTATAGCGGGTATTTCACTGTACCGTCCGGGTCCTATGGACTTTATACCAAAATATATCGAGGGCAAGAACCATCCTGAGGGCATTTCCTACGACTGCCCGCAGCTTGAACCTATCCTTTCCGCTACCCACGGCTGTATCGTGTACCAGGAGCAGGTTATGCAGATAGTACGTGACCTTGCGGGTTATTCTTACGGCAGAAGCGACCTTGTTCGCCGTGCCATGAGTAAGAAAAAACAGTCGGTTATGGAAAAAGAGCGAAAGAATTTCGTATACGGAAATGAGGAAGAGGGAGTTAAGGGCTGTCTTGCAAACGGCATTCCTGAAGATGTGGCAAACCACATTTACGATGAGATGACGGACTTTGCAAAATACGCTTTCAACAAATCCCATGCAGCCTGTTATGCGGTAGTGGCTTACCAGACCGCATATCTTAAGGTTTATCACCCGAGAGAATATCTTGCGGCTCTCCTTACATCCGTGCTTTCAAATACGGGCAAGGTGGCTGAATATATACAGACCGCAAGAAATATGGGCATTAAGATCCTGCCTCCCGATATAAACGAGGGAGAGGGTGACTTTTCGGTATCCGGAGGTGCCATCCGCTACGGACTTTCTGCAATAAAGGGCCTTGGAAAACCGGTTATTGACGCCATTATCTCAGAAAGAGAAGAAAGAGGTCGTTTTACTGACCTTCAGAGCCTTGCGGAAAGACTGTCAGGTAAAGAGATAAATAAAAGGACGATCGAAAGTTTTATAAAAGCAGGCGCTCTTGACAGCTTGCCCGGTACCCGCCGGGAGAAGATGGAGGTATACGGAGATATACTTGATTCCGTAAACAAGAGCAAAAAGAACGATTTTGCGGGACAGATGAGCCTTTTTGATATAGCAGGCGATGATGTAAAAGAAAGCTTTACATACAAGATGCCAAATCTTGGTGAATACGACAAAGAAAGACTTCTTGATCTTGAAAAAGAGGTTATGGGAATATATGTAAGCGGACATCCCCTTGAAGGGTATCGCGTTCTTCTTGAAAAGAATGTTACTGCGGTAAGTTCTGATTTTCTTGCTCTTGAAGAAGGCGAAGAAGAACCAGAAGGCAGGCCGCATGACGGTGACTTTGTTACCATAGGCGGTATCATAGAAGATGTTAATACAAAGCTTACAAGGTCAAATCAGATGATGGCCTTTGTTACCATAGAAGACCTTTATGGAAGCGTTGAGGTGATCGTTTTCCCAAGAGACTTTGAGAAAAACAGAAGGGCTCTCAGTGTCGGAGCCAAAGTCCTTGTTCAGGGCAAGTATTCTGCAGAAGATGAAAAGGACTCCAAGCTTATCTGTCAGAATATCGTAGCCTTTGACGAGATACCAAGAGAAGTATGGCTTAAGTTTAAAGACAAGGCTGCCTACGATGCGGTATATGACAGATTGTATGATATCTTACATAATTCCGACGGTAAAAATGAGGTAGTCATCTACCTTGAGACTGAAAAAGCCATAAAGCGTCTCGGACCACATCTTAGCGTTTATATCGACGAAGTTTTGATGGCTTCCGTTATCGATTTAATTGGAGAAAAAAACGTTAAAATAGTGGAAAAGAGTATTGATAATAACAGAAAAAAGGTTTAAAATAGTAGCGTTTTAGTGGGCTCATTAGGAGGTAAAATATATGTCTAAGGAAATAAACACTATCGCAGTTCTTACCAGTGGTGGCGACGCACCGGGTATGAATGCATGTATCAGAGCGGTTGTACGTACAGGTCTTGCAGCAGGCAAGACAGTTAAAGGTATCAGAAGAGGTTATGCAGGTCTTCTTGATGAGGACATTTTCGATATGTCTGCAAAGTCTGTATCAGATACACTTCAAAGAGGCGGTACCATTCTTGGTACAGCAAGATGCCTTGAGTTTAAACAGCCTGAGGTTCAGCAGAGAGCAGCCAGCATCTGCAACAAGCACGGTATCGACGGTATCGTTGTTATCGGCGGCGACGGTTCCTTCCAGGGTGCTGAAAAGCTTGCATCCTTTGGAGTTAACACAATAGGTGTTCCGGGAACTATCGACCTTGATATTGCCTGTACAGATTATACCATCGGTTTTGATACTGCTGTTAACACAGCTATGGAAGCTATCGATAAGATCCGTGATACATCCACATCTCACGAGAGATGCTCTATTATCGAAGTTATGGGTCGTAAGGCCGGTTATATCGCAGAGTGGTGCGGTATCGCAAACGGTGCTGAAGAGATCCTTACCTACGAAGAGTACGATCATGATGAGAATCGTATCATCGAGAATATTAAACATATGCGCCGTATCGGAAAGAAGCACTTCATTATCGTTAACGCTGAGGGCGTAGGCGATTCAGAGAATATGGCCAAACGTATTCAGGAAGCTACCGGTATGGAGACAAGAGCTACCATCATCGGACATATTCAAAGAGGCGGAAGTCCTACAGCTACCGACCGTGTATATGCTTCCCTTATGGGCGCCAAGGCTGTTGACCTTCTTTGCGAAGGCAAGAGCAACAGAGTCGTAGCATTAAAGCACGGCGAACTTGTTGACTTTGATATCAACGAGGCTCTTAAAATGCAGAAGACCCTCGATCCATACATGGTCGACGTTTCAAAGAGATTATCAAGATAAGGAATTTAGTACTAAATGCTTAAAACTACTTACGACAGAATTATCAAACTACTTAAAGACGGGAACGGATACGCTAGTTTTGCCACACTTCGCGAAAATAAAGTTACTGTAAGCCAGATGCGAGAGCTTGAAGAAAAGGGAGTCGTTGAAAGATTTGCCAGAGGCTGGTATTGGGCTTGCGGAATTTATGACAAAAAACCAAAGAAGTATAAATACATTGAGCTTTGTCAGGCTTGTCCGGAGGCTGTTATATGCGGTCTTTCGGCCTGCTACCTTAACGGTATTATCGAAAAAGAACCCGAGGTTATCTCTTATGTAACCGATTATTCTTCAAGACGTACCGGTAAGATGCAGTTTGACACAAAGAAGTTTTATCACGATACCAGTCGTTACGGCGACAATATCGTCAGAAAAAATACCAAATACGGTCAGTATGCCTACCTTAATACTTTTGAGGCTGTAAAAGATCTTGTTCATTGTCAGAACAAGGTGGATAAAGAAGCCTTAAATGAGGTAGTGATGTGGCTTGAAGGACAGACTGAGAGCAAATATCAGGCTCTAAAGAGTTCGATAAAGTAAACCTTAAGGTCTTTGCAAGCGTTTGCAAAGACCTTTTTTCAAAAATACGGTAAAGAGGCGCTTATGGAAAAATTATATCTCTCTTCGCCTACAATGCATGGCGAAGAAATGAACTACATACAGGAGGCTTTTGATCGCAACTGGATCGCTCCACTAGGGTTTAACTGCGACGGCTTTGAAAAGGAGATGGAAGAGTATTTAAAGAGCGATGTGCATGCTCTTGCCCTTGCTTCGGGCACGGGAGCTCTTCACCTTGCAGTAAAGGCAGCAGGCATTAAGAGAGGCGACGTAGTGCTTTGCTCTGATATGACCTTTAGCGCTACTGTCAATCCGGTGGCTTACGAGGGCGGAACCCACGTATTTGTCGATTCCGAGCGCGAGAGCTGGAATATGGACCCGGTGGCCCTTAAAAAAGCTTTTGAAAAATACCCGCAAGCTAAGCTCGTCTGTATGGCTCATCTTTACGGAACCCCTGCAAAGATGGATGAGATACTTAAGATCTGCGATGAGCACGGGGCTGTGCTTATTGAAGACGCTGCAGAAGCGCTTTCTGCAGAGTACAAGGGCAAAAAGTGCGGCACCTTTGGAAAATATAATGCGCTTTCTTTTAACGGAAACAAGATCATAACCACATCAGGCGGCGGTATGCTGCTTTGCAAGGACAAAGCTGACAGGGACAAGGCGCTTTTTAGAGCTACCCAGGCAAGAGAGGCAGCTCCCTGGTATCAGCACGAAGAGATAGGCTATAATTACCGTATGAGTAATGTGGTGGCAGGAATAGGAAGAGGACAGCTTCTTCACCTTGATGAGCACCGCGCCTTAAAGGAAGCTATATATAACAGATATAAAGAGGGCTTCAAAGACATGCCTTTTATAAGCATGAACCCGTACCTTAAAGACACATTGCCAAACTTCTGGCTTTCCTGTATGCTTATAGACAGGAGCAAAGCAGGAAAGGTTGAGACAGAGGGCGGAGTATGCGAGATAGTCACAAAGATAAGCAAGGCTCTTGCGGCAGAAAACATCGAGACAAGGCCTATCTGGAAGCCTATGCATATGCAGCCTGTATACAAAAACTGCGACTTTATAACCGCAGACGGGGAAGATGTAGGACGCGACGTATTCGAGCGCGGTATTTGCCTGCCTTCAGATATCAAGATGACAGATAAGCAGCAGGAAAAGGTAATCGAGATCATAAAAAGCTGCTTTTAAATATATTTTTGGAGATCGGATAAATGAACAACATTGAAGCTATAATGAAACTTAAAAAGGCATGGGATACCTTTAGAGGCAATCACCCTAAGTTTCCCATGTTCCTTTCTGCAGTAAAAAAAGCAGGTATCAAAGAAGGAACCATAATCGATATCTGCATTACAGATCCGAGCGGCACCAAGATGGAGACAAATATCAAGGTAACAGAATCGGATCTTGAACTTTACGAAAGTCTTAAAAGCATGACACCATAAACCGGGAGGTTACGTATGAAACGTAAAAGGATTTCTCCGGTGCAGTTTATCCCACTTAGCTTTCTTTGCCTTATAGCTATAGGGACGCTGCTTTTACTTATTCCTGCAGCTACGGCGAAGGGAGAATCTACTGATTATCTTACAGCTCTTTTTACAGCCACCACTTCGGTTTGCGTAACGGGACTTGTGGTGGTTGATACCTATGCCCATTGGAGCATCTTCGGGCAGGCTGTTATCCTTGTCTTGGCACAGATTGGCGGTCTTGGAGTTGTTGCGGTGGGGTCTATGCTTATGCTCATTGCAAAAAGAAAGTTTTCCCTTGGAAGCAGAAAGCTCCTTAATGAATCATTAAATCTTGACCTTAGCAAAGGACTTCTTGCATTCCTCATTCGTATATTTAAGGGTGTATTTTTTGTAGAGAGCCTCGGAGCGGCGCTGTACTGCGTTAAGTTCATACCCCTTCTTGGAACGGCTAAGGGAATATGGGCTTCTGTGTTTCAGGCGGTTTCAGCCTTTTGTAATGCGGGAATGGACGTTATCGGTCCAAACTCCATGATCGATTTTAATACAGATGATTACCTTATGTGGGTTACCATGCTGCTTATCATATTTGGCGGTCTTGGTTTTGTAGTCTGGTTTGACATTATAGACAGGGTAAAAGAGGTAGTTAAAAACCACCTTAGCCCGAGAGTTATATTTACCCATCTTGAGGAGCATACAAAGCTTGTTTTATGGGTAACATTGGTGCTTCTGGCACTTGGAACCGTCATCACATTTATAGCAGAATACGGCAATCCTGAAACCATCGGAAGTATGGGGCTTAAAGATAAGCTTCTTAACAGCCTTTTCCAGTCTGTTACCTTCCGTACCGCAGGCTTTGCATCCGTGCCGCAGGGGGCGCTATCTGAAAGCACTTGTATGGCAGGATATGTGCTTATGTTTATCGGTGGTTCCCCTGTGGGCACCGCAGGCGGCGTAAAGACAGTTACATTTTTCCTTGTGTTTATGAATGCCTGGTCCTATATAAACGGACGTAAAGAAAACGTGATCTTCCACAAGAGGGTGGGAGAAGAGGCTATGCGTAAGGCAGCAGCCGTTGTATTTGTAAGTATGAGCGCGGTATTTATTATGACTGTGCTGTTTGTATATGGCGGCGGAGTAAGCCTCACAGACGGCCTTTACGAGGTTGTGAGCGCACTTGCCACCGTTGGTCTTTCAAGAGGCCTTACACCAAACCTAAACGTATTCAGAAGGATACTTATCATTGTTTCAATGTATCTTGGAAGAATAGGACCTATCTCTATGGCTATTTTCTTTAGCAGATCCGCGGGAGCCGAAAACAAGATACGACATTCCGAAGGAACATTTTACGTTGGATAGGAGGAAAATGAGAAATGAGTAAATCTGTAGCAGTTCTTGGACTTGGAAAATACGGCAGAAGCCTTGCAGAAACCCTTTATAAAATGGGTGCCGATGTGCTTGCTGTAGACGGTCATGAAGATATAATCGACGATTTTGAGGGTAAGTGTACCACAGCTGTTGTGGCTAACCTTGAAAATGAGGATGAGGTGCTTTCTCTCGGCCTTAAAAATATGGACGTTGTGGTCTCTACCATGGGAAACAATCTTGCAGCCAGCATTATGGCTGTTTCGGTTGCCAAAGAGCAGGGGGTTCCAACAGTCGTTGCAAAGACTTCCTCAAAGCGCATGACATCCCTTCTTTACAAGGTTGGCGCAGACAAGGTGCTTGACCCTGAGAAGGAGAGCGGTGTTCGTTCTGCCCGCATCCTTATGTCATCCTTCAAGGATTTCTTTGAGATCGATGAAAACATGTACATGGCAGAGATGAAGCCAAAGAAGGAGTGGATCGGCAAGAACCTTATCGAGCTTGGTCTTCGAAACACTCTCAACATGAACGTTATTGCTGTAAAGGAAAAGGACGGAAACTGGCAGTTTGTGGATCCGCAGGTGCCATTTAAGGAGGATTCCGTGCTTCTTGTAGTCATGGAGAAAAAAAATATGAAGAAGTGGCTACTAATAGAAGACTGATATAATTAAATGCTTGACATTATGGGCATTTTGCGATATCATCTGACACTATAAAGAACAAAATGTGATGCGAAAGAGGAGTAGGTTGGCTGACAGCATTCAGAGAGAGCCGCATTTGGTGAAAGCGGCTTTGCATATAGGCTTTCCGAAGGTAGCTTTCAAACAGGGTCTTTGAGAAACGTAGATTAGAAGATCCCGGGAAGTCCCGTTACAGACGCAATGAGGCTTTTTGCGTAACTCCTTTTGCGCAAGAGGTAAAATAAGGTGGTAACACGATGGCAAGCCCTCGTCCTTTGTGGAGGGCTTGCTTTAATTTTACCCATTTTTGGGCATACAAAGGAGAAAAAATATGAAAGAGTTAGAGAAAAACTACAATCCATCCGAGATTGAAGACAGACTCTATAAGACATGGGAAGCAAAAAAATATTTCCATGCTGAGCCTGATCCAAAGAAGAAACCATTTACCATTATGATGCCGCCTCCAAATATCACAGGTCAGCTTCATATGGGCCATGCACTTGACGAGACCATGCAGGATATCCTTACAAGATGGAAGAGAATGCAGGGTTATTCGGCCCTTTGGCTTCCCGGTACCGACCATGCTTCTATCGCTACAGAGGCAAGGGTGGTTGAAAAGCTTCGCGAGCAGGGCATTACAAAAGAAGAACTTGGAAGAGAGAAATTCCTTGAGAAGGTCTGGGACTGGAAGCGCGAGTACGGCGGACGTATCGTAAACCAGCTTAAGAAACTCGGTTCTTCTCCTGACTGGGACAGAGAGCGTTTCACTATGGATGAAGGCTGCAACAAGGCAGTTAAGGAAGTTTTTGTTAATTTATATAATAAGGGCCTCATTTACAGAGGCGAGCGTATCATCAACTGGTGTCCTCATTGCCTTACATCTATTTCTGATGCTGAGGTAGAGTATGAGGATCAGGCAGGACATTTCTGGCATCTTCGCTATCCGCTTTCAGACGGCAGTGGATACATCGAGATGGCTACCACAAGACCTGAGACCATGCTTGGTGATACAGCGGTAGCGGTAAACCCTAATGATGACCGCTATAAAGACATGGTAGGAAAGACAGTTATCCTTCCTATCGTACACAGAGAGATCCCTATCATTGCCGATGATTACGTTGAGATGGAGTTTGGTACAGGCGTAGTTAAGATCACACCTGCACATGACCCTAACGACTTTGAGGTTGGACTTCGTCATAACCTTCCTGTTATCAATGTTCTTACAGAGGATGCAAAGATCACAGAAGATTACCCTAAGTATGCAGGTATGGACCGCTACGAGGCCAGAAAGGCTATCGTTGCCGATCTTGAGGCAGAGGGTGCACTTGTTAAGATCGAAGATTACTCACATAACGTTGGTATCTGCTACAGATGCCACACAACTATTGAGCCAAGAGTTTCTAAGCAGTGGTTTGTAAAGATGAAACCGCTTGCAGGTCCTGCTATAGATGCTGTTAAAAATGGCAAGATCAAGCTTGTTCCTGAGCACATGGATAAGACATATTACAACTGGCTTGAGAACATCCGTGACTGGTGTATCAGCCGTCAGCTCTGGTGGGGCCACAGGATCCCTGCATTTTACTGCGATGAGTGCGGCGAGATGGTAGTAACCAAGGAAAATTCCTGCAATTGTCCAAAATGCGGAAAGCCTATGCGTCAGGACGATGATACTCTTGATACATGGTTCTCATCTGCTCTTTGGCCATTTAGTACACTAGGCTGGCCTGAAAATACAGAGGAACTTAAGTATTATTACCCTACAAGCGTACTTGTAACAGGCTATGATATCATCTTCTTCTGGGTTATCCGTATGATATTCTCAGGAATAGAGCATATGGGAGAGATCCCGTTTAATACAGTTCTTTTCCACGGCCTTGTAAGAGACAGTCAGGGACGCAAGATGAGTAAGAGCCTTGGAAACGGTATCGATCCTCTTGAAGTGATCGACAAATACGGCGCTGACGCACTTCGTCTTACCCTCATTACCGGAAATGCACCGGGAAATGACATGCGTTTCTACTGGGAAAGAGTTGAGGCAAGCCGTAACTTTGCAAACAAGGTTTGGAACGCTTCAAGATTTATCATGATGAACCTTGATAAGGCAGAGGTTCCTAGTGAAATGCCAAAGAATCTTACCCAGGCAGATAAGTGGATCGTAAGCAAAGTAAACAACCTTGCAAAAGAAGTTACAGAAAATATGGAAAGCTACGACCTTGGCGTTGCTGTACAGAAGGTTTATGATTTTATCTGGGAAGAGTTCTGTGACTGGTATATCGAGATGGTTAAGCCTCGTCTCTGGAACGATGAGGACGATACAAAGGCAGCAGCACTCTGGACTTTAAAGAACGTACTTATCAACGCTCTTAAGCTTCTTCACCCATATATGCCGTTTATCACAGAGGAGATCTTCTGCAACCTTCAGGACGCAGAGGAGTCTATCATGATAAGCAGCTGGCCTGTTTATGATGAGGCATGGAACTTTGATGCCGATGAAAAGGCCGTAGAAGAGATAAAGACAGCTGTAAAGGAAATAAGAGCCGTAAGAACAGGTCTTAACGTTCCGCCTTCAAAGAAAGCTACAGTTATCGTAGTTTCAGAGAAAGAGGAAGTAAGAAAGATCTTCGAGAATAACTCAGTATTCTTTGCTACCCTTGGTTATGCAAGCGAAGTTAAGATCCAGTCTGATAAGAGCGGTATCGGTGAAGACGCCGTATCTGCCGTTATTGCAGATGCCACCATCTACATGCCGTTTGCAGAACTTGTAGATATTGAAAAAGAGATCGAAAGACTTGAGAAGGAAAAAGCCCGCCTTGAGGGCGAACTTAAGAGAAGCCACGGAATGCTTTCAAACGAGAAGTTTGTTTCTAAGGCTCCTGCTGAAAAGATTCAGGAAGAAAAAGATAAACTTGCTAAATACGAAGCTACACTTGCTCAGGTTGAGGAAAGACTTAAGTCTCTTAAAAAATAAAACCAAATAATCGCAAAAAAGCACCAAATACACATTTTAGTGTTGAGGCGCTACACCAAATATGGTATCATACAATTAGAATAGTATGATACCATTTTTGTATACGTTACCTTACGTTTGGAGCATAAAATATGGCAAATATCAAAGACAAGACCTGGTATGCCAATTCAATAGTCTCTATCACTGAAGACGGTATGGAAGCTCATCTTATGCTTTGGCCTTCTGCTCATGAAGAGGGCGCCACTGCCGAGGAACTTATCATGTTCATTCGTGAGAAAGGTATCGTAAGAGGTATCCTTGAAGACGAAATAGACCGTATTCTTAAAGACAATATTTTTCTTGAAGATGTGGTTGTTGCGAAAGGTCAGCCTAATATCGTCGGTACCGACGGAAGGTTTGAATTTTTCGTAGAGGTGGAAAGACAGCGTAAACCGCGTATCCTTGAAAACGGTTCTGTGGATTATTCAAACTACAATGCTATTCCTCTAGTAAAAAAAGATGACCTCATTTGCAAGTATATACCGGGCATAAAGGGCCAGGACGGCTTTGACGTCAGAGGCCACGTTATACCGGGGCGAAAGGGTCAAGAGCTTAAGCCTATAAAGGGCAAGGGCTTTTATATGACTGAAGACGGCCTTGAGTACTACGCAAATGTAGACGGCCGTGTAGATTATTCGAATTATTATATGGTGGTTTCCCACAACCTTGTGGTTGAAGGCAATGTGGACAACATTTACGGCGATATCGATTTTGTGGGCGACATAGAAGTAAAGGGCGATGTTTTCCCGAATATGACCATCAAGACCAATGGTTTTTTAGTGGTGGACGGTCATGTGGAAAGTGCTCATCTTATCGCAGGAAAGGGAGTTATCCTTAAAAACGGTATGCAGGGCTCCGGAAAGGGAGTCATTGACTGCAAGGGCGACGTGGAAGGAAAATTCTTTGAGCAGACCACCATCAGGTGCGGCGGAACGCTTCATGCAAATGCCATTTTACAGTGCGACATAACCGCAGAAGAGGGTGTTAAAGTAGAGGGAACATTAGGAGCGCTTGTTGGCGGAAAGACCGTTTCATCTACATATGTTGAAGCCGCTTATATTGGCAATATGGGTAATGTTGCCACAGAGATAAAGGTTGGTACCGAGGGCGATACCGAAAGTGAACTTCAAAGGCTCCAGGACGAAGTAAAGATGGATACCATGGAGTTATACAAGACTGACGGTAAGATAAAGCTTATTGACGAGGCCGGCGAGAAAGGTCTTAATCTTGACAGCGTGGCTGATGTTAAAAAGCAGCTCCTTCGAGTAAAGATCTCTCTTAAGACAAGTATTTCCGAAAAAGAAGCCAGGATCAACTTGCTTTATAAAAATATAGAAAAGGCATTTAATGCCCATGTTACCGCAAGCAGCCAGATGTATCCTGGGGTTGCGGTGTTTGTAAACGGTATGCCTGTAAGGATACAGGAAGTAGTAAACAGTGTAACCATAAAAAAATTAAATGATAAAGTTGTTATGACACCTAATACCAGATAACGGGGGAAAAGGAAATGTTAGATTTTGAAAAAGAACTGGAGAAGTTTAAGCCGAGTCTTGAAGTAGACCAGGCAGAGGAAGCCATATATCATAACGATCTGTCGGATGTGACCGATATCGTAAAAGATCTTGTAGAGGAGATTAAAAACAAATGATCTGTCCATATTGCGGCAGCCGCCTCTCTAAGCGTGACCGTTGCGACAGATGCGGTGAAGATGTTTCAAAGTTTAAAAAATTATATATGGCCGCCAACAAGTATTACAACAACGGCCTTATGAAAGCCAAGATCCGCGACCTTTCAGGGGCAATAGTAGATCTTAAAAATGCACTTAAGATAGATAAAAAACATACAGATGCAAGAAATCTTTTGGGTCTTATCTACCTTGAGATGGGAGAGACAGTATCTGCTCTTTCCGAGTTTGTTATAAGCAAGCATTTTCAGCCGGAGAATCCTGTAGCTGATTATTACATGAACCTTGTTCAGGAAACTCCCACAAAGCTTGATTCTTTAAACCAGATAGTTAAAAGATACAACGGGGCTCTTGCGTACGCAAAGCAGGGCTCAGATGACCTTGCCATAATACAGCTTAAAAAAGTCATATCCATGAATCCGCACTACGTACAGGCGCTGCTTCTTCTTGCGCTCCTTTATATCCATGCGGAAGATTATGACAGAGCAAGGAAAGTCATAAGCAAAGTTCTTAAGGTTGATGTAACAAATACATCTGCACTTGAATACCTTGATTACATAAAACTCACTACAGGTGTTGATACAAAGACGGCTTCGGCGCCTTCATCGTCCGGAAGCGCCATTGCGAAGACTTCCGTTAAGGAAAATGATGTGATCACTCCGATAAGTGCTTACAGCGAAGAAAGACCAAATGTTATAGCCTGGGTAAATCTTGTTATCGGTATTATCGTGGGCGCAGCGTTTATCTTAGTTGCCCTTGTACCCGGTATCAAGAAAAATGCAGTATCCGAGCAGCGAACTGAGATTGTTGCCCTTGGAGAAAAGATACAAAAGCTTGAAGCAGAAGTGGCTGAAAAGGACAACGAGTATGCTTCGTTAAAACAGGATTATGACGAAGCAAAATACAAGCTTGACAACCCTGAGGTTCCGGAAGAGGACCAGCAGGTACAGGAAGAACCTTCACAGTATGAGTCTCTTATGCAGGCTGCTTCGTATTTCCTTATGGACAAAAAGGACAAGGCATCTGACAGACTTATAGAGGTAGACACGGAAAAACTTGAACTGCCAGAGGCGGTAACGCTGTACAACAAGCTTGCTTCCGAGCTTTTTGCCGAGCAGGCTGATAAGGTTTATGATGAAGGTCACAAACTTTATTCTGACGGCAAGTACGAGGAAGCCCTTGAAGTTTTTGCAAAAGTTCTTAAGATGAATCCTGAGCAGCTTTCGGCTATCTACTTTACAGGCCGTGCTTATCACCGCCTTGAAAAGTATGATATGGCGGTAGAGTACTACAACAAGCTCATTAATGAATATCCTGACAGCGGCAGAGCGGGCGAAGCCAAAGAGCGAATGGCTGAGCTTAAAGCCGACGGTAAGATTGATTGATTTCAGGCCCCCTATTTGGGGGCCTTTTTTGTGATGCTTTTTGCGTGAGGATGCCTTTTAGCCGCAGATTTCGGACATGCGTTTTCTTTTTTCGCCAGAAACAGATCCTCATTTTCTTAAAAAGGTTTTGCAGCTTTTCTTTTATTGTGCATGCTCGCTTGAAACTTGCCAGATGGTATGAACTGTGGTCTTACAGGTGGTCATGCGGTGCCTGCAGCACCTTAAAAAATAAAGTATGTCACTCTTTAAAGCAAGCTTTAGAGTGCCATACTTATTTTTTTACGTCCCGCTAAAGCGGTCCTATGCCCACCTTTGATAAACGATATAGCCCATCTGTCTTCGAACAAGTCGCTCCCACGCACCTAAAAAGCTGCTTTAAAACCTTTAGAAAATGGGATTTGTTCCTGAATGCTCAAAATGAAAGCGATGTCCGTTTCGGCTAAAAGGCGCCCCGCTAAAAGACGCCCCCGCTAAAGGCACCTCCGGCTAAAAGGTGCCCCCGCTAAAAGGCACCCCGGCTAAAAGGCGCCCCTGAATAAAAGGATGACGGAAGGTATAAATAATTGTATATTTGACTATGCGGGGGGGTGGGTGTTATACTTGATGATATTTTTGGTATGCTTGAATGTGTTTTATTGAGATTGTAGCTTTTATGTAGTTGTTAATACAGGAGGTTTTATGATAGCTATGAAAAAGATTTTTGTTTTGTTTTTATGTTTGACGGTTCTTTTGGCTGCGGCTTGCGGTAATGCCAAGAAGGCTGATAATGCTGCTGATACGGCAGTGTTAAATGAGACTGCAAAGAACGAGGAAATGACGACCGTGGAAGATACGGCGGAGGAAAAGATGGCTGAGGAAAAGATGGCTGAGGAAAAGACGACTGAGGAAGGGACAGCTGAGGAAGATGCAGCTGAGAAAGAGACCACCGAGAAAAATACGACTGAGGAAAGCGTAGCTGTTTCTGATGAAGCTGCCCTGTTTTCTATTCAGAGTTATTGCTTTGCAAACAACAGTGATCTTTATGATATGGTTTCTGAAGAAACTTACCCTATCTATTGGGAGATTTCTTCAAACACTGATACTGAGACAGTAGTTTCTTACAGGTCTTATACAGGAAGCAAGACTCTTTTTTACATCAGCAAGCCTTCAGGTGATGTTTACGTGGCTGAGATCAACCCTATAACATCTGAAGAAGAGAAAACCGGAGAGGAATTTAATATTTATGATTTTATGATTCCTGAGGAAATGCTGTCAGCAACCTGGCAGACTAATTCCATTGTAACAGAGGGCGAAAATGCAGATCCTGAATATTATGTGAAGTTCCATACTGGTGAGAAAGCGGAGGCCGAATACGGTGCTTTTAATAACGACGAGTTCACCCCGGATCATAGTGCAAAGATCGTAAGCGCTCATAAAAACGATTCCGGAAACTATGTTATAAACATGGCTTCAGAGGAAGGAAAGTATTCGTACCTTTGGTGCGGTGATTACATAGAATACTATGAAACCTGGGACAAATCTGAATTTGCAGATATGTACAGGGGCGGAGCATCCTTAACTAAGGCTTTGGAGTAAGCCTTTGAGCTTGTATTTTTGCCCTTTACGTTTCCTTTTTTCACTAGGAACAGATCCGCATTTTCTTAAGAAGGCTTCGCAGCTTTTCTTTTAAATGTGCATGCTCGCTTGAAACTTGCCAGATGGTATGAACTGTGGTCTTGTAGGTGGTCATGCGGTGCCTTGCACCTTAAAAAAAGTATGTCACTCTTTAAAGCAAGCTTTAGAGTGCCATACTTATTTTTTTACGTCCCGCAAAAGCGGGCCTATGCCACCTTTAATAAACGATATAGCCCATCTGCCTTCGAACAAGTCGCTCGCACGCACTAAGAAAATCTGCCTGAACCCTTTAGAAAATGGGATATGTCCCTAAACGCTCAAAAAGAAAGCAATGTCCAAAAAGGCTCAAAGGGTGCCATAACCGACAGGAAAAGCGCTCGGTTACTTTGTATTTAGCAAATCCATATATCCGTTAGCATATCTGATAAATATTGATTAACTACATCTGTGGATGTATAATATTATACATCTATAGATGTATATATGCCGTTTTTATATAGAGTATTAGATAAGAGTTTTGATAAGACAATATCTTAGATGAGGAGATGAAGAATGATGACTCACGCTTATGATGAAATTTATCTTGAGAGTGCACAAAAGGCTATGGGTAGTATGTTCCACTTTGCTGTTTATGACCTTAAGTGGAATTTAGATAAGTTTGTAAATGTCTTTATTTCCACAGGGGTGGCTAGGCTAATGCAAAAAGGATGTCCGGATTTTGTTGCAGGAAAGTCAGGTTATGAAGTTGCGTATGAGGTATACTATCGTCTTACGGGCAGCTATTGTGAGATCAAACCGGATTTTTCTTTTGGCAAAAGCCCGGAGTATTTCGCTGGTTGGTCCAGTGCGTATTACTCCTGGTATAAAAACATTCCTTATGATGTGCTTTTTGGTGAGATTTCGGCAGAAACAATGGTTAATATGTATCATCCTTACCACGAAATGGATATTATACAATTTGTAGATTCAATAGATGCGTGTATTATCGAGAAGCAAAAGGACTCCCAGCTTAAAAGGCTCCGCATGTGTGCGAATTTAACGCAAAAACAACTAGCTTTAAGATCCGGTGTTTCTCAAAGGATGATAGAACAGTATGAGCAAGGACGAAAAAATCTAAATCACGCCTCGGTCTCCACTGTAAAACAGCTTGCCGTTGCAATTGGATGCAGCATTGAGCAGTTGTTACGGTGAAAAAAGGCCTACAGGCGGTCATGCTACCATCTGCCTTTGAACAAATCAATCGCACGCACTAAGAAAACCTGCATATAACCTGTAGAAAAATAGGGCATCAAACTTGATGATGATTTTATAAGAGCTGGGGGCGGGGATAGAAATGTAAATGTCATCGCTATAACACCTGAACAGGCGGAAATAAAACAACTTTATCAAAAAGGTTATTCAAAAGAATTATAGCCTTACGAGAAAAGAAATCTCTTATCAAGTTTGATTAAACTACCCTCCGTGCATTACGAATGAAACAAAGACGGCTTACCACAACTATTGAAAGGGCCAATCAGTTTGCTGACTGAAGGTCGTGCTGCACCAAGGGGCGTTGAAGTGCGGTCCCAGTTCAATGATGACTGCGATGTGGATTGGTTTTGTGGTAGAATAACTATCCGCAAAGGCATCATTATTCGGCAAAAGGGAAATAATACCAAATATAAAGCGACAAGCAATATGCTTGCCGCTTTATATTATATGATTGAATTAGTTTAAACTGCTTTTCCGTAGTATTTTCTCATGGATTCTTCCAGAATAAGGTTTGTGCATGGAGCTTCCTTTGGAAGGCCGCCTCGTGCTTCAAGCCATGGGCTTTCAATGTGAGTCAGGTCGCCTAAAGAGTCTGCGTCAAAATCCTCATACACGGCTAAAACAGAATCTATAAGATCAGTCTCTGCTTTGCAGAGTTTTTTACTCTGTGAGGATGTAAACATTTCCTTTTTCGCCATAAGCAGTCTTGAATGTTTATTCCAAAGCTCTCTGTTGATCGGTCCGCCTGTCCATGCTTCGAACTCTTCAGGGAAAATAGGAGTATCCCAAAAGGCACAGGACCATGCCTTACAGTAGTAGCAAAGCTTCTGAAGAGCTTTTGTGGTAATGGTTCCGCATTTCTCTAAAATATAGACAGCAACATCATAGATGTTTGGACGTTGTGCATCTTCAGGAGGGTTACATGTAGGGAGAGGGATTTCTTTGCCATCCTCTGTTGCAATCTCAAGCCAGTCTTTACCAAGCTCGCGAACATTAGCAAGAGCCTCTTCAGGTGTTTGACCATCAGATATACAACCGGGAAGATCCGGAATCTTTGCCAGATAACATTTATCTTGCTCACTATAATAGAAAAAAGCCTTATAATCTTTAACTGTCAAACTCCTCACCTCCAAGCTTATATTTTTCAATGAGTTTACCAAATTCTCTTACCTGGTAGCCTTTTGCATTGCCATTGTTGTTTTGAATATTGACTATCTCAGGGATATCTGCCATACCATATATGGTGTGTGAAGTGCCATTTTGTCTTTTCTTTTGAAAACCATAACACTCAACAAAATTGCAAAAGTCAACATAGGATATATTGTTTACTTCGTTAGCGTGAATCTTACGTAGAATCTCTTTTTTCTTCTTGTCGTTCATTGGTGTCTTCCTGCATCATTAATTATCGGGATTTGATTATAACACAGGAGAAAACAAAAAGCAAACATATTTTTGTGCCATTTGCTAAAACGACCGAGAATTAAACAATTATAACAAAAAAATAATGAACGCGTTATATTACAACAAATAAATCATCTACCCCTATAATTTTACGATTAATAGTATTGTAATGTCAACTATTCCCTTGTTAAACGAATCCTTTCCGTAGTGGTAGCCTTCCGAAAGGAATCATTTCCGGTTTTGATTTAGAGACAAACGCCATTTTCTTAAATGGTACAGGCAGATTTTCGCTGCATGCTCGCTTGAAACCTGCCCGGACCCTTTAGAAAATTTGACTATACCTGATCCCATTGATTTCGTTAAGAATTATGATAAAATAGGTACATAATTATATTTCGGGATAACGTATTATGGGCAATATAAAGAATGGAAAGTTTGTTTATAAAAATGAAGACGGCATGAAGAAGATGCATGAGTTCTACGATAAGACCCTTGCATCTCTTGAAGTACCATATTCGGAAGATTATTTTGATACATCATTTGGCAAAACCCATTGCCTTCTCGTTGGTGATCCTGAAAAGCCAAGGATATGTACAATACATGGCGGAAACGGGATCACAACGTTGAATCTGAAACTGTTTCTTCCGTTGCTTCAAGAATACTGTATCATTGCACCGGATGTGATCGGTATGCCGGGGAAAAGTGATCCATACAGAAATATAAGCAGCAAGAAGGATGAGTACGGACTGTGGATCAAGGAAGTACTGGATCATTACAAAGAAGATCGGATATCCTTTGTTGTATCTTCCTACAGTTCCGCTATGTTTCTTTCATTTGCCAGGATGTATCCGGAGAATGTAAGAAGTGCATTGCTTCTGGTTCCGTCAGGAATTGCACATGGCTCGATCCTGCCTATGCTTGGCAAGATGGTCGTTCCGTTTATGAAATACTATTTTAGTCCTTCCGGGAAAACACTTGATGCAGTGATTGAGTCTATGGGTGGAAAAGGGGATTCGATATGGAGAGAATTCTTCGACATTATGATGTCCTCATACAAGATGGAGATGAGACCGCCCAGGGAATATAAGAAGAGGGAAATGATATCGTTTAAAGCTCCGCTTCTGATAATTGCGTCGGAAAAGGATATCTTTTTTCCGGCAGGCAGAGTATTTAACAAGGCAGGGAAAATCTTTGCAGGACCTGTCACGATGGTTGAAATAGACAGTAAACATCTGCCATCAGATGAAACTATGGTTGATGTATGTAAACGAACAATAGAGTTCTTTGAGAATACTTAACGAGAATATCTAAACAGTTATATAGAGGAAACAGATCGAATGAAGATAGGAATAATTCAAGCTAGCTCACAGAGTGATAAGAACGAATTAATATGTGATTCAGTACACAAATATGCCGGTGATTCAGAAATTGTTAATTTCGGATGTTTTAGAGATGATATTGAGAAATATAGTTATGTTGAAATCTCGATTTTGATAGGAATGCTCCTTGAGAGCGGATCCGTTGATTTCGTTGTTACCGGTTGTTCTTCGGGGCAAGGAATGATGCTTGCATGTAACAATATGCCGGGTGTGTTTTGTGGTTATATTCCTACTCCCGATGATGCATACCTGTTCGCCCAGATAAACAACGGAAATGCAGTTTCCCTTCCTTTGGGTGAGGAATATACCTGGCATGGTACTGAGAATTTGATCCTGACGATCAAAAAGCTTTTTTCAGAACCGTTTGGACAAGGGTTTCCAAAGAGTGATTCTGTCAGAAAGCTTAAAGATACAGCCTTGCTTAAAGAAATAAGGAACAAATCACAGATTGAGTTGATTGAACTTTTGAAAGCCCTGGATGACGAACTGATTCGAAAGAGCCTTTCGAAGAAGAATGTAATAGAATATATTCTTTCTAACGGTAATGATGTTCAGTTATTGGATTGGCTCAGGAAATCTGTAGATGAAGGTATGTAATATCAGGAATATAATGAACTAAGAAATCATAGGAATAGATGGTAGAATAAATTGGTACATAATTATATTCCAGTAAAATGCACAAGAGGGGGTGCGGACAAAGCCTAATGGAAAGGACTTAATAAGAATTGATTTTCTAAAAGGATGAAGAAAGGATCGTATATGAAAAAAATTGGATTGGTAGGAGGCACCGGGCCTGAATCTACAATTATGTATTATAAAGAATTAAATTCCAGAATTGATAAGATCACAGATGGAAAGCATATGCCGGAGATCATTATTGAGAGCGTGGATTTCAGAAGAGCATGGGATTATGTTTCTTCGGGGGAATATTACCTTCTTAAGGAATATCTCTCCGAAAAAGTACATAGTTTGGAAAAAGCAGGCGCAGAAGTAATATCTTTGACGGCCGTGACGATGCATATTGTGTTTGAAGAATTGGTTAACGATACTGGTGTTTCGTTGATTAGTATTCCTAAAGCAGTCTGTAAAGAGGTAGAGAATAAAGGATATAAAAAGATACTTCTTCTTGGAACCATTTTTACAATGGAACAGGATTATATGAAAAATGATTTCAAGGACGCAGGTATAGAAGTAGTTATTCCTGATGAAAATGATCGGAATCTTGTGGCAAAACGCATTTTTGAGGAGTTGGAACTGGGAATTGTTAAGGAAAGCACATTAAAAGAGTTTCAAAGCATAATAGATAAAATGCGGGATCAATATGGTATTGAAGCAGTCGTACTGGGGTGTACGGAACTTCCTCTTTTACTGAATTCGGAAAATTGTTCTGTTCCGTGCCTGGACAG
>JAEEOQ010000098.1 GCA_016284355.1 Lachnospiraceae bacterium
ATAGTCAAGGAAATCGGAAGGTGTCTTGATCTCCTCCGGAATATCTCCGGGGCTAAGTGTATATTCGTATCTTGAAAGCAGCTCTTCTATCCTTGAAGCTTTTTCAAAAGGAGTACCTGCGCCTGAAAGAAGCTCATCAAGAAATTCCTGCATTCTGTCAGATACTTTAAACTTCTCATCTTCAAGATAGGTCTTATAAACGTAATCCTCATAATCAAGGAAGCTTTCATAAGACTGGATACCGAGGGGGCTGCGGCCTTCCGCGGTAAGTATTTCCTCCCACTCATTCTTTGTCGGGTATTCAGCCTTGTTTATAAGGTCGATCACCGCGTCATTATATCTGTTTACGATTATATAATCGTAGTTGTATGAAAGCTTTCCTTCGTAGTTTGAGCCCCTTACCATACCGTTGTCATCCGTGGCAAGAAGCTCTGCAGGTCTAAGAAGCCTTACCATGGTCTTAGGACTTACAAACAGTCTGTCATAATCATCCGTAAGGAATGAGACCTCTACCCTGCTCATCTTAAAATAATCGGAGCTGTACTCCGGATTAGCCTTAAGTAAAGCCACCATGGTAATAACTGAGTCCATATTAAGGTCATTTGCCTTAACGCCGCCGCAGCTCCAGGATTTTCCGTCAAAGTGATTAAAAATACGTCCGTCAAGATACTCTCTTGAAGTATAGACCGTGTACTTTACGTCCATAATACTTCTTGAATAGCCTTGCGAGCCGCCGTTTACGCTACTGCTGTCACTAAAGCCGAAGTAAAAGCTGTCTGGATCCTTATTTCCCTCTCCCTGCAGCTCTTTTATGGTATCGTAGATCTTATCTTCTATAAATCTATAAGCACGGATAACCGGCGACCAGTCAATAGGCTTGTTTGGAGCCGGCATAACTGCAACCAAAACAGATGCAGCAATTAAAAACAAACTGATATATACCATGTGTTTTCTTGCATCTGTATCGCCCTCCTTTTTTGACCGGAGCTGTACTTCCATGGCAAAAAGGGCAAACACAAGATAAACACTGTTAAAGAGCATTATCTTACTTACAGTGTAGACTTCAAAAAATTGAGGGATCAAAACGCCTAAAGCCAGCAAAAGCACCATTACTCTTACAGCCAAAAAGCGTCTCACAAGAAGACCAAGGGCAAACCCTACCGCAACGCATACAAGGGCGATAAGGACTTCAAAAAGGACATCCCATCCTCCTTCTCTTTTATAAAAATATAAAAATACTCTGGTTCCCGCCGCAACAAATGTTAGCGTTGCCGCAATCTTTATCCTTTTATCCGCAGCCTTTACCGCTGATACAAGGACACTTATGCCGATAACGATCCCAAAGAGCACAGACTCCTTTACACCGACATTAACCCCAAATAACAGGGTCTTTATAAGGAAAAGCAAAAATCCTATAGGAAGCGAAAAAAGAAGGTCATAAATAAATACCGACATCAGAGCACCTCCTTAAGATCCGCTTCGGTGGCAACTCTGAAGTCGTTTTTATTTTCTTTTATGAGTTCGTCCGTAACAAGGTAATTTAAATAAAGAACGTTGTTTTCCCTAAGCTCGCCGCAAAGTATCTCGCTCTCTTTGCCCTTTTCATGCAGTACAAAGAAGCACATTTTTGCATCAAAAAGAAAATTGTCTGCCTGAAGAGCTTCGTAGGTGTATGCAAAAACATATTCTCTCTTAAAAAGGATCTCCGAAAAGCTCTTGTAAAGCTTTCCAAAATCGTGCATGCTTGAAACCGGGATATTAATGAGTTTGGCTGCATAAAATACCACATTTACAGGGATATTCTTTTTAAGGAAAAACATGGCAAGGGCAAGGGTTGCCTCTATTGTTTTGTTTTCAAGTGGCAGGTAATCGTTTATATCACTGCTGTACCTTTTTGTGTCCATGATAATGCAGACGCCCTGTTTCTCCTCGCCGATGCGGTTTCTTACCATAAGGTCGCCTGTTTTTGCGTAGGTTTTCCAGTTAATATCCTTAACAGGGTCACCCTGCACATATTCTCTTAAAAGAACATCACGTTCTGTCCTGTTTATCTTTGAATCCCTTGCTGTAACAGAGGTCACGTCGCTGCTTCTAAGACCGTCAAGATATACGATATTGGGCATTACCGTAACTTCCGTCTGCTCTTTATTTTCATAGCGTAGCTTAAAAAAGCCAAAAAAGTCTTCAATTATTACTTCCTTAACTCCTACTCTGTACTGCCCTCTGTATTTGCATACCAAAACAGAGCTTTTGTAAACACCGCTACCCGGCATAAGCTCATAGCGAAGATTGCCGTCAAAGCCTGTAATGGTTGAAAAATCGGAATACAATACGGTCTGCACCGAAGCAAACGCAAAAAAGCTCTCATTTTGAAGAGAAAAGAAAAATTCCCCCGGGTGCCCCGCAACCCTGGTTTTTCCCTCTACTCTGCCGTATATCTTAAAGCTGAAATATACGCAGACCAGATAGATATAGGAAACAAGCGGGAACATCAGCACTGCAAA